>JBEMAY010000001.1:0-21431 GCA_040274765.1 Psychrobacillus sp.
CCCCGAGGGGCAAGGCGGTGGAGCTAGACACCAAGAAAAGCGCAATCGCCTATTCCTGCCCCGACAGGCAAATGGAGAAAAGCGAGGAGGCAGCTCCTCAGCCACCGGAGCTTTATTCCATATGATTTCTATAATTTAAAATTACTAAGGAGTTACGCACCGAGGCTATAATCGGTGCTTTTTTCAGTTTTCCTGTATACTTAATTTAATAAAAGGATAATTTTGAGACAAGAGGTGAATGTATGTTTTTAGACCATATTGTTCATTTTACAAATAGAAAACCTACAGAAGTGGCAAGAGATTGGCAACAGCAAGGAATTCACGCTGTGGTTGGAGGACAACATTTGAACTGGGGGACGTATAATGCACTTCTGTATACGAAAAATAGCTATGTAGAATGGTTAGCAATGGAAGACGACCAAGTAGCTAGGCGTGTAGGACACCCTTTAGTAGAATTGATGCTTCATGATTTAAAAAAAGGTCCCGGTTTTGGAACGATTTGCATTCGGGTAAATGATTTGGAATTACTTAATAAGGACTTAGAAAATAAAGGTATAGAAACAACAGGAGTACTATATGCTGAAAGAAAGACAGCTAATGGCTCTTTACGTAAATGGAAAATGTTATTTATCAAAGAAGAAGTTCGTGACAGCTTACCTGCACCATTCTTTATAGAGTGGGAAGAAACAGATGATGAACGATATGAGTTGCTTAAGAAAGAGGGAACAGTGAACAGTAGTAACCTCCAGCTTACCATTGAGAGCTGTGAGTTTCATGTAGAAAACCCAAGGGAAGTAATAGAGAAATGGGGTAGCTATCTCAATGTTACTTACGACGATCAATCGATATTCTTACCCAATACAAATTTAATATTTAAACAGCTGAAACAAGGGACTAGAGAAAGGCTCGTTAATGTGCACATTAAAGGACTCCCTAACCAAGAAGCTATTATTTACGAACAAGGAGTATATCGTTTCGATTAAGAGGAGGATTTTAAAATGGAACAGTTAGATGAAAGAGCGATAGTAGTTGCAGTTAAGCTACAAAAAGATGAGCATTTTGAGTATGAATTAGAGGAGCTTATTAATTTAGCAGCAGCATTAGATGTGGAGGTTGTTGGTGAAATTACTCAAAATTTAGAGCGAGTGACATCTTCTCATTACGTAGGAACAGGTAAAGTAGAGGAGATAAAAAATCTCTTCGAAGCTACTGATGCAAACCTCGTGATTTTTAACGATGAACTTTCACCATCTCAAATAAGAAATTTAGAGCGGGATTTAGAATGCAAGGTAATAGATCGTACTATGCTAATTTTGGACATTTTTGCAAGACGTGCAAAATCTAATGAGGCACAAATGCAAGTAGAACTCGCACAACTTCAATATATGCTACCGAGACTTGTCGGTCTGCGAGCCTCCCTTGGTCGTCAGGGTGGTAGTACGGGCGGAGGAGTTAGTAACCGTGGTGCTGGGGAAACAAAGCTAGAGCTGGATCGTCGTAAAATCGAAGACCAAATAGCAAAGCTGAAGAGAGAGCTAGAACTTGTTAAAGATCAACGGGAAACGCAAAGAAAGCAACGTAAAAAAAATAATATACCTGTTGTTTCTTTAGTCGGCTATACTAACGCGGGTAAGTCTACGATTATGAACCAGCTGCTTCAAAAAATTGGACAAGAACAATCGAAGCAAGTATTTGAGAAAGATATGCTCTTTGCCACATTGGAAACTTCCGTCCGTCAAATTAAACTACCCGATCAAAAGGAATTTCTATTAACTGATACAGTAGGATTTGTTAGTAAACTTCCGCATCATCTAGTGAAAGCATTCCGATCAACGCTTGAGGAAGCAAGAGATGCTAATCTACTATTACACGTAGTAGATGTTTCTAACGATGAACACCGCTATATGATGGACGTGACGAATGAAACGTTACTAGAAGTAGGAGTAAAGGACGTCCCCACAATTTATGTATACAATAAATCCGATTTAGCAGACATGATGTACCCACATGTTGCAGGGAACAATATCTGGATATCTGCAAAAGATGGGAAAGGCTTAGATGAGCTGCTAGATATTATTAAAAAATATATATTCTCCGACTATGTTCAGTGCGACCTACTTATCCCGTTTGATCGAGGAGATATCGTTTCGTATCTTAACGAGAAAGCCTCAGTGAAGTCAACCTCATACGAGGAAGAGGGAACGCTAATACATGTGGAGCTAAAAAAATCCGATTATGATCGCTTAGAGGAATTTGTGTATCAGTCCTAATAGATTAGGACGCGTATACCTTGTTAATAATGAACTACACCATAGTGTATACATCAATAAAGCTCCGAAAACTTTCCTGCGCGGAAGTTTTCGGAGCTTTACATTTTTTTATTGCTTCATCCAACCAAGTTATGTAAATTGGAGTTTAAACTTGTTGAAACTGTATGTTATGGAGCCGTGCAAAAATACCTTCTTTAGCCACAAGCTCGTTATATGATCCATCTTCAGCAATTCCGTCCTCCGTTACTACAATTACCCGGTCCGCGTCTCGAATTGTTGCTAAGCGGTGGGCAATTATAAGAGTAGTCCGATTCTCTGCCAACTCCATTAGTGATTGCTGAATGATTTTTTCTGTTTCTGTATCAAGAGCAGATGTTGCCTCATCCAATATGAGGATAGGTGGATTCTTTAAAAACATACGGGCTATTGCGAGTCTTTGCTTTTGCCCACCTGAAAGTTTTAGTCCGCGTTCTCCAATTTGGGTATCGTATCCATCCGGTAGAGAAGCGATTAAGCTCTCTAAATGTGCCTTCTTAGCAGCATTTCTAATCTCTTCTTCAGTGGCTTCTTTTTTACCATAGGCTATATTTTCTCGAATAGTACCTGTAAACAAGAATACATCCTGCTGGACAATCCCAATCTGTGATCGCAGGGATTGAAGAGCTAGATCTTGTATATTGATTCCATCAATGGATATTGCACCATCACTTACATCGTAAAAGCGGGGTATTAACGAACAAATAGTTGTTTTCCCAGCACCTGAAGGTCCAACAAATGCTACAGTTTCACCAGCGCGTATGGAGAGGTTAATATTATTTAGCACCGTTTTATGTTCATCATATTGAAAACTAACGTGGTTAAAGGAAATATCCCCGTTTAAATGATTGACTTGAATTGCATTAGGCTTATCTTCAATTTCAGGCTCTTGCTCTACTAATTCTAGGAACCGTTTAAATCCTGCCATTCCTTTAGGATATAATTCCAATAAAGCGGTAATTTTATCCACTGGTTTAATTAGTACATTTACATATAAAATAAAACTTACTAGCTCACCATAAGTTATGTAATTTTGAAAAGAGAACCATGCACCTACAACAAGGACAACTAAAGTTACTAGCCTTGTCATCATATAGATGGTAGAATGAGTACCTGCCATGACTTTGTAAGCTTTTAGTTTTGCTATTCGGAATTGTGAATTATCTTCCTTGAATCTTGAAATTTCAAAATTTTCATTTGTAAAGGATTGGACAACTCGTACTCCGGAAACGCTGTCTTCTACTCTTGCATTGACGTCAGCAATTTTCCCATACATGTTTTTCCAAGCTTTATTCATCATGATATTCCCATAGGTTGCTACGATAGATAAGAATGGAACCATAATAATAGCGATAATAGCTAATTCGGGATTAATGTTGAACATAATAGTGAAGGTACCTATAATAGTCATTATGGCAATAAATAGGTCCTCGGGTCCATGATGTGCTAGTTCTCCTATATCAAACAGGTCATTTGTGATTCTACTCATAATGTGGCCCGTTTTGGTGTTATCAAAAAAACGGAAAGATTGTCGTTGGACATGGTTAAATAGCTTTTGTCTCATGTCCGTCTCAATATTAATACCTAACTTGTGCCCCAAATAGCTCACGATATATTGGAGTACGGTACTAATAATATAGACGAATAAGAGAACTATACCTACCCGCACAATTGTCTCCCAATTTCCTGTAGGTAAAAGGTCATCGATAAACCATTGCACTGCTACTGGGAATGCTAGTTCTAAAATTGCAACAAAAACGGCACTGCTAAAATCAATAATAAATAATCGTTTATGTGGTTTGTAAAATGAAAAAAATTTCTTGAGCATTTCTTATCCCCTTTTCATTATCATAACGACTATTATAACGAATAATTTCAGTTGTCGAAATATTATAATGTTTCTTTTTTGAAAGAATAGGAAATATTTAATTATAATTTTGTAGAAATGAGGCGTAATAAGATGTTATCGAAAGAAGAAATAGTAAAATCCGTACCGCAGACGGGATTTTTTGGACAGCCTAAAGGCCTTCTATCCCTGTTCTTCACGGAATTTTGGGAGCGTTTTTCATACTACGGTATGCGAGCAATTTTAATCTATTATATGTATTACGAGGTTACCCAAGGTGGCTTAGGGTTAGAAAGATCGACGGCTAACTCCATTATGGCTGTATACGGCTCCTTAGTTTATATGTCTGGGATTATCGGTGGATGGATAGCCGATAGACTATTCGGTACTACTAGAACCGTGTTCTATGGCGGAGTATTAATTATGATTGGTCATATTGTACTTGCCTTCCCAGGTGGTCTAACTACCTTATTTATATCCATGGCATTTATCATTATTGGTACTGGTTTATTAAAATCTAATATTTCTACTATTGTCGGTGATTTATATTCTGCTGAAGATGCTCGTAGAGATTCAGGTTTCAGTATTTTCTATATGGGTATTAATATGGGAGCTTTCATCGCACCATTAATCGTTGGGACAATCGGCTTAGAGTATAACTTCCATTTAGGATTTGGTTTGGCAGCTGTAGGTATGGCAATAGGTTTAGTAGTCTTCTTGCTAACTAAGAAAAAGTATTTAGGCTTGGCAGGATCTTATGTGCCAAATCCGCTTACTAAAGAAGGAAAGAAAAAATTCTTTACGAGATTAGCAATAGCTGTAGTGGTTATTGCAGCACTTGGTTTCTATCTGATTCAAGCTGGTATTATGACGATTAACGTTTTCACTATGACTATCTCCATACTTGGTATTTTAATCCCAACTCTATACTTCATTATTATGTATAGAAGTGATAAGTCTACGGAAGATGAAAAGTCTCGTTTACTTGCCTACATTCCACTTTTCGTAGCAGCAATGATGTTCTGGGCAATTCAAGAACAAGGTTCTAACATCTTAGCTCAATATGCAGATGAGCGTGTAGATCTAACTCTTGGGTCATTTGAAATTTCACCTGCGTGGTTCCAATCGTTGAATCCATTGTTTATCATTGCCCTTGCTCCAGTATTTGCATGGCTATGGGTAAAACTTGGGAATAGACAGCCGTCCACCCCTCGTAAATTTGCTTATGGATTATTCTTTGCGGGTCTATCCTTTGTCGTAATGATTTTCCCTGCTTACTTTAATGGAACTGATACATTAGCTAATCCGATGTGGCTAGTACTAAGCTTCTTCTTAGTAGTGCTAGGTGAATTACTTCTTTCTCCAGTTGGTTTGTCTGCAACTACAAAGCTAGCACCTGCTGCTTTTGCTGCACAAACGATGAGTTTATGGTTTATGACAAATGCTTCCGCACAAGCAATTAATGCGCAGGTTGTAAAATTGTACAAACCGGAAACAGAGATTATGTACTTTGGGGTAATAGGTGCAATAGCTATAGGGTTAGGGTTAATTCTTTATGTCATGACACCGCTTATCCAAAAATACATGCGTGGTATTCGTTAATTTGTAAAAAAAGTGAAACCTTTCAATAATTTGTTCGTATGTTAAGTGTGAAACAAAGAAGGGATGGGACTAACATGAAGAAATGGAAAATGCTATTAGCGGCTACTACGATGACTTTTGCATTAGCTGCTTGTAACGACACAGCTACACCGGCTAATAAGGAAGTAAAAGAAACTACTGATATGACTTTGGAAGAAGTATATAACAAGTCCTTAGAAGTGTCTGAGGAACTAAAGAGTGTCTCTGCTAAAGTGAATCTTCACCAAAAAATGAATATACCAAGTGAAGAAGCAAACGTAGAGCTTAAGGCAGACATGGATATGGATGTAGTTATTGAACCGATGCAAATGCATCAAAAGGGAACAACTTCTATGAAAACAGAAGACGGTTCAATGGATGAGTCGATGGAAACAGAGATGTACTTCAATGGAACTGAGTTCTATATGTATGAGGGAACAGGAAAGCAGTGGATGAAGTTACCAACAGATGCACTGGGTGACATCATGGCACAAACTAGCTCAGCTAATCCAGCTAGCTCGTTAGCAGAACTTGAAGATTATATTAAAGACTTTAAATTTGAACAAGATGATAAAAAATATATTTTGACACTTGATGCCTCAGGGGACAAATTTAATGAATTAGTACAAGCTCAAATAGATGAAACGCTTCAAAGCATGGCACAGGCTGGAGAAGACGTACAGCTAGATGTAAAAATTAATTCAATCAGCTATTTAGTTCATATTGATAAAGAGAGTTTCCAAACTACTAAAGTTGATATTAAAGTAGATATGGATATGGAAGCAGAAGGCGAATCTATTAATATGAATCAAGATATGAAAACAGATTTCTCTAACTTTAATGGGATAGAGAAAATTGAAGTTCCTCAAGAAGTGATCGATAGTGCAGTAGCTATATAAAAGTGAGTAGAGTCTGCCTATAATTGTTGGATAATTCAACATTTATAGGCAGGCTTTTTATATTTCCTTCCATCCATTTAGTTTGGTAGAAGTTTTCTTAGTAAAGTAATGTTAGGAAACATCTAATTTAGGGAACACTAAAAGGGGAAAATTATTTAATCAAAGAAAGGTTAGAGGGCTAACCTCTTTGTAGGGAGGCAATACAATGTATGACTGTATTATTATCGGAGGCGGACCCGCAGGCCTGGGTGCTAGTCTAACTTTAGGGAGAGCACGAAGAAAAATTGCCCTATTTGACGACGGAACGAACCGTAATAGAGTGACTCATGAATCACATGGCTTTATAACGAGAGACGGCATTAAACCTCATGAATTTAAGGGAATAGGGCTAAGCGAACTAAAAAATTACCCGAATGTAAGTTACTTTAATAAGACCATTATTGAAGTAAGAAGAGAGAAAGAAGAAGGTAATTTTATCGTCAAAACAAGAGATAATCATGAATATATTTCTGAAAAAATCTTGCTAGCTACAGGTATTCAGGAAATGTTTCCAATTGAAAGTATTCGGAAGTTCTATGGAAAAAACCTTTTTAGTTGTCCTTATTGTGATGGGTGGGAATTACGGGACAAGCCTCTTCTAATTTTGGCTGAGAAGGAAGAGCATATCCTTCATATGGTTAAACTAATTTATAATTGGTCAAATGACCTGATGGTGTTAACTAATGGAAATAATTTATCAGAGGAAGGTATGCGAGAGCTAGCCAAACACAATATAGAAATTAAAAATGATCGAATAGAAGAGCTGGTAGGTGAAGAGGGTTATCTCAAAGAGGTAAGATTAGTGTCTGGTGAGATTATTAACAGAAATATGGGGTTTGTTGCTCCCACCTATTATCGCCCAAACTATTTTGCTGAGAAGCTAGGTTGTGAAATAGATGAAAAAGGAAGGGTAATGACAGATCCACGCTGTCGTACAACGCAAAAAAATGTCTACGTTGCAGGAGAATCTAGAAAGCCTATACCTTCATCTCTCATGATTGCAGCAGCCGATGGAAATAAGGCGGCGGTGTCCATTAACACTGATCTGACAGAGGAACGATTTTAGCATCTTGATAATGAATTGGTAGTTATCTATAATCTATTTTTTTCTCCTGATCCTTTATCCTAGAAAGACAGAGGTGGCTGAGAAATGCCCCTCTATCCCCCTTTAATATAATGCTTATGAATTCTTATCATTCGCTAATTCTTTGTACTTATAAGCCATCTGACTTATACTTTTTATAACGATGGGAGGGATTCTGTGAAAAAATGGTTTTATCCTCTTGGACTTGTTACATTACTAGGGTTCGCAATGCTTTTTTTGAATATAGCTAAAGATGAAGTAGTGGTGTTAGATCAAAAAATGGGTCGCCTTCTTGAAGGTAATCAATTCATCTCAGCATTTCACTATTTCGGTAATACAGGAGTGATTTTATCAATCTCCTTATTAATTATTTTATTATTGTGGATACGTTCTCATAATTATCGTGGCATGCTGTTTGTTCTGTTTACGGTTGGGGTAGGGAATGCTATTAACCAACTGCTAAAAAGGTGGATTGAAAGAGAACGTCCTGACATCCCATACCAATTAGAAACTTATAGTTTCCCTTCTGGTCATGCGATGGTTGGCCTGCTTTACTTGTTTACCATTGCCTATTTAGCTACTGAGCATCAGACAAATAGAAAAATTACGGTCACGATTTGGCTAGGGGCCATATTAATGTCCATCATGATCGGTCTCTCCCGAATAGCTGAATCCCGCCATTATGCTTCCGATGTGTTTGCTGGATGGATGGCAGGGTATACATGGTTTGTATTGGTAGCTCTTTGGTACGAATATAGAAAACGTAATAGAAAAAGCAAAAAGAATAGATTATAAATCCTTTCCAAACCGTGGAGAGGATTTTTTGTAAGGAGGAAATAAAGTGTTTGAGATACCGAACCATTTAATGGATATATGCATAAAAAGAATAGAGGGATCACCAGTCGAAGGATTTGTAAAAGGTAGGGGACCAAAAAAGCCTACCCTTATGCTTGTGGGAGAAGCGCCAGGAGAAAACGAGGCTATCCAAGGACTCCCTTTTATAGGAAGAGCAGGAGAGGAGCTAAAAAAATCTTTAGCTAGTATAGGACTAACAAGAGAAGATGTATATATGACAAGTGCTGTAAGAAGTCGCCCATTTATATGGAAAGAAAAAAAAGAAAGAAACGGCGAAACGGTAAAAAAGAAATATAATCGACCACCTACCCAAAGGGAGATTATTGCCCATGCACCAATATTAGATTTTGAGCTAATGAATATTTCTCCATTATTGATAGTTACATTGGGTAATGTAGGATTACAGCGCTTACTCGGAAGGGAAGCAACTGTTTCCAAATTACATGGTCAGCTCTTGCAAGGCCCAGTTCAAATGTTAGAGTCCTTAAACTCCAATCAATATACTTGGTCAAGTGAAGTCTATACAATTATTCCAACCTATCATCCTGCTTCCGTTTTCTATCGTCCTTCGAACAGAGACTTTCTAGAAGAGGATTGGAAAACGATAGGAGAATACATTAAAAATCAAAGATTTTGACACTTTCTTTAACTAAAGAAAGTTGCTTATAGGAAACTTTTTAAGTATAATAAGCTTAAATTAGAGAGAAAGAAGATGGGTCAATGGATGGAAATGTAGTTTTTGCATTGTTACTTACTTTATTTGCTGGCCTTGCTACAGGTATAGGGAGCTTGTTGTCTTTGCTTACTACTAGGACAAACAAAAAGTTTTTATCTGTAGCATTAGGATTTTCAGCTGGAGTAATGATCTATGTTTCGCTCGTAGAGATATTTGTGAAGGCCAAAGACTCCCTAGTAGAAGAATTAGGATCTACAAATGGGTATTGGGTTACTTTGGCTGGTTTCTTCGGTGGGATGTTTTTCATCGCTTTAATAGACCGGTTAATTCCTTCGCATGAAAACCCACATGAAGTAAAAGGTGTCGAGGATATGAAACTCAAGCCAGCGAATGCAGAAGATGCCCGTTTAATGAAAATGGGTATGTTTACTGCTCTTGCTATTGGGATTCACAATTTCCCAGAGGGGATTGCAACCTTTGCTTCAGCCTTACAGGATCCTAATCTAGGTATAGCAATAGCTATAGCGGTAGCTATTCATAATATTCCAGAGGGGATTGCTGTAGCGGTTCCTATATTTTATGCTACCGGGAGCAGGATGAAAGCATTTAAACTTTCCTTCCTATCCGGACTAGCAGAACCAATAGGCGCTTTAGTTGCCTTTCTCATATTAATGCCATTTTTAAATGGTGTTATGTTTGGGATAATATTTGCGGGAGTTGCTGGTATTATGGTGTTTATTTCGTTGGATGAGCTCCTACCAGCTGCGAAAAAGTATGATGAAACCCATTCTTCTATGTATGGGGTAGTAGCTGGTATGCTTGTAATGGCTTTAAGTTTAGTATTAATGGCATAAAAAAGGCAGTGAAGGTCTCTCCTTACGAGAGATACTCACTGCCTTTTTATAGGAATCCTGCTTAAATGGAGGAAAGCTGTGGAGGCTGTTCTAATTCCTCTTTGCTTGAATTTTGTTTGATAGAGACAATTCCAGTTTTATTGATAGAGGTTGGTACGAACTTAAAGCTTGGAAATGACTCTTCTATTTGTGAGATGAACTCCATTTCCTTTCCTTTTGGAACAAGGGATAATAGGGTAGGACCAGCACCACTGATACAAGTACCAAAAGCTCCTGCTTTTTTGGCTGCAATTTTTAGAGCTCTACTATGTGGGATGAGGTCTAAGCGATAAGGCTCGTGGAACAAGTCCTCTTCCATATAAATACCTGCTTGCTCAAAGGACTGAGATAGAAAAGCTGCTACCAATAAATTTGCAGAAGCACTAGCCTGTGTTGCAATTGATCGTGTGTAATGCTCTGGTAAGGCATTTCTAGCTGTTTCCGTTTTCAGTTCAAATGAAGGAATCGCTAATACAAAGCTAGCATGTATATGGTATGAATGAAAAACATGGATTTCTCCATAATCTGTACAAGAAGATATAGTGAAGCCTCCAAAAATTGAAGCAGCCGCATTATCAGGATGACCTTCTATCATTGTAGCGATTTTTAGCTTGTCATGAGCAGTCAGCTGAAGCTGAAGCAATTGATTGGCTAGCTCGATTCCAGCAACTACAGCAGAGGCACTACTCCCCATACCACGAGCTAGAGGAATCTCGCTTTTTAATCTTAGTGTACAGGCTGGGAGTTCCAGTCCATGCATAGCTGCTGTTTTAGTGGCAGCCTGGACAATCAGGTGGTCAGCTGGATCAGAGACAACTGGCAGATTGTCAGTTAAATTTTCGATAGACAGCTGAGGAGCGAGTTCTGCCTCAACTTCTAAATATTTGTCTAAAGCAATACCTATTGAGTCAAAACCTGGGCCTAAGTTTGCTGTGCTTGCTGGTATGGAAATAGTCCATGACATTATGCGAGCACCCCCTCTATAAAGGCACTTAGTGCAGTTGCATTACTTTCAAGTTTATGTGGTGGCTCCACCTTTACATCAATTGCAGTTTGCGGGTCCTTTAATCCATTTCCAGTAAGAATTGCAACAACCTTGCTGCCAGGTTTTATCTTACCTTCCTTGACAGATCTTAAAACTCCAGCGATGGATGCACAAGAAGCAGGCTCTGCAAAAATACCCTCTTTACTAGCTATTAGCTTGTATGCTGCAATCATTTCATCATCTGATACAGCCTCGATAAGTCCTTCTGATTCATCTCTTGCAGCAACAGCATATTCCCAGCTTGCTGGATTACCTATACGAATAGCTGTAGCAATTGTCTCAGGAAATTCTATAGGTTTTCCTTGAACTATAGCAGCTGCACCTTCTGCTTCAAATCCATATATTTTGGGTAGACCAGTTTGCTTTTTGTCGTTATATTCCTTAAAGCCTTTCCAATAGGCTGTTATATTCCCGGCATTCCCAACTGGAATTGCTAAATAATCTGGAGCAGCTCCAAGTACATCGCAAATCTCAAAAGATGCAGTTTTTTGTCCTTCTATTCTATAAGGATTTACAGAGTTTACTAGAGTAATGGGAGAAGATTCGCTAATAGTACGAACCATGTCTAATGCCACGTCAAAGTTACCTTCTATTTGAATTACCTCTGCTCCATACATATAAGCTTGAGCTAACTTGCCAGCAGCCACTTTTCCCTCAGGTATAACAATTACTGCACGGATTCCTGCTCTTGCAGCATAGGCAGCCGCCGCCGCTGATGTGTTCCCCGTAGAGGCACAAATAACTGCTTTGCTACCTTCCTCTTTAGCCTTAGCTACTGCAAATACCATACCTCTGTCTTTAAAGGACCCTGTTGGATTTGCCCCCTCTATTTTTGCATATAACTCAATTCCTAATTCCTTTGATAAATTTTCTAATTTAATAAGAGGGGTATTTCCCTCTAATAATGTAAGTTTAGGTGTATTTTCTGTAACGGGTAAGAATTCTTTGTATTGTTCAATAAGTCCTTGCCAAGCCATGTGAGTTTCCGCCCTTCTGTTCTTCTTAGAAAAACATTTGTATTTATATAAAGGACATTTTACTCTAAATATTAAGAAAAAACAAGAAAAAATTTTTATTGTAAGATACTGAAACAATGAGTATACTAATCATGTAAACTAAAAACATTACAGGTGTAAAGACAGGAGTAAATAATGACTAATATTAAAGAAGTAAAAGTTAGTAAACAAAAGCCTTTATCTAAAAATAAATTGCTAGGTATAGCAGGACTTGCATGGATGTTTGATGCAATGGATGTCGGTATTTTATCCTTTGTCATTGCAGCATTAGCCACTGAATGGGCATTAACTCCAAATGAAATGGGGTGGATCGGAAGTGTTAACTCCATTGGTATGGCTGTTGGTGCTCTTGTATTTGGAGTAATGGCTGATAAGGTTGGTAGAAAGAAAATATTTATGATAACGCTCGTCTTGTTCTCTGTAGCAAGTGGTTTATCGGCTCTAACTACCACGTTACTTGCATTTTTAGCTCTACGTTTTCTTGTTGGTATGGGGCTTGGCGGAGAGCTACCTGTTGCGTCTACTTTAGTATCTGAAAGTGTAGAGGCAAAGGAGAGGGGACGTGTAGTTGTCCTACTTGAAAGCTTCTGGGCAGCGGGGTGGATTATATCCGCATTGATTGCCTACTTTGTAATTCCTGACTATGGTTGGAGAGTTGCTCTATTGATTACTGCGTTACCAGCGTTTTATGCTATTTATTTACGTTTAAAATTACCTGACTCTCCAAAGTATACTGAAAAAAATACGGAAACTAGATCTATCATTCAAAATATGAAGGATGTTTGGTCAAAGAAGTATGCTAAGGCTACACTCATGTTATGGATTGTATGGTTTACTGTTGTATTTTCTTATTATGGGATGTTTTTATGGCTACCGAGTGTGATGGTCATGAAAGGTTTCTCGCTGATCCAAAGCTTTGAGTACGTTCTAATCATGACCTTAGCGCAATTACCTGGTTACTTTTCTGCTGCCTGGCTAATTGAGAAAGCGGGACGTAAATTTGTTTTAGTTACGTATTTGTTAGGAACTGCGGCTAGTGCGTTTGTATTTGGGTCGGCAGAAACTACAGCAGTCTTAATCGTATCTGGTATGCTACTGTCCTTCTTTAACTTGGGTGCTTGGGGAGCATTATATGCATATTCGCCAGAGCAGTATCCAACTGTTATTCGTGCCACAGGATCAGGTATGGCAGCCTCGGTGGGACGTATTGGTGGAATACTTGGCCCATTATTAGTAGGTTCTCTAGTAACTGCCGGGTATGAAATCGGATGGATTTTTGGTATCTTTTGCATTGCTATTATCATTGGTGTGGTATCAATCATATTTTTAGGTACGGAAACTAAACAAGTAGAATTAGAATAAGAAGGTAAAAAGCTGCTTCCTATGAGGCGGTTTTTTTATTGTTTAGGAAATTCTTGCCCCCTGGGTCAAATGGATAAAAGTTCCGGTGGCTGGAGAACTGCCTCCTCGCCTTTATCCATTTGCCTGTCGGGGCAGACATAGGCGTCTGCGCTTTTCTATCTGTCTAGCTTCAGCGCCTTGCCCCTCGGGGTCAAATGGGAAAATACTGTGGTGGCTGAGGAACTGCCTCCTCGTATTTCCCCATTTGCCTGTCGGGGCAGAGATAGGCGCTTACGCTTTTCTTGGTGTCTAGCTCCGGCGCCTTGCCCCTCGGGGTCAAATGGATAAAAGCTCCGGTGGCTGAGGAGCTGCCTCCTCACTTTTCTCCATTTGCCTGTCGGGGCAGGGATAGGCGCCTGCGCTTTTCTTGTTGTCTAGCTCCGGCGCCTTGCCGCTCGGGGTCAAATGGATAAAAGCTCCGGTGGCTGAGGAGCTGCCTCCTCGCCTTTCTTCATTTGCCTGTCGGGGCAGACATAGGCGCCTATGCTTTTCTTGTTTGTCTCCTGGTTAAAACATAGTACAATGAAGTTATCTCATATATAGGGGGATATATAATGCCAAGCTCAAAACACAAAAAGATATTGATAATTGGTTCTAGTGGAGCAGGTAAATCTACTTTTTCAAAACAGCTCGCTAAAAAGTGGGATTTACCATTGGTTCATTTAGATTCCCTCTATTGGAATGAAGGGTGGACCCCGGTTCCAAAAGATGAGTTCATAGAAAAAGTAAAAAAGAAGCTGGAAGAGGATCAGTGGATTATAGATGGAAACTTTAACTCAACACTTGAGTGGAGAGCGAATTATGCTGATTTAATCATATTTTTGGATTTCCGACGAACACTCTGTACATATCGAGTATTGAAACGAGTTTGTACACACCATGGGAAAACAAGAGATGACATGGCTTCGGGCTGTAATGAAAAATTGGATTGGGATTTTCTAAAGTTTGTCTGGGGATTTCCAAGTAAAGTTAGACCAAGAATCTTAAAGGTCCTAAATGAAGCTGGTAAGAGCAGGGACATATGCATATTAAGAAGTCCTAAGGAATTAAAGACATTTTTAAATACTGCTCCACCATTAAAATGAAATATATTAGGGGTGTAAAAAATGAAAGAAAAAGTATTGAGTGACAGGCAAATAATCGAATTAATACCTCCGCATGCAGATATCATCCTGCCTTTAACAAACGGAGAACCACATAAGCTTTTAGATATATTAGAAGGAAATGCACATGACTTAACGAATGTAAAAGTACATCAATTGTTGGCATTAAAGCATCGTCCTTATATGGAGGGTGCCTATCCAGGAAACTTAAAGCATGTTTCTTACTTTTTGAGTGGAGCGACGAGAAAAGGTTTCCATCAAGGTCTAGTCGACTTAGTGCCAAATCACTTCCATGAGATGCCTAGAATTTTAAGGACATCCACGAATCTTTCAATGATTATGGCAGTTGCCTCTCCTATGGATGAATTTGGGTACTTTTCCTTGGGGACACAGGCCGATATAGTGAGCGAGTTTATTGGAACAGTGCCATTCATATTAGAAGTCAATGAGCATATGCCAAGAACATTTGGCCAAAACCAAATCCATATTAGTCAAATACTCGGTTATGTGGAAAATAGTCGTCCTTTATTTGAAGATATTGCTCCCCCAGTTGGAGAAAAGGATTTAAAAATTGCAGAGTATGTTACAGAGATGATTGATAACGGAGATACGCTACAAATTGGAATAGGTTCTATTCCAAATGCGGTTGTAAGCCTACTAAAAAATCATAAGCATTTAGGAATCCACACGGAAATGTTTGTAGATGGAATTGTGGACTTAGTGGAGGCAGGGGCTATTGATGGTACAAAGAAATTTACGAACAGAGGGAAGATAGTAGCTACTTTTGCGCATGGCTCTAAGAAGTTGTATGACTTTCTAAATAATAATCCATCCGTAGAATTTTTACCGGTTAGTGTTGTAAATGACCCACGTGAAATAGCGAAGGAAGAACGAATTGTATCTATTAATGCAACTACTGAGGTAGATCTGTATGGACAATGCGCTTCTGAAACTGTTGCAGGTAAATATTATTCATCTTCAGGTGGACAAGCTGATTTTGCCAGGGGAGTAAGATTCTCTAAAAAAGGAAAAGGCTTTGTATGTATGACATCAACTGCAAAAAATGACGAGATTTCTCGCATTAAGCTTTCTTTAACACCCGGGTCTATAGTGACTACGTCTAAAAATGACATCGATATGATTGTCACCGAGTACGGCATTGCTAGTATGTTCGGCAAGCCGATTTCCAAGCGGGCGGAGCAGCTGATTTCGATCACTCATCCTAAGTTCCGAGAAGAACTAACATTTGAAGCGAAAAAGATGGGGCTAATTTTATAATGAAACCAATCGATCCTACTTTTTTTCATCAACCGACATTAGAGCTTGCAAGGGATTTAATAGGGAAGCTCATAATCCATGAGCATACTAGTGGCCTGCTAATTGGAAAAATTGTTGAAACTGAAGCATATATGGGGGCGGAAGATCGAGCAGCTCATAGCTTTGGTAATCGGAGAACGAAGCGAACAGAAGTAATGTTCGGAGAGCCCGGACTTATTTATACGTATCAAATGCACACCCATACACTGATTAATGTAGTAGCAGCTCCAGCAGGTATTCCTCAGGCTATTTTAATACGCGCTGTAGAGCCAATGGAAGGTTTAGAACAAATGAAAACCAATCGTCGTGAACTTCCAATGAAGCAATGGACAAACGGTCCAGGGAAACTGACGAAGGCAATGGCTATTACTATGGATTATTATGGCCATCATTGGAGTGAGAAGCCTTTATATATTTCTGAGGGTGGGGTGGCTCCATCTATCTCTACTGGACCAAGAATCGGAATAGAAAACAGTGGAGAAGCCGTTCATTATCCTTATCGCTTCTGGGAAACGGATAATCCATATGTATCGAAAATGCGATAGAGCAACTAAAACACTGATTGAAGGGTGCTTAAAAGTCCTCAAGGAATCTTAAGCTAATTTTGAAGGTAATAAACGAGGAAATTAGTAAAAGAAAGAAGGCTATTCTGTTCTAGATCGAACAGAAAGAGCCTTCTTTTTTTGAACATGAATACATTTTAAATATCGAAAATTTTTGTGCCTTCTTACAGCTAGTTAGATCCATGAAATACCTTTCGTATAGATATCTATCAATTCTCTAACTCGATGACTCGGCCCATATAGTATTCATCAACGTATTGTCCATTAATGAACAAGGAATTTTTTCTTAGCCCTTCATTTTCGAAGCCAGCCTTTTGGTAAAGTTTGTATGCCACCACATTCTCTTTAATAACGGTCAGCTCTAGCTTAGTGACGTCATTTTGTTTTGCCCATAGAAATGCACGGTTAATAAGTGAAGAGGCAACGCCTTTTCTAGAGAATTGCTTTTTTACTCCTATTACTAGAGAGGAGCGATGTCTTGCTCTTGGAGCAGAGTGACCTTGAAGTAATATAAAGCCAGCAAACTGTCCATTCATAATAGCTAGGAAAAGTACTGAGTTAGGAGAGCTTTTCCAAACTGTCATCTGCTTTTTTATATGCTGAACCGTCATTTGAAAGTCCGATTCACCGTATAGCATAAAGTCTGTTTCTGAAAAAATAGTCTCCTGCAAAGTGATGAAGGGGCGTGCATCCTCTAACTCAGCTTCTCGTATCACTAATATATCTTGGTCTACGTCGCTGTTCTCTTCTTCAATTTCTTTCGTTGCCTGGAAGATAACCGTCTCTCCCAACACTACATCCTTTACAGAATATCCATAATTGGTCCATGCGAAGTAGTGTAAGGCAGGAGGTTTTGTTTTTTTCCACCAACTACTGCTTAAATAAGCTGCGTTAGGTAGTGCTTGCCCTATTATGGCTTCAATTTCTTCATATGTAAGGATAAATTCTTTTTTTATGCATTCTTTAAAGTAGTTAGATAGGGGAATATACTTACTCTCAAATTGTTTAACCATTATGAATTTATCACCCGTTTCTATTTTTAAAATAAAATATAGGCTAATTATAGCATTCCCTTTTAACTAATCATATATCTAATAGCATATTAATTGGTAAAAAAATACCTAAAAAGGATGCTGACCTTAAAGAAGGTAGCATCCTGACTGAGTAAATTATTAATCTTCAGTTAAATTTAAATTCAAGGCCGGACCGAAAAATTCATAGTGAATATGACTTTTTGTAAACCCAAGCTCCAATAAATGATTGATCATCACTTCCATAAATCCTACAGGACCACATATATATACATCTCCATCTTTGTGAGCGTACTCTTTCATAATCTCTTTAGTTATATATCCATCTCCTTCTTCGGAGTATAGAGATTTATATATGCCATTTTCCAAGGAATCTATTAAAGAGTGAATATCTTGGTCAAATGGATGTAAATTTTTCTTGCGAGTACTATATATAAAGGAAACAGAGCGCTCAGGCTGATTTTTTGCTACAGTGTCAAGCATGCTCATCATCGGAGTGATTCCTACCCCACCACTTATGAAAGTAACTGGAGTAGTTCCTTCTTTAAGTGTGAACTCCCCAGCAGGAGCACTTATTTCCACTGTATCACCTATATTCATATGCCGATGAAGATGTACGGATACTTTTCCTTCTGGATTGCTTTCGTCTTCTTTCTTTACAGATATTCTAAATGCGTTTAAATCAGAAGCTTTGGATAGACTATATTGTCTGTTCATCAAGTATTTTTCTCCTGGAATATTTACTCGTACAGTAATATATTGACCTGGTTCATAGGAAGGTAAAGTTCCTCCATCTACAGGCTTAAAGTAAAAGGAGGTAATGTTATCGCTTTCCTTTACCTTATCGGTAATGATAAATTCTTTAAAAAATCTCCAGCCTCCTTCTTGACTTTCGGCTGCTACGTACATATCTTCTTCAATTCCTATAAAAGCATCTGCGATCACTCCATATGCCTCAGCCCATGCATTAATTATTTCATCTGTTGCTGCATCGCCTAATACTTCTTTTATAGCTCCTAATAGATGTTGACCGACAATCGGATAATGTTCAGGTTTAATCCCTAAACTTACATGCTTTTGACCAATTTGTTTTACGACAGGGATAATAGCGGCTAAGTTATCAATATGAACAGCTGCAGCATAGACCGTATTAGCTAAAGCATTTTGCTGGCGACCTTTCTCTTGGTTAGCGTGATTGAAAATATTTAATAGCTCTGGGTGAGCTTCAAAAAGATTTCGGTAAAATGTAGTTGTAATTGCTACTCCATGGATTTCTAATACTGGAACGGTGGATTTTACAATATCTATTGTGTTTTGGGATAACATATGCGTCCGCACATCCTTTTCGTTTATGTGCTACCCGTATGTCCTATATGAGAACTTCAGAAGGACATAAATGATAGCGCTTTGTTTTTATAAATTCAACATACTCTTCTTCAAAATTAAAAGCAATATATAAAATACATCTTTTAATCTTTGTAAATAAACAGTCACATTTCTTTCACGAGTTTGTCATAGTAGGTATAATGGAATGAATGGCGGTGTTAGTATGAGAATGACAATGTATACAGACTTTTCGCTTCGAGTATTGATCTATCTAGGAGCAAAAAACAAAGGCGACCTATCAACTATTAAAGACATTTCAGAAGCATATGGTATTTCTAAAAATCATTTGATGAAAGTGACCTATGATTTAGGGAAACTTGGTTATATTGAAACGATTCGTGGCAGAGGTGGCGGTATTCGTTTGGCTATGGAACCAGAGGAGATTAACATAGGACAAGTTGTACGGAAGACAGAGGATGATTTCCATTTAGTAGAGTGTTTTGATTGTCAGACAAATCGTTGCGTAATTACTCCAGCTTGTGGGTTAAGAAGAGCTTTAAATAGAGCACTTAAAGCGTATCTAACAGTGCTAGATGAATATACACTGGCAGACTTTCTTAATAACAAGGATGTATTAGCGAATTTACTTTTTAATGATAGACAAGATATATGATAAAATAAGGTCGGAAATAGATTTTTAGGAGGATTATTCATGGAAAAGGTACTAGTTTTTGGACATCAAAACCCTGATACAGATACAATTACTTCAGCGATTGTATATGCATACTTAAAAAATGCAATTGGCGTAGAGGCTGAGGCAGTTCGTTTAGGCGAATTAAATAATGAGACTAAATATGCACTTGAGAAGTTTGGATTTGAAGCTCCACGTTTGATAAAAAATGTAGAAACTGAAGCGACAAAAGTAATTTTAGTAGATCACAATGAAAAACAACAAAGTGCTATTGGAATAGAAGAAGTTCAAATCACAGAGGTTATTGATCATCATCGTATCGCTAACTTTGAAACAGCAGATCCCTTGTATTATCGTGCAGAGCCAGTAGGGTGTACTGCTACGATCATTAACAAAATATATAAAGAAAAAGGCGTTGAAATACCATCTAACATTGCAGGCTTGATGCTATCCGCAATTGTTTCAGATACGTTATTATTTAAATCCCCAACGTGCACAGAAGAAGATATTACGGCGGCACGTGAGCTAGAAAAACTGGCAGGTGTAAATGTAGAAGAGTATGGCCTAGCTATGCTAAAAGCTGGGGCTGATCTTAGCGATAAGAGCCTAGAAGACCTACTTTCGTTAGATGCGAAAGAGTTCACTATGGGTGAACATAAGGTAGTTATTGCTCAAGTTAATGCTGTCGATGTAAATGATGTGATGGGACGTCAGCAGCAATTAGAAGAATTGATTAATCTCGAAATTCAAGAAAAAGAATTAGACCTCTTCTTCTTTGTCGTAACAGATATCTTAAATAACGATTCCGTTGCTTTAGCATTAGGGAAAATGGCTTTAAAAGCGGAGACAGCATTCAATGTGACATTTGTTAATAATGTCGCATTATTAAAAGGTGTCGTTTCACGTAAAAAGCAGGTAGTACCAGCATTAACAGAGGCTTTAGCTGAATAAAAATAGGATTGACAAAATACCCCAAGAGTAAAATCTCTTGGGGTGTTTTTGTATTAAAAAAATTGAGAAGCGGTCTTATGTCTTAGGCTCGGAGTTCACGATAACTGGCTTTATTAAACATTAAGAACTATTTTAAAACAAATCTTTATCAGGAAAAAATAAAATAATTTACGTTATGTTGTTATTTGTAGGACAAATAGGGTATATAGCAAAGAGTATAAATTTAGGAGGGAAATAATATGGGGTGGCTTGAGACCTTTGTTGATGGGTTCAATAACATTTTATGGACTTATATATTGATTGCCTTGCTCGTTGGAGCAGGCTTATATTTTACGTTTAGCACAAGATTTGTTCAGTTTCGTTTGTTTGGAGAGATGTTTCGTTTAATTACAGAGAAAAAACAAGAAAAAGGTGGAGTCTCTCCCTTTCAGGCATTTACAATCAGTACTGCTTCTAGAGTAGGTACCGGTAATATTACGGGAGTGGCTTTAGCTGTAGGAATAGGGGGCCCAGGAGCAGTTTTTTGGATGTGGATTATCGCTGTAATTGGGATGGCAACTGCATTTGTTGAAAGTACTCTTGCACAAGTATATAAGGTGAGAGATGGTAAAAATTTTCGTGGTGGTCCAGCATATTACATGGAGAAAGCCTTAGGAAATCGTAAACTAGGAATAGTTTTTAGTATTCTGCTCATTTTATGTTTTGGATTTATATTTAACGCAGTTCAGTCGAATACGATTGCTGCATCCGTTGGAGATGTATTTAGCAT
>JBEMAY010000001.1:21441-29398 GCA_040274765.1 Psychrobacillus sp.
TATGTAATTGGAATTGTTTTAGTGATTTTAACTGCGATTATAATTTTTGGTGGTGTTCGAAGAATCGTTAGTGTTACCCAGATAGTTGTTCCAGTTATGGCTTTATTCTATCTAGCTATTACTATTTTTGTTGTTATAACGAATATTTCTGAAGTGCCAGCAGTTTTCAAATTAATTATTACACAGGCTTTTGGTTTAGAGGAAGCAGTGGGGGGAACTATCGGTGCTGCTATTATGCAAGGGGTTAGACGTGGGTTATTTTCAAATGAAGCAGGAATGGGGAGCGTACCAAATGCTGCAGCTACGGCTAGTGTATCCCACCCAGCAAAACAGGGGTTAGTGCAAAGTCTAGGTGTGTTTTTTGATACCATTATTATTTGTTCGGCAACTGCATTTATCATTATATTAGCTGGTCTTTATAGAACAGGAGAGGATGATGGAGTCGTCCTTACACAAAATTCCTTAGCGGTTCATGTTGGTGAATGGGCACCTTACTTTGTAGCAATAGCAATTCTTTTCTTTGCGTTTAGTTCTATTATGGGGAACTATTATTATGGCGAAACAAATATAGAATTTATGAATGCAAGCAAGGGCTGGTTAACTGCCTATCGTTTTGTTGTATTAGGGATGGTAATGTTTGGTTCAATAGCACATGTTCAGCTTGTTTGGAACCTAGCAGATTTGTTCATGGGATTAATGGCAACAGTTAATATTGCTGTCATCATCATTTTAGGTAGAGTAGCCTTTAAGGTATTAAACGATTTTACAAGGCAACGAAAAAAAGGAGAAGATCCAGTCTTTTATGCTAAATCAATACCAGGACTGAAAAATACCGAGTGCTGGGATGAAAAGGATAGATAATTATATTACTTAAAAAGCTGCGGAAATTTTACAAGTCGTAAAATTTTCGTAGCTTTATTTTTGCTAATAATTATTTTTAGAGGCTTTCCCTAAAAAGATTCCAGTCTCTCATTTTTTAAAATTTTTTTCTATTTTGCCTTATGTGTTTTGTAATAATACGGACGGGTATCAAATGTTTAAGAGAGTTGCTTACAGCCCATTTCCATTCTTACGTATTTCGTTGAATAAACTTTCAAGAATAGATAGACACTAGTATAAATAAAGGAGGAAACATAATGACAGAAAAGATATTACCAGGAAACTTTGAGTCTTATTGGTTAGCTAATAATGAACTCCCATCGTTTCCTAAATTAAATGAAAATATTGAGGTAGATGTGTTAGTCGTTGGAGCAGGCTTGACAGGAATAACTGCTGCATATTTATTAAGTAAAAGTGGTAAATCAGTGGCAGTTATCGAGGGAAGTAAAATTTTAAATGGAACAACTGGTTTTACAACTGCAAAGGTAACTGCCCAGCATGGACATGTATACCAGCAGCTGATCAATATTTTTGACGAGGAAAAAGCAAGATTATACTACGATGCCCAAGTGGAAGCCCTTAATTTCGTAGAACAAACAGTTTCTACTTTAGATATTAAGTGTGATTTTGAAAAGGTGCCTGCCTACATATATGCAGATACGGAAGAGGGATTAGATACTCTAAGAAAAGAAATGGATGCCTATCAGAAGATAGGAATTGAGTCTGCTGCCCTAACAAAGGAAACAGAACTTCCTTATCAGGTTAAAGAAGCTCTAAGGCTAGACAATCAAGGGCAGTTCCACCCAGTGAAATACGCGAAAGCTTTAGTTAGTCACTCAGTTAATAATGGAGTACATTTCTTTGAAGAGACTCGAGCAAAGGATATTCTACCAGAAAACATTGTTAAAACGGTAGAAGGTCATAAGATAAAAGCTAAGAAAGTTCTGATTTGCAGTCATTATCCTTTTAATGACGAGAATGGTTTATACTTTACACGTTTAGAGCCGCATCGCTCATATATAATTGCTGCTCCTGCAGAGAAAAATGCTCCTAAGGGAATGTACATTAATGTAGAGCAACCAACGAGGTCCATTCGCTCAGCTTTAGGATCGGATGGGAAAAGGTATATTCTATTGGGCGGAGAAGGTCATGTGACAGGAAGACAAGAGGGGGATACCACTGCTAACTACGAGACTTTGGCAGCCTTTGGTCGGGAAAAGTTTAACTTTGAAACGTATAAGTACCGATGGTCTGCACAGGATTTAGAGACATTAGATAAAGTCCCTTACATTGGTGTGATGACTTCGGCCAAACCAGACGTATTAGTAGCAACTGGATACCGAAAATGGGGTATGACTAATAGTGTAGTGGCTGCTCACATTATGGTAGACAATGTATTAGGAAAAGAGAACCGATTTGCAGACTTCTTTTCACCTACACGATCAAAAATGAAAAAAGAGGATATTACTAAATTTACAAAAGCTAACACGAGTGTTGCGAAGGAATTTATTAAAGGGAAAACTGAGAAAGTAGACCTTCAATTAGAGGATTTAAAAGTAGGTACAGGAGACATTGTAAAAATTGAAGGGAAAAAGGTAGGCGCATACAAGGACCAGGACGGAAAGGTGTTTTTAGTTAAACCCGTTTGTACACATATGGGATGCGATGTAGCATTTAATAATGCGGAGAGCTCTTGGGACTGTCCGTGTCATGGTTCTCGTTTTAATTATAAAGGAGAGGTCCTTGAGGGGCCAGCATTCGAACCATTAGAAAAATTAAACTAAAAAGGCTTTTAAGTAGTACACCAAAGGGGCAAGGAAGTTAATACTTTCTTGCCCCTTTTTAAGTTGTTCTTCTTCTACATTACTATTTATATTGTCTTTCTAAAGTATATCGATTAAAATTATCGATATACTTAAAGGAAGTGATCGATATAAAAAGGAGAAGAGGATTTGTTCAGCTAGCGATACTCCATTTATTAGAGGAAGGGCCGAAGCATGGTTATCAGCTGATGAAGGAATTAGAAAACCGCTCTGGAGGATTTTATTCGGCCAGTGCAGGAACCGTGTACCCGGCTTTGCAAGAATTGTTGGAGCAGGAAATGATTGAGTTATTACTTGAATCAGAGAAGAAGACTTACGCTCTAGGTAACAAGGGGGAGTCTCGACTTAAAGAATACTCTGAACAAAAAAATGAAAACTTTTGGGATAATTGGCAGGCAAGATGGGAATGGCAAAATTCGTCGGAGGCCATTCAGCTTAAAGAGGCAATCGATTTATGGGAGGACGAATTAACGAAAGCAGTTAAAGCATCTAGAAAAGATAAGGAAAATACAATGAGGTTAACAAATTTCATTCAATTTATTACAAACCAATTACAAAAAGAAAATCAATAGAAGGGGGATATAAATAGATGAAATCCCTAAAAAAGCTACTTCGCTATTTAAAACCATATACGGTTTTTGCTATATTAGCTCCTTTACTCATGTGTGTAGAAGTGGCGATGGATTTACTACAGCCAACCATTATGCAACACATTATTGATAATGGTATTGCCGAGAATGATCATGCCTATGTTATCCAGATGAGCATCTTAATGCTCGTTACCGCAGTTATCGGTTTAATAGGAGGAGCTGGTTGTACAGTTTATAGCTCCAAGGCAGCGGTCAATTTTGCTGCTGATATTCGAAGAGATGTCTTTCTGAAGACACAGCAATTTTCTAGTGGAAATACGGATACATACGGAACAGGAAAGCTAATTACAATTGTCACTAACGACGTTACTGCAGTGCAACAGGCGTTAATGATGACGTTACGTATATTTGTGCGTGGACCTTTGTTGTTTATTGGCTCTG
This sequence comes from Psychrobacillus sp., assembly GCA_040274765.1. Classification (GTDB taxonomy): domain Bacteria; phylum Bacillota; class Bacilli; order Bacillales_A; family Planococcaceae; genus Psychrobacillus. The sequence continues at coordinate 25,175 of JBEMAY010000001.1, forward strand.
TTATTATCGTATGGGTCACTGCAAGAGAATTGTTCCCAGTATTACTGGTGACTATTCCAATATTAATGGCATTAATATATTTCTTCTCTTCCAGAACAGGCAAGCTTTTTGTAAAGGTGCAGAAGGCAATGGATCGTGTAAATACAAAGCTCCAGGAGACATTTTTAGGAATCCGAGTTACTAAAGCATTTAACAGGAAGCATTATGAAATAGATTCGTTTAAAGAGGTGAATGATACTCTTACAAAAAGAAACATGGCTGCAGAACAAGTCATCTTATCTCTAATGCCTGTCATGTTGTTTGTCGTAAACGTAGGAGTTGTTTTCGGAATGTGGATGGGAGCTATCAAAGTAGATGAAGGGACTATGCAGGTTGGAGTTATTCTAGCTTTTATCAATTATCTTAACATTATTATGAACGGTCTCATCTCTAGCAGCCATGTCTTAATGCAAATTACTCGCTCCTTCACTTCAGCAAACCGAATCCAACAAGTACTGGATACGAAAATTGAAATCCAAGAGCCAGTAAATTCCGTACATATTACACACGTCACTGGAGAGGTAGAATTTAATCAGGTTAATTTTAGCTATAGTAAAAATGGTGAGTATGTTTTAAAGGATATCTCCTTCTGTACAAATCCGGGGGAGACAATCGGCATTATTGGTTCAACAGGTAGTGGTAAGTCTACCCTATTAAAGCTTATTTCGCGGTTATATGACCCAGACACAGGGATAATTCGAATAGGTGGAAAAGATATAAAGGAATATTCATTAAAGGAATTGCGCAGCTTAATCGGATTTGTCCCCCAAAAGGCTACCTTATTCTCTGGTACCATTGAGGAAAATTTACGCTATGGAAATGAAGGAGCAGATTTGCAACAGATGAAAAACGCTGCTCAATCAGCGGTAGCCTATGAATTCATTGAAAGATTAGATAAAGGATTCGAGCATGAGCTGATGCAGGGGGCAACCAATTTATCAGGTGGGCAAAAACAACGCCTGTCCATGGCCAGAGCGTTTATTCGCCAGCCTAAAATCCTTGTTTTCGATGATTCCACATCTGCAGTGGATGCGTTGTCTGAAGCTGCTATTCAGAAGACCTTAAGGGAACAGTACAAAGAAACAACTGTATTTATCATCTCCTCTAAAGTATCCTCCATCATTGATGCCGATCAAATATTAGTCATAGATGATGGTCGTATTGAAGCAACTGGTACACATGGTGAGCTTCTGCTGACTAGTAAGGTATACAGAGAAATTTATGAAACGCAAAGTGGAAAGGGGGTTCTTTCAGATGAATAAAGCATCCACTCAACCACAAAATGCTATGGGTCGAGCTAGAGGGCCAAGAGGCTTTGGCGGCCCCGTAGTAAAAGCGAAAGATAGCAAGGGTACGATTAAGAGAATATGGGGTTATTTAGAGAAACAAAAAATAGCTCTCATCGCAGCTAGTGGCTTTGTTATCGTGTCAACCTTACTAAACTTACTTGCTCCATACCTGATCGGAGTCATAATTGATGATTATATTATTCCTAAGGATTTAGACGGAACGCTTCGTTTCTTAGTATTTTTAGCATTAGTTTATACTGCATCTTCTATATTCACTTGGCTACAAACATTTTTGATGGTACGAGTTTCACTGAAAACCATCCGAACACTGCGCCAGGAGCTGTTTATTAAATTTCAAACCTTATCGTTACGATTTTTTGATAAAAGAACTCACGGAGATCTGATGAGTCGTGTGACAAACGATATAGAGAGCTTAAACAATGCATTGAGTCAAAGCGTTATCCAAATATTTTCTTCTATACTGATGGTAAGTGGAGTGGCTATCGCAATGTTTGCGTTAAATTGGATTTTAGCGATAGTATCATTACTAATCATTCCACTAATCATTTTTACTACGAAAAAGATAATTAAGTATAGCAGTAGTAACTTTATAAAAAGACAGCGAGATCTAGGAGAGTTAAACGGTTTTATAGAAGAAGCGATCTCAGGTAATGAGGTCATTACTCTTTTTGGTCAAGAAGAGAATACATTTAATAAATTTTCAAATGTAAATGAACGGCTGCGTGGCTCTGCAATGGCTGCCGATACAGTATCCGGTTTTCTAGGACCTATCAATAACTTCATCAATAATCTTGGACTTGCGCTAATTATCGGGGTAGGGGCAATAATGACAGTGCAAGAGATGGCAACTGTTGGAATTATAGCTGCTTTTGTTACTTATTCTCGTCAATTCTTCCGTCCGATTAATCAGTTATCTAACTTACTTAACACGTTTCAATCTGCAATAGCAGGAGCGGAAAGAGTGTTTGAAATTATGGACGAATCTCCAGACATGCAGGATAAAGCCAATGCTCTAGATATAAAATCCTTGAAGGGTGATGTTGAATTTTCCAAAGTATGCTTCTCCTATGAAAAGGAAGAGCCAATTTTAAAGGACATTAGTTTCCAAGTAAATGCAGGAGAAAAAGTTGCTCTAGTTGGTCCAACTGGCTCAGGAAAAACAACTATTATTAATCTGCTTATGCGTTTTTACGATATGGACGCAGGGCATATTCACATAGATGGTGTTAATATTCAAGACTATAAAATAAGCCAGCTTCGAGAAAAAATTGGAATAGTGCTTCAAGATACTTTCTTATTTACAGGAACAATTCTTGAAAACATTAGGTATGGGCGTTTGGATGCAACAGATGATGAAGTGGTAGCTGCAGCTAAAATGGCCTCTGCACATAATTTCATCAAGCATTTACCAGAAGGATATGATACCATTCTCTCTTCTGGTGGTTCAAGTCTTAGTCAAGGTCAAAGACAGCTATTAGCTATTGCTCGAGTAATTCTAGCTGACTCTGATATTCTCATTTTAGATGAGGCGACATCTAGCATAGATACAAAGACGGAGATAGAGATACAGCAAGGACTAAATAGGTTATCAGAAGGACGCACTAGCTTTGTAATTGCACATCGATTAAAAACAATAGAAAACGCCGATAGAATTTTAGTTATTCATCATGGAAAGCTCATTGAATCAGGAACACATCAAGAATTATTGCAGAAAAAAGGCTTCTATTCTGACCTCTATGAAAGTCAATTTAATATTTAAAATACAAACTCTGTAAGGCTTGTCAATGGCCTTACAGAGCTTTTTTTAATAAAAGTATTTTTGAACTAATAACTTTAGGTGGCTAAAGTGAAATATAAGTCGAATTATATAACAAAAGATATAAACCTTAGTATGAAAGTAGCTAATTTTTTTTCCGTTTTAGAGCTAGTTTCTAGAGAGACTTTCACAACTTAAAGAAGTGGCTTTTCGTTCAAAAATAATCAATAATTAAGATAAGAAAAAAAAGGAATTGAGGTGAAAAGAATGGAGAGAACGTTTTCGGTCAAACTATTATTTGAACATATTTCCTCACCTGAATCTATGCCTAATAAAACATTTGAAGAAACCATCAACATCGTTCGAGCACCAAGATTTGAAGATGTAGATCGTTTAGTAAAGGAACATTTTAAAGACGTCACTTATACCAATGCCTTTGGAGAAAAGACAATTATAAAATTAGTGATGATTCTTGATGTTTTCGAAATGGTTGACAAAATTGAAGAATCACTAGAATTTGCAGAAGTCTACAGCCACCATATAATCCTCGATGAAGCAGCTCACCTAGATAGAACGTATTGAATAGAATATAAGATGGTAGGACAAAACCCACCTCAAATTAAAAGCAGTTCAAGTTTTACGATAAGTAAAATTGAACTGCTTTATTTTTGTGCCTACTTCGTAGCCGTTGTTCTCCGTTACGGCGGACGCTTTCCTGGGGCACGGGTCGAGCCTGTAGTCTCTCCCACGCGCTTGTCCCCTAGGAGTCGCCGCCTCCACTCCGAACAACTAGTATAATCGTATTCATAGTCACAAATTTAAGTGAGTACGCGGTAAGAGAATAGATCTCGTCGGATATTTTCCCAAATACAACACAAAAAGAGAAATCCAAAGTGCAATTTCTCTTTTAGTATAATGATAATATTTTCAAGCCTTTTTTAACTAAATATTTTAAAGAAATTTAGAACCAGGCTTGATTGAAGTGATTTCAGGTTTGTCATTCACAGCAAGCAAGTCACGCACAGAAGTGATTTCCGGCTTGTCATTCACAGCAAGCAAGTCACGCACAGAAGTGATTTCCGGCTTATCATTCACAGCAAGCAAGTCACGCACAGAAGT
>JBEMAY010000001.1:29496-42791 GCA_040274765.1 Psychrobacillus sp.
TATCATTCACAGCAAGCAAGTCACGCACAGAAGTGATTTCCGGCTTATCATTCACAGCAAGCAAGTCACGCACAGAAGTAATTTCAGGTTTGTCATTGACAGCAAGTAAGTCACGAACCGAAGTGATTTCAGGTTTGTCGTTAACTGCTAAATTAAAAGTTGATCCAGATACTAATACTAATAGTCCAAGACTGCAAAGTGTTCCGCTAACTATTTTTTTCATGATAATTCCTCCCAAGTAGACACTTTTGATTGTTTCATATGATAATTAAATCCTTGTTCATAATAAATAGTAGACAATTTATATTTTTTATCACTAGCAAGTTTCTTTGCTAACACAAAGCAATATATGGAGCAGTATTTAAACTCTTGTTTATTCTCGAAGTAATCCAGAATATCTTTAAAATTGTTAATTAAATCATATTCTTCTTTCAGAAGAGTTTTATATACCTTGAAATGATTTTCATAGAATATTTTTGTGTTTTCAGGTAATTCTTCTAAAAGTTTAATGCCATCTTCTAACCATATGATTGAATTTTTTACATCGCCATTTTTATAGTATTCTTTTAAGATGGACAATACGGTTACTATTTGTTGAGTAGGTTTTGGCTTAGCCCTTAAGCTGTTTTGAAAGTGAAACAGTGCCTGTTCATGATTCTTTAATAAAGAAAAAGCAGCCCCTAGGTTATGCTCAATCATGCCTATGAACTTTAATGAATCTATTTTAGAACTTATTTCTTTAGCTTTTTGGTAGGTGGCTATAGCATCTGTTAATACTCCGCTATCTTTCTGGGCAATACCTAATATAATAAGACACTCTATTGAGCGTTCAATTAATATTTCTTGGTTAAAGTAAGATAATGCAGATTTAACATAGTCAATGGCTAAAATATATCTAGACTCCGAAAGAAGAGCAAGGCTTGAGATATAATATAATTCTGCCATTTCCCAATCTTCCATGCGGTAACTTTTAATTAAATTAAATATATTCATGAAAATTTCTGAAGCCTGTCTAAATTCATTTTTATGATAGGCTAATATACCTTGAATAGAAGATAAGTAAAATAATTGATCAGTCGACATTTCTTTTTTAAATTCTTCAAGAATTAGAACACTAGACTTTATTTCACTTGAGGTATCAGGTAGCATAAGCATCAATCTTGTTTCCATTACTAGAATAGTAAGTCTGTTAGGTTCGAAAGGGTGTTCTTCTATGTAAATATGGATTGCATGATAGAGACTTTTTGCCTTCTCTTTATCTCGGGAATTTATAACCGTTTTAAAAAGGGATTTAAAATATGCTAACTTTGTTTCATCCCCATTATTATTCAATGCTTCTAATGGAATGTTTAAACGGTTCAATAAATGTTGCTGTATATCTTCACTAGGGATAACTAACCCATTTTCTATTCTACTTAGATAAGAAGGAACGCAAATACCCGAAGCTAAATATTCTTGCTTCATGTTTTGTCTTTGGCGTTCTAATTTGATTAGCTGCCCTATATTCACCTAATTCAACCCCCCTCGAGTAGGATCTAATAGGAAACAAAATCAGATACTATAATAAAGATAGCATAAAAAAACTGAAAAAAGTATAGAATTGAATTATTATGAAAGTGAATGTTAAAAGGTATAAAAAAAGCAGTGTTTTTACATGGTACTTTCCTAAAATGGTTATGAGTATTTTAAAAGTTGTAATTTAATGGAATGAAAGTGAATTTAAATTACTATAAAAATAAAGTAATAAAATAGTATTTTGGGAACTTCAAAGTTAAAATTTTACATTTTAAATATTTGAAATATGCAAAAAATTTGACTTGACTCTTCCTTACCTTAGGTGAATTTAGAGGGTTAAAGTTATCTTATTCTCCACAAGAATGAAATATTCCAGATTTTAAGATAATCCTTGTCCTTGTGTAAATTCTCTGTATAATTCATGGTTGTTTAATAATTCCTCATGAGTACCTCTACCAGTAATTTCACCCTGCTCTATAAAGAAGATTTGGTCAGCATGCATAATGGTCGCCAAACGGTGGGCGATGATTAGAGTAGTGCGCCCCTTCATCAGGCGTTCTAGTGCTTCTTGGACAAAAGCTTCTGATCCACTATCTAAGTTTGAAGTAGCCTCATCTAATAATAATATTTTAGGATCATGTAAAAGGGCTCGTGCAATTGCAATACGTTGTCTTTGTCCGCCAGATAGCTTCATTCCTCGTTCCCCTACAAGCGTGTCGTATTTGTCGGGTAACTCTTCTATAAAGGAGGAGGCATTTGCAGCTTGTGCGGCTGCTATAATCTTTTCCATAGAAGGTATTTTCGTCATTCCATAAGTCATATTGGATAAAATAGTGCCACTCATCAAAGGGCTTTCCTGGGATACGTACCCCATTTTAGAACGCCAATCTCTTAACGGAAGTTCGTTAATTGGAGAGTCGTTAAAATAGATTACTCCGTGATCTGGCTCGTAAAACCTCTCGAGTAAAGAAAATATAGTAGTTTTACCTCCGCCGCTTGGACCTACAAAGGCGGTGACTGTGCCAGGCTTTGCTTCAAACGAGACTCCGTTTATAATTTTTTTGTTTTCTCCATAAGAGAAATGAACGTTTTTAAACATTATTACCCCGTCTTCCAACGTTTTCGTCGAATACTCATCAACAGGTTCACTATCCATTGCAAATATCTCTTGAATCCTTTCAGTCGCTCCAACGGCCTTTTGAAACGAGGTAAAGAACGTCGCCATTTGAGCAAATGGGAAAATAATTTGAACTAAATAGAATATAATTGCCACGAGATCTCCTGCAGAGAGTGAGCCATTAGAAACCTGCAATCCTCCATAACCTAAGATGACAACTAGGATGGCCATCATGATAAGGGTCATAAAAGGAGATATAAATGATTGGATCTTTGCTTCCTTTAAACCATATCGGTAAAGGCTCTGTATGGCTTCACCACCACTTACTGTTTCATTTGGCTCTGCTCGATAAGATTTGACGAGTCTTATCTCGGAAAGGACTCTACCAAGTAATCCTGAAAAAGAGGCCATTTCTTTTTGAGTGGCCTTCGCCACTTTATGCATCATAGAGCCTAGAGGCATCATGATTGCCATACTTAATGGAACGCTTATGAGCATAATTAATGTCATTTTCCAGTCTATAAAGAATAGGATGGTGACTGAGCCGATGATAGTTATGATGCCAGAAACAAAATTCACTAAGTGATCAGTAATTAATGATTTTAATGTAGAGGTATCTTGAGTGATCCGACTCATCGTTTCTCCGCTTTCATGTCGGTCATAGTAGGGGATAGGTAAGTGAAGAACCTTGCTCCAAAGTTTCTTCCTTAGGTCAGCCACGACAAATTCTCCCATGTAAGATAAGAGGTAGTATGAAAATCCCCCGAATACGGCCTGCAATATAAATACCCCTAGCAACAAGAGAATAAGTGTCCAGTTGAAGCTAGTCGAGGTCAATGAATCAACTAAAGTTTTAGTGACTAAAGGGACGACTAAGCTAATGACCGTGCTCAATAAGGAAAGGACAATAGCTAAAATTGCTATTTTGACTGGCCATCGTAAGCTCTTTAGTAAATGGAAAAAATTTTTAGTAGAAGAGGACATGCTAAATACTCCTTTCTTCTTTCTTATACCAAAAAAATCGTGCAAACTTTAAGCTGCACGATTAATTATAACGCCTTCGTTTCCGATTTGGGTCTTTTTTGCAACTCCACCACTAGGGGGTCTGCAGACATTTCTAGAAGGCTTGCTTGTTTGTTTTGCAAATCTAATCGCATTTTTTCTGTTTCTAATAGAAAATTGTCGTATCTTAGTCTTTCTAGTTCAATTTCTTCCTTGATTACTTTGGATTTCATACCCTGCATTTTTCGTAAATGAGTTGTCCAAATAGCGGTTAAAGGGATTGAAAAAACCATTACGATAGCGACTAGGCCGATAAAGAGCCCTATTATATCTTCCATTTATATACCTCCTCTTCCTTTTTCTTTAGTATATACGAAAAATCTAGAAAATAGTTTCCGATTAATAATAATTATCAAAAAAAGGAGCTACTCTAGGCTATAAATGCGCTAGATTAGCTTCTTTAGAAATTATTATTTATTTAAGTATGCCCATGCATATTGGGCATACAGCTCTGCTCCTGTTACAAGGGAATCCTCATCAATATTAAAGTTTCCATGATGATGAGCCCATTCTGTGTCTTTTTCTGGATTTCCGCATCCTACTAGAGCAAAGCTTCCTGGTGCTTTTGTTAAAAAGGCTGAGAAATCCTCTCCGCCCATAGTAGGCTTTTCATCATATACAGATTCAGAACCAAATGCTTCGGTAGCGACTTGTTGGACAAGTTTCGCACTTTCTTCTTCATTGTCTACTGCGTCTGTCCCACGAGTATATACTACTTCTGCTGTAGCCCCGTATATGGCTGCCACGTTATCTGCATAATTTTTAATGCTTTGTTCGATAAAATCCCGAGTTTCTGGATGGAATGTACGAACTGTTCCCTCAATCTCTGCATTTTCTGCTATAACATTGAATCTAGTGCCAACAACCATTTTTCCAATAGTCAATACTGCTGGACTTTGGGGGTCAATTGTACGTGAAACGACTGTTTGAACATTCATCACAAAGGAGGATGCGACAAGTGCAGCATCAATACATGCTTCTGGTATAGCCCCATGTCCGCCACGACCTTTAAACTTTACAGTGAAAAGGTCGGCAGCAGCAAATGAAGGGCCAGGGGAGCAGGAAACTTTACTGGTCGGCATTTGCGACCAAATGTGTATGCCGAAAACGTTGTCCACGCCTTCCATTGCTCCTTGATCTACCATTGCTTGGGCACCCTGAGCGATCTCTTCGGCAGGCTGGAAAAGTAAACGGACCTTCCCCGGAAGCTGCTCCTTCACTTCTGATAATGCCTTAGCTGCAATTAATAGCATAGATGTATGAGCATCGTGACCACAAGCATGCATTTTTCCTTCTATATTAGATGCATACGGCACATTGTTTAGCTGCTGCACCGATAGGGCATCCATATCTCCACGAAGTGCCACTGTTTTCCCGTCAGTCTTACCATGTATCTCTGCTACAACTCCGGTTGGCTCTGTTTTCCGATAGGAGATACCTAGATTGTCTAAATAATTGCAAATAAACTCAGTAGTTTTATATTCCTCAAAAGATAACTCAGGCTCACTATGTAATTTTCTGCGAAGCTGAGTTAGTTCATCACTGTTATTTTTTATAGATTCTTTTATTTGAGTGTTAATCATGCTGTTCCCCCCGTTAGTCGTAATGCCGTCTCGTATAAAATTGCTGCTCCTTTAGTAAGGTCGTTAGTATCTGACCATTCTTCTGGGCAATGACTTAGCCCATCTCTGCTAGGGATAAAGATCATTCCACATGCGATATAATCAGAGAAAATCATAGCATCGTGCCCAGCACCGCTACTAATCTGGCTATAGGGAATGTCTAGTTTTCCACAAGCCTCTACGAAAAGCGCTTGAACCTGTGTATCCATTACTTTAGGTGTCGTGTAGAGTAATTGTTCGGTCGTGCAATGTATAGTTGGAGTGTTTTTAGATTCAATTAGCGCAGCCACTTTGGCGATTGCTTCCTGAACTTTTTCTTCAGCTCCAGAACGTATATCTACAGAAAAGATTACTTTGCTTGGAATTACATTAGAGCCATTGGGAAGTACTTCTAATTGTCCTGTAGTTATAACGGTTCCATTTCCTACTTCCTCGGCAAGCTTTGGAAATCCAGAAATGATTTGTGCGGCTGTGACTAATGCATCCGCTCTTTTGTTCATAGGTGTGGTGCCTGCATGACCAGCCCTACCTTGCACAGTGACCTCTAGTTGTGTTAGACCGACAATCGCATCCACAACACCTATAGGTATGTTTTTCTCTTCTAAAATAGGACCTTGTTCAATGTGTAACTCCAAAAAAGCCTTAATTGTTTTAGGGTCACGAGATTTTTCCTTACTATAATCTAAACCGATTGTAGTCATGGCATCTTTTGTAGAAATGCCATCTTTATCGACAAGGGATAGGAAATCCTCTTCGGACAATAATCCCATCATACCCCTGGAACCCATTAAACCTCCGCCAAAGCGGGAACCCTCTTCCTCGACCATTGCAATGATCTCAAGTGAGTTCACGGGTTTGATCTGCTGTTCCTGAAATAGAGCGGCTACTTCTAATCCGACGACAACACCAGCAGCACCATCGAAGGCTCCTCCGTTAGGTACAGAGTCAAAATGGGAGCCAACTATTACAGACGGTGCACTAGGGTCGAGGCCTTCCAGTTTTCCGAAAATATTTCCTAAGCCATCCTCAGAAACAGTTAAGTTGTAGTTTCTCATCGCATTTTTTATATAGTTTCTAGCTTCCAAATCTTCTTTTGAATAAGTTAATCTAGTTACCCCCGATTTTGGAGTAGCTGTATATTGGCTTAATAGGTTGATGTGTTGCTCTATTCTTTGATGATTGGCTATCATTCTATCACTCCTTATAAGAATCCTACGAAAATACCAGCTAGCACAACAGATACAATAGTTACACTAATGAACCCGCCTACTAGCATAGGCGGAAGCATATGACTAGTTAACACTTCTCGTTCTTTCTCATCTTCTGTTAAAGCTTTAATTACTTCATTTGTAATGATGTAATCGGCAGGGAAGCCGTAAAGTGCAGTTAGGGAAACAGCAAAAGCCATGTTTTTACTTACCTTTAATATCTTTCCGATGATGAATGAGAATATGTACATGCCAATTACTCCTAAGATGATCGTACCGACTAGCGGATATAAGATTTCCATAATCATAGAAGGAGTCGCATTTTTTAATGCATCGAATACGAAAAGCATTAAAACTAGAATACAAATACCAAAGCTGTTTGCCTTTTGAAGTACATTGCGTTCCAAGAAACCGATACTTCCCGAGATAATACCGAATAATAAGCAAAGAACAAATGGGCTTATTTCAATAATAGGATTTAAAAGAGTAGAAACTCCGTAAGCTAGGAATCCAACAAATGCTAGTCTAAATAGCTTGAAATAATCTGTATTGTATTTGGCAGGTAGCTTCTTAAACATTTTCAGTTCTTCTTTTGTATCCTCAGTTGAATTTACAACGTTTCCGTCAATAGTTAGCCCTCCCTGACGGAATTTGTCCAAAAGATACTTACCCTCTTTTTTCAGAACAACCGATGTGAGAGGGTATCCTGCAAATCCTTGCATGACATAGATAACAATTGCAAACACAGATAACGTGGTAAGCCCTGCATTTGCTGCTCCCTCCGACATAATTAGGGCAGAAACAACTCCACCGACCAATGGTGGAATAGCCACGACAACCGTTTCAAAATCAAATAGTAAAATACCAATTGTGAATAACGTGACAATGATCCCTAGTATTCCAGCAAGTGATATTAAAATAGTTTTCCACTGTTCTTTTAGCTGTTTAAGAGAAAGAAGAGTTCCCATATTAGTAATCAGCAAGTAAATCATCATAGTTGCCACTACCGGCGGTACTCCGGCAATAGATACAATTTCCTTAGGGAAAAAAGTCCAATAACCAATGATAAAAAGGACGGCTGAAACAAAAACAGAAGGAATCCAAGCTTTTGTCCGAGTAGAAACCAACTCTCCAATAAATAAAATAGCGATAATTAAAACCAAAGCAACCATTTGAGGCATAATTTTCCGTCCTTTCTGACAATAAAGAATAATCAATACATTAACACAAAAATTTATCAGAATAAAGTATATAATATATTTCAGAATATTTAATTTATTTATAGAGAAATGTAAGTGCTTTCATATATAAATAGAAAAAGGACACTCCATTTAAAATGGAATGCCCTTTGATAATAAAAGTTATTCAGCTGGATTTAGTTCTAATTCTACTGAGATTTTGATATCTTCACCAACTAATACGCCACCAGTTTCAAGTGCTTGGTTCCAAACTAGCCCAAAGTCTTTACGGTTTACCTTAGTCTCTGCCGAGAAAGCAACTACTTCCTGACCCCAAGGATTTTTGCCCTTACCGCCGTACTCAACCTCAAATGTTACAGGCTTAGTTACATCTTTAATAGTTAAGTTCCCTGTTACATCGTATTCGCCTATGTCAGTGTTTTGAATTTCAGTTGCTACAAATGTAATAGTTGGATATTTTTCTGCATCGAAGAAATCCTCTCCACGTAAGTGGTTATCGCGATCCTCGTGATTCGTATTGATGGAATTAACATCAATATTAAAAGTGATAGAGGCACCTGTTAAATCTTCAGCAGTTCCCTCCAAATCAGCAGTAAAGTGAGTAAAGCTACCTTTTACTTTAGATACCATCATGTGTTTTACAGAAAAATCGATACTAGAATGTGCAGCGTCCAAATTAAACTTTGTCATTTTTATTTCCCCCTGTAGTTCTAATTTTAATAGCTTCATTCTTCTAAAAAATGAAGTAATAACTCAAACCGAATAGCTTGAGAGTAACTAATAGTTACTTTATGTAAGTAACTATATATTAATCATATAATTACGTCAAGTAATTTAATTACTTTGGTTTTACAAAAAATACGAACAGGCGTATAATACGTAATGATAGAGGTGAATGAATATGAAGGAATTATCATTATGTCCGCGGCTTTCCAAGGCAATGGAATTGTTAGGTAAAAGATGGACAACTTTAATTATTTATCAATTATTAGACGGTTCTAAAAGGTTTAATGAGATAGAATCTTCTCTACCTATTAGTGGACGCCTGTTGTCCGAGCGATTAAAAGAATTGGAAAGAGAAGGGATTGTTCAAAGAACCCTTTTTTCTGAGGTTCCAGTTCGGGTTGAGTATAATTTAACGGATAAAGGTATGGCTCTTAAGGAAGTTATAACTGGGATTGAAACCTGGTCCAAGGATTGGTTATAATAAGACACTTGAAAGTTTATATAGAGAAACGCATAGTATGTATGGTGATAGGTTAAAGAAGAAAGGATTGTCTTTTTTGAATAAACAAGTATGGTATCAAGAATTAATTACAAAGCTAGATCCAAATAATGTGAAGATCGATGAAGCTCTTCATATACACACGATGACACGCATGGGTGGCATGGCTGACCTATTTGTTACACCTGAAAATGAACAAGAAGCAGCTTTTATAGTTGACTATACTCATAAAAATAACATTCCACTGTTACTACTTGGCAATGGCTCTAACATGGTCGTAAGAGATGGCGGGGTACGTGGCATAGTTCTTTGTTTAGAGAAACTAGATAAAATTGTTATTGAAGGTAATCATGTATATGCTGAAAGTGGAGCTGCTATTATAGATGTTTCCAAAGCTGCTGCAAAGGAATCGTTAACAGGTTTAGAGTTTGCTTGTGGTATCCCTGGAACAGTTGGGGGAGCAATGGCGATGAATGCAGGAGCATATGGCGGAGAAATCAAGGATATTATTCTGCAATGCACGGTGCTGACGCCACAAGGGGAAAAGCTGGTACTTTCAAAGGAAGAGCTGGAGTTAGAGTATCGTAAAAGCATTATTACAAAAGAAGGTTACTATGTCTTATCGGCTGAATTTGAATTGAAGCCAGGCAATCCGGACGAAGTAAATGCTAAAATTGCTGATTTAACATTCCAACGAGAATCGAAGCAGCCTTTAGAGTATCCTTCTGCCGGTAGTGTGTTTAAAAGACCACCAGGATATTTTGCCGGTAAGCTAATCCAGGATAGTGGATTGCAAGGTAAGGGATTCGGTGGAGCAGAGGTATCTACCAAGCATGCAGGATTTATCGTCAATAAGAATAATGCAACGGCTACAGATTATATAAATACAATTGAGATGGTAAAAAAAACAGTGCTTGATAACTTCGGAGTTGAGTTAGAGCTAGAGGTTAAAATAGTTGGAGAGAATAGAAAATAATATAAAGTTAGTCCCATGAATATACATGATTCATGGGGCTTTTTTATTTTAATTAAATGGTAAAAATTTTGAGCTGATTCGGTGAAGAAATTAAAGAGCTATGCAGGGGTTTAAGGCGTTTTGTCGAATTATGACATAGATATACAAAGGGGGTAATTATTTGAAAAAGGGATGGAAGGTTGTTCTATGGATATTAGGAATTCTAGTGTCTACTGTGATTGTAGTAGTGATAGGGCTAAATGTTTTTTTGTCTAATACTAAACCTTTGATTCGAGGAGAGCTGGCGGTAGGAGTACTAAACGAAGATGTTCAAGTTATACGGGATCAAGATGGGGTTCCGCATATTAAAGCGCAGAGTGATGAAGATCTTTATCGTGCTCAAGGATTTGTGCAAGCCCAAGATCGATTATTTCAAATGGATTTAGCCCGGCGACAGGCCAGTGGTCAGCTTGCGGAGGTAGTTGGTAAAGGTGCAATAGATACAGACAAATTCTTTTTAACCTTCAGCCTTCGAGACGCAGCGGAGAAGTCCTACGCTGGCTATAGTGATGAAGCGAAGCAAGTGTTGAAGTGGTATACAGAAGGGGTAAACGAATTTATAGATTATGCGAAAAAGGAAGGGAAGCTAAGTTATGAGTTTAAGCTATTAGGCTATGAACCGAAAGAATGGTCCCCTACTGATTCTTTGACAATTGGTAAATATATGGCGTATGACTTAGGTGGGAATTGGTCAAGCCTAGCAGTTAGGCATTGGGCGATTAATGCGTTTGAACAAGAAAAGGCGGAAGAACTATTTATCACTTATCCAGATGAAGCTCCTTCTATCATAGAAGCGAATTTAAGCAAACCAGTGGCTGTAAGTGGTCGATTCAATCAAGCTGTTTTGCCTAATGAATTTAATGGCAGTAATAACTGGGTTGTTAGTGGAGAAAAGACTGCTAGTGGAATGCCACTTTTAGCTGATGATCCCCATTTAGGGTTAAGTACACCATCGATTTGGTATCAAATGCATTTAGAGTCACCAAGTCAAAATGTAAGTGGGGTAATATTTGCTGGAATACCTGGTATTATTTTAGGTCACAACGAAGAGGTGGCTTGGGGGGTAACGAATGTAGGACCGGACGTACAGGACTTATATATCGAGACACCAAATCCTGAAGATCGTACGAAATTCATGTATGAAGGTAAGTGGGAACAGGCTACTATTCGGAAAACAAATATCAAAGTAAAGGGAGAAGAGGATGTACCATTTGAGGTATTGGTAACGCGCCATGGACCAATTATTTCAGATGTGCTTTTTAAGGAAGAAAATCCATCTGCGTTATTCTCTATGCAGTGGACAGCGTTAGAGCCTACTCTAGAATTACAGGCTATATTAAAAATGAATAAGTCATCTAACTGGGAGGAGTTTGAGAAAGCTTTAGCCGATTTTCATGCTCCAGCACAAAATTTTGTTTTTGCTGCAAAGGATGGAACGATTGCTTATAAAGCTAATGGTAGAATTCCAGTCCGTAAAACTGGGGACGGTCAGCTGCCTGTACCAGGGGATTCAAACGAATTTGGATGGACTGGTTATGTACCTTATAACGAACTGCCCAAAGTTGTGAACCCTAAAGAAGGTTTCATTGCAACAGCAAATAATGAGGTGGTAGATAATTCATATCCATACCATATAACTGATTTTTGGGCTCAATCTTATCGTTACGAAAGAATCGCAGAAGTGTTGGCAAGTAAAGATAAGCTAACTAAGGAAGATATGATGACACTCCAGATGGATCAAGAAAATTTATATGCACGTGAATTTTTAAGTTCTATGATTGAGTCTGTTGAAAAGAAAGATAGTGATGGTAAATACAATGACATATTAGTTATCTTAAAGAATTGGAATCATGTAGATGATAAAGATCAGTCTGCGCCATTAATCTTCCATAAATGGATGAAGCAGCTTCCAAAAACAATGTTTAAGGAGCAAATGCCGGAGGACGTGTATGATATGTTGCCAGGAAAGAGCCATATATCTGATCAGTTATTACGAAAAGGATATCAAAATGAAGCGAGTGCTTGGTTACAAGAGTACGGCGGAGTAGATAAGTGGGTCTTTGATTCGTTTACTACTGCAGTCAAAGGAATTGAAGAGGAATTTGGAGGAAATGAAGCCAAATGGAAATGGGGAGACTATCATCAATTAACATTTGATCATCCAATTTCAGGTGCCTCTCCTATACTTGGGCACTTCTTAAATCCTGACCCGGTACCGATAGGTGGATCTAACATTACTGTTCAAGCAGCGGGGTATAGAGAAGATGGCAGTGTAAATCATGGGGCATCCTGGAGATTTGTTGCGGATTTAGCTGACCTTTCAGAGGCATATCACATTGTAGGACCAGGGCAAAGTGGCCACATCAAATCGGAATGGTACCATAGCCAGGTGAGAGATTGGGCTGATGGTAATTATCACACTACTGTAATTGATGGCGACATAGTTGACGGCTATGATTTGCTGTTAAAGGCAGAGTAAAGATGTTTTAGAAGATAACCATGAATTTGTAATTATTTACTATCGGAGGAAGGCACTTTCTGTTTCAACAGAAGTGCCTTCTTTTTATGGAACCGTTGTACGGACATTGTATTTACTGTTTACTTCTCTATTGATTTTCGTGTTTTGCTAAACACACTTAATGAAAAAAATTATATTTTCTTATTCAAACATATATTTGAATGATGGTTGATTTTAGATTTTTCCGAACATATAATAAAGTAACTATCAAACATCTATTTGAATGAGGTGCTCAAATGCAACCCAAGGAAGTATGTGAAGTAACAAAAGTAAATGAAATAATAGTAGAAGAGGTAAAACAACAGATTCCTGATTTGACAAAGCTAGTGATGCTCTTTAAAGCGCTAGCAGACGAAACAAGACTTAAAATTGCCTATGCCTTAACAGTTGAAGACGAGTTATGCGTGTGTGATGTAAGTGAAATAATAGGCTCGTCAGTGGCAACTGCATCCCATCATCTACGTTTTCTAAAGGATTTGTCTCTAGCGAAATCTCGACGCAAAGGAAAACTCGTTTATTACTCTTTAGCAGATTACCATGTTAATGAGCTTGTAAAGATCGCCTATGAGCATTCCATGGAAGAGGTGGAAACATGAATAACGCAGGAAAAAAGGAGTATCGTTTGGAAAACTTATCCTGTGCCAATTGTGCGAGGAAGTTTGAAAGTAATATAAAAAGCCTTCCAACTGTACAGGAAGCAACCGTTAACTTCGGAGCAGCTAAAGTTTCTGTTATAGGAGACGTATCTGTCGAGGAAATAGAAAAGGCTGGTGCATTTGATGGCATCAAGGTCGTACCTGTTACGCAACGAAAA
>JBEMAY010000001.1:42801-93263 GCA_040274765.1 Psychrobacillus sp.
AACGTTGTAACATTGATATCTTTAATTTTTTTAATAGGAGGAATTATTGCTTCCTTTGCTTATGAGGAGACTCATCCTGTAGCTCTTTCCTTATTTGTATTATCCATCGCAATTGGTGGATTTGAATTGTTTAAGGGAGGACTGATTAACCTTTCACGCTTTTACTTCGATATGAAGACCTTAATGACAATTGCCATAATTGGTGCTGCCATCATTGGAGAATGGCGCGAGGGAGCGGTTGTTGTCTTCTTGTTTGCGTTAAGTGAAGCGTTAGAGGCATACTCCATGAACAAGGCTAGGCAATCCATTAGTGAATTAATGGATATCGCTCCCTCCACCGCAATAGTCCGTCGTGACAATAAACTAATCGAATTAGATACCGAGTTTATACAAATTGGTGACGTGCTTATTGTGAAGCCAGGTGAAAAAATTGCCATGGACGGGGTTGTGTTAAAGGGAAAATCCACAGTTAACCAAGCATCCATTACCGGAGAGTCGGTACCCGTGGTTAAAATGAAAGGTAAAGAAGTTTTTGCTGGTACATTAAATGAAGAGGGTTCCCTAGAAATTGAAGTGACGAAGCGTGTTGAAGACACAACCATCGCCAAAATTATTCATCTAGTAGAAGAAGCGCAAGCAGAAAAAGCCCCTTCCCAACGTTTTGTGGATAAATTTGCGAAGTTTTACACCCCTGCCATTATTGGTATCGCATTTTTGGTAGCAATTATTCCTCCACTTCTAGGAGCCGACTGGGAGCTTTGGATTTATCAAGGTCTTGCGGTTCTAGTTGTAGGCTGTCCGTGTGCGTTGGTGGTATCGACACCGGTTGCGATAGTTACTGCTATTGGAAATGCTGCAAAGCATGGTGTTTTGATAAAAGGTGGAATCCATCTAGAAGAAATTGGGCGTATTGAAGCGATCGCATTCGACAAAACGGGTACTCTCACAAAAGGTTACCCAGAGGTGACATATGTAGAGGCAGACTCTCCGAAAGATTTTATACAAAATATCATGTCTATTGAAGTGTACTCACAACACCCCGTAGCTAAAGCCATTGTTCAATATGGTGCTAGTGAGCATATTCATCCAATAGAAATAGACGAGTTTAAATCGATAACGGGGAAAGGTGCAGAAGCAGTCGTTAATGGTATAAAATGGTCTGTAGGTAGTGTTGCTTGGATAAAAACTATCGGTTCAATTGCAGAGGATGTTCTCCTACAGGTTGAAAAACTCCAGCTAGAGGGGAATACAGTCATCCTTGCTGCAGAGGAAGGAATCTATCGAGGTTTTGTAGCCATTGCCGATCCTATACGCGCTACAAGTAGCAAAGTATTACAAAGATTAAAGGTTATTGGGGTAAAGCATACCGTGATGTTAACTGGTGATGATCCAAATACAGCGTATGCAATTGCTACTAAACTTGGGATAACTGATGTAAATGCAGGATTAATGCCCGAGCAAAAGCTAACAGCTATTGAGAGATTAAAAGAAAACTATGGAGCGGTAGCAATGGTCGGAGACGGAGTCAACGATTCACCCGCTCTAGCTACAGCTAATGTCGGTATAGCTATGGGTGGAGCTGGAACGGACGCCGCTTTGGAGACTGCAGATGTAGCTCTAATGGCAGATGACTTAGAAAAATTACCGTATACTATTAGTTTAAGTAGAAAAGCATTGCATATTATTAAAGAAAATATTATGTTTGCATTAGGGTTAAAGGCCATAGCGTTACTATTAATTATTCCTGGTTGGTTAACTCTATGGATTGCCATATTTGCGGATATGGGTGCTACATTATTAGTAGTTTTAAACTCCTTACGATTATTAAATAAGTTTAGTGAGGAAAAAGAGTTTTGAGATTCCAATCAATCCTGGGACAGATAAGCATCACAACTGCGCTCGTAAGCAACGGGTGATAGCTTATCTTCTGCTAGGCGGAAAGTGTCTCTAAAAGAGAAGTAATTTACTTTAAGCTTATAACAGCATATAAATTTCAGTATTTATTCGTGTTTTTACTAAAAAAATGGACGAGATATATTATCAATAGGTTGGGAGGGTTATCAATGAAGCTAACAGAGTGGACGATGGAAGAGCAGGAGCAACTGATTCATTTTATGACGACGAACACATGGCCATATCATGGAAATTCTCATCCGGTACGAGAGTTAATTGAAAAAACGATTGAAGAGGGTGGATATCAATCAGATGAGGTAAAAACCTTTTGGGTTGAAAACGATCAAGATGAAAAAGTAGGAATTGTGAAAATCTATGACTTGCAGGATGAAATCCCTCTTTTTGACTTAAGAATTGCAGATGAGGCTCGAGGAAGAGGATATGGTCCACTTGCTTTAAAAAAGATTGCTGAATATGTTTTTAATCTTCCGGAAGGTAAGATTCGCTTAGAGGGGCATACACGTCAAGATAATTTCGCTATGAGAAAAACGTTTGAACGTGCAGGATTTGTTAAAGAAGCACAGCTACGTCAAGCATGGTTTTCACCTAAAGAAGGCTCTTACTATGATGCAGTTACATATGGCATGACGAGAAATGATTTTATAAAGGGCACATCTACTCCGGTTAAGTGGGATGATGGCTTTCATATCATTGAAAAGGTAAAGGAGGAATTGGTCTTTCCAGAGGAATTCTATACAGAAAGGTTGATCATCCGAGCGCCTAAAATCGATGATGCAGAGGCTGTCCAAAAAGCAGTGGTTGCTTCCCAGGATGCATTAAAGGAATGGATGCCATGGGCACAAGAAAAGGAGTCGCTAGAGCAAAGAGTACAAAATCTACGTCAGGCAGTAGCGGATTTTATCACTCGAAAGGATCTTCGGTTACATTTGTTTTTAAAGGAAACAGGAGAATTCGTAGGTTGTTCAGGGCTCCATCGAATAGACTGGGATGTCCGGAAGTTTGAGATTGGCTATTGGATTGACAGTAAATTTGAAGGAAAAGGCTTGATGACTGAAGCAGTGGAACGGATTACTACGTTTGCTTTTGAAGAGTTAAAGGCTAATCGAGTTGAAATTCGTTGTGATAGTGAAAATGTGAGAAGTCGTTCAGTTGCCGAGAGACTAAACTATACACTAGAAGGTACGCTTCATCATGATTCCTTGTCTGCGGATGGTAAGAGATTAAGAGATACTTGTATATACGCCAAGACAAAAAGATAAGGGGTTGCCTAATGGCAACCCCTTTTGTCAGACGGCTCGTCTGCCAGTAACAAGTTGAATTACAAAAATAATACCTGCAATAATTAACAGCGTATGGATTAATCCTCCGCCAAAGTCTAAAAGTAGGCCTAATAACCATAGTACAATAAGTACTACTACAATGCCCCATAAAATTCTACCCATTATAAGTCATCCTTTCTTCTTTAAATTGTTAATACGTGTTATTATTAATTAGTTACCCCAGCGTATAGTAAGTTAAACATGGGTACTTATTTTTAAAGAATGAAAGAAGGATAGAATTGTTAACAAACGTTATGGAAGAAATCGTTCAGAGCCTTGTGAGAGTATTGATGAGAGGGTCAGAATATCAAACGTTTTGTAAGTGTCCTCAATGTGAACTAGACATCATTGCATTAAGCTTAAATACACTTCCGACCCATTATGTTACAACCGAAAAAGGAAGAAAGGCTGTTTTTGAACGGATGAATACTTTAGAAAACTTAGAGTGGATCAATAAAAGAATTATTCAATCTATTCATGTCGTTGGAAAATATCCTCATAGATAACAAAGAGCCTTGTCATTTGATAAGGTTCTTTTATACTTTAGTGCGAGGATTGAGTTATTCTATGTGAGAGTATAATAAAAGAAGTGGACTAGCTATACTAACAGTAGTAATTTTACTTAAAAGCTATGTTAAAGTTATTGGTTGATTTTAACTAAACATTTCTTTTACTTCCGACTGAATTTTGGAAGTGTGTTGGAGTCATTTTTACGGTCTTGTTTATACGAGTGATTTATACATAGAACTCTATAAATTAAAGCGGTCTCCATTTATCGCTTACCCCGCGAAAAAGCGTCCGGTTGGCGCGTAAATCAATTCAACTTGCCGATTTAGAGCGCTTCATAAAATCAACTCTAGACTTTAACATAGTCTACTTAAAAAGGTAGAACCTAACTTAAATTGAGAAGGACAGGCTATTGTAGTAAAATAAATAAGAACGGATGAAAGGAAGATTAATATGCCAACACCAAGCATGGAAGACCATATAGAACAAATTTATATACTAATTGAACAGAAGGGTTATGCTCGTGTGTCTGACATCGCAGAAGCATTATCAGTACTACCATCTTCCGTAACCAAAATGGTACAGAAATTGGACAAAGATGGATTTTTAATATATGAGAAATATCGTGGACTTACTCTAACAAACAAAGGTATGAAGCTAGGGAAAAAACTAGTGAAGCGTCATGAATTGTTAGAGGATTTTTTACGTTTAATCGGTGTAGAAGAAAGTAATATATATGCGGACGTAGAGGGAATTGAACACCATTTAAGTTGGAACTCTATAGACCGAATTTCTGACTTAGTTCTCATTTTAGAAGATGATGCTTCTATTCAAACCAAGCTATTAGAGCTAAGAAGAGACTTAAACGACTAAGGCTATGAGTTTGTCCTGTAGCTGACTAACTAGAAAGGTTAGGGTTAGTGGCTATCATATAGCTCTATTGCTGTTTATCTTACACGGGGAAAAGGTATAAGAGAAATAAGAAAAGGTACATAACTCATAATTAAAATGAGTCAATACAATAAATAGCAAAATACCAATCCAACTTATATAAGTAAGTTGCTTGAAATGATCCATAATATCAGTAGAACCCCACTAAAAAACTAGAAAATATTTAAAGTGGTTATAGACCAACCAAAAAGTATGGTCAGAAGGAGAGCGGTAACTTTGACAGAATTATTATCAGGTGAAATTTTAAAATTACAAGTAAAATCCAAGAAAGGTTCTAAGTGGATCCTTCAATATAAAGACACGGAAGTATCTTTAAATGCATCGGAGGCACCAGAAGAATTAAAAGAGGATGACACACTGGATGTTTTCCTATTTGTGGATAGAAGAGGAAATCTATCTGCCACTACTCAGTTGCCATCTATTCAAAAAGGAACTTATGGATGGGCAAGAGTGATCAAGGTTTCAGAAAAAGAAGGAGCATTCGTTGATATTGGAACTTCGAAAGAGGTTCAGGTAAAGGCAGAGGATCTACCTAAGATTAAAGAGTTATGGCCAGCTCAAGGTGATCATCTTTATATTACGCTGCGTACGGATCGAGATGGAGAGCTCTTTGGTCGTTTGGCGACAGAGGATCGAGTAGAGGAGTTGTACATCGATGCACCGACAACTCTTTTAAATAGCAACCTACAAGCTAGACCGTATAGACTTCTACCTGTTGGTACATTTTTACTGAGCGTCCCGGAAAACTATCGCATTTTTGTTCATGAATCTGAACGCTTAGAAGAACCAAGATTAGGCCAAGACCTAACGGTTCGTATTATCGATACAAAGGACGATGGATCATTAAATGGTTCATTATTACCTAGAAAGCATGAGCGTTTAGGAGATGATGCAGAATCGATCTATCGTTATTTAAATGATGTGGGTGGTAAGATGCCGTTTACGGATAAATCAACACCTGAGGAGATCAAAGAAATGTTCTCTATGAGCAAGGCAGCCTTTAAACGTGCACTAGGTAAACTAATGAAAGAAAAGAAAATCATTCAACAGGACGGTTGGACTGAGTTGAAGCAATAAGGTTAGATAAAAAGGAGGAAAAAGCATCGATAGTTATCGGAACTTTTTACTCCTTTTTACGTACTAATGATAGTACCGATCAAGAGAAAGGGGTTTTAGGGGAATGAAAAAAGTGGTACAAGTATGGTTAGCAATTTTTCTTGTTGTAGGAGTTTTAGCCAATTCCAATGTAGCGTTGGCAGATACAAATGGAGAAACAGAAACCGAAGTAGTCAATGAAAAATTTGGTGCACCGATTGTTGTATACGGAGGTAACCTGACTGACGACCAAAAGAAAAGTGTAAGAGAAAGCTTGAAAATTACAGATAAATCAGATGTACAAGAAATTGTTGTGACAGGAAAAGATTTAGCCACCTATTTAAAAGATGGTGATGCCTCAGCAAGAATGTTCTCATCTGCAAAAATAACTAGAAAAGATGCAGGTTCGGGTCTTGTTATTAACATAGTGACACCTGATGACATTACAGAAGTAACTGCTGATATGTATGCTAACGCAATGCTTACAGCAGGAATTGAGGATGCGGTGGTAGACATTGCAGCTCCAAAGCCGGTAACAGGACATTCTGCTCTAGTTGGTATTTACAAAGCCTATGAAGTTACTGGGGGAGAGCTTGACCCAGAACGGACTGATGTAGCAAATGAAGAGTTATCCGTGGCAACGATTCTTTCTAAGGATGCTGGAGTAAACGAAGAAGAGGTTACAGAGCTACTAACAGAAATTAAAAAGCAAATTGCTGAGCAAAACCCTGCCTCTCGTGAAGAAGTAGAGAAAATAGTTTCAGAACAGCTTTCCAAATTGAAGATTGAGCTATCAGATAAAGATCGCCAATTGTTAATTGACCTAATGGACCGTATACGTCAGTTGGACATCGATTTTAGTAAATGGTCAGATCAGTTAAATGACTTTAGTAAAACTATTGAAGAGAAGTTTAATCAAATAAAAGATAACGAAGGATTTTGGCAAAGTGTAAAAGATTTTTTCACTAATCTGATCGATTCTATACGTTCCGTTTTTAGTTAAAATCAATCTACCTATCAGTTAAAAGATAGGTAGATTTTTTTATGGAGACTTCATGTTTGCATTAAAAAAATGAATTTGCTAAAATAAAAAATATAAATATCTCGAATTCGAGATAAATGGAGGTCATCATATGAAATTGGCTGGAATTCACCATGTTTCTGCTATAAGCGCTGATATAAGTAAAAATCATGATTTCTTTACAAGAATATTGGGGATGCGTTTGGTAAAAAAAAGTGTAAATCAGGATAACCCGTCATCCTATCATTTGTTTTATGCAGATGCAGTAGGGACTCCTGGAACAGATATGACGTATTTTGACATACCGATGGCAGGGAGGACATATCCTGGAGTGTCAAGCATAAGTAATACCGGACTCCGCGTAAAAAGTGAGGCAGCTTTACAATTTTGGAAAAAGAGATTCTATGATTTTAAGGTCCCTCATGATGAAATTTCCGAAATGTTTGGTAGAAAAACTCTCTATTTTGAGGATTTTGAAGGTTCAAGGATGAGACTAGTGGTAGATGACGGCAATGGAATTCCTTATGGGGAGCCATGGATAAAAGAAGAGATAAGTGGAGAAAATGCTATAGTAGGCTTAGGTCCGGTTACACTGACTTTAAAAAATCCAGAGGCTACTAAGAAAGTCTTGGAGGATGTACTCGGATTTACTTTAATTGGTTCTTATCCCTCAGCTATTACCAATGCACCTAATATCCAAGTGTACTCTGTAGGAAAAGGTGGCCCAGCAGGTGAAGTTCATATAGAAACAAGAGAAGATTTACCAAGGGAGAGACCAGGTAGAGGGAGTGTTCATCATGTGGCATTTCGTATCCCTCATATGGATGATTATCCTAAATGGGAAGAACTGCTTCGATCGAAAGGCTATACAACTTCGGGACTTGTAGACCGACATTATTTTAAAGCAATCTACTTTAGAGAGCCTAACGGCATCTTGTTTGAGCTTTCTACGGATGAGCCTGGATTTGACACTGATGAGAAGCAGACAGAGCTAGGAGAAACATTGGCATTACCTCCTTTTTTGGAGCCGCGGCGTAAAGAAATTGAAACAAAGTTACGTCCGTTGTCAATTAATAAATAGTTGTGTTAAGATTCATAAAAAGGAGTGTGTGATAATGGATTTTCAATATAAAGAACTTGGCAATGATGTATTTGCCTATCAAGTAATAGAAGATGGGGAAAGACTTGGTGAAATTACATGGACCCTGCTAGGAGACGTAATGGTTATGGATCATACATACGTTTCAAGTAAGCTTAGAGGCCAAGGGATTGCAAAAAAACTATTAGATAACGCCGCTTCCTATGCTCGAGAAAATGATTTGAAAATGGAGCCTGTTTGCTCATACGTAGTAGATGCATTTGCTAAATCTGATGAATACGATGATTTGAAGGCATAATAAAAGGCAATCCTCTTTAACTTAGTTTAAAGTGGATTGCCTTTTACGTTTTCACAATTAAATGGAAGTGAATAGAACTAGAATACCAGTTAATGCGGATGCACCTGCCAATGTATATAAGAAGTCTGTTTGATTAAAGATCAATTTCTTTTCCATGTTAATCTTCCTTTCTATTTGGTGTTAATAATAAAATACCCGTTTTTATCAGAGTGAAACAGGTTTATTGAAAATAACTTAGGGAATTTGATTATTAATGAAACCTTTTTAATTTACTTTCGTACAATAGCTATGTCCATTAATAATAGGGGGTAGGAAAATGATATCAAGAACAGGAGAAGTAGTATTAGGGATTATCGGAGCAGTTTTTAATGTAATTGCAATCATACTAGTTTCTTTACTTGTCATTAACGGTAGCACGGCATTTGAAGACGAGGAATTTTCAAATGTCCTAGAAGAACAAATCTTTAGTGATCCAACACTGACTGCGGAAGAAGCTGAAGAAGCTTTAGGCTTTGCTGAGATGTTTGTAGACTTATTTGGAGTTCTTGGCTGGGCAGCAGTAGTTGTATTCGTAATTAGTTTAATCTTTAACATTTTAGGAATTGTATTTGTTTCTAAAAACAAAAAACCAAAACTTGCGGGTATCATGTTCATTCTAGGTGGAATTTTTGCAGGAATTATTTCCTTAACATCTATCATTTTATATGTAGCTGCAATCATGTGTTTCGTCAGAAAATCACCAGTTAAATTTGAAGACGAATATACTACGGAAAAAACATACTAAAAAAAACACCGGCTTAATAAGCCGGTGTTTTTAATGGATATAAATATTTAGCTGTAGATAGTGGATGCCCTTCAAAGTATTCATCAAACTCTTCTAGACATTCAAATCCATAATGCTCATAAAAAATACGAGCAGGTTCATTTTTGCTTTCAACATAAACAAATAATTGTTTTCCAACAGCCATATGGTTAACGCCAGCTTCTAATAGCTTCCTACCGTACCCCATTTTTTGAAACTCTGGGAGTACGTAAATAGCTGTAAGCTCAGCATCACCATCTTCGTCCACATAAGTAAAGTTAGCAAAGCCTATAGCCTCACCTTTATATTCAGCAACCAAAAAAATAGTTTTTTCTATACGTTTGGCTATCATCATCGGAGAATAAGCTTTTTCTAAAAATAATTTCTGAATGTTTTCTGGTATTATATCTTTATAAGTATCATTCCAACTGACCTGTGCGATCTGTTGTATAGTAGGAATATCATTTAACGTAGTCGCCCTTATCATTTGAAACACCTCTTTAAGCTTTTTGTAATCATAACAAAATTTCTATCAATCTTCTATACGTAATTAGAAAATAATTGAAAATAAACATTTTTACATAGGAGGCAAACATGTCCTGGGAGTTAAAGAAATTTAGTGAATTAGATACTCATAATCTTTATGAAATATTAAAGCTGCGCGTAGAGGTTTTTGTTGTGGAACAAAATTGTCCATATCCGGAACTAGATGATTATGATCAACAAGCTCTTCATCTCTACCTTAAAGAAAATAATGTAATTCTTGCTTACTGCCGTATTTTACCTGCAGGTCTCAAGTATGACGATTGCTCTATTGGAAGGGTTATTGTTAAGGAACAGGCAAGAGGAAAAGGTCACGCACGGGTCCTTATGCAAAAAGCTATTAAAATCATCGAAACATCTTGGAGTGTTCCAAGCATAAAGCTATGCGCGCAAAGTCATTTACAAAATTTTTATCAATCCGTTGGTTTCCAAACAATTAGTGAGGAATTTGATGAGGATGGTATCCCTCATGTATATATGATTAGGTCGAAAAAACAGTAAGTGTTATATTGGATTGAATAGGGTATATAAATCTTATAATTATATGGGAGGTAATATAATGGCGAAAAATAGATCACTTTTATTGGCAGGACTTGCAGCCGGTGCTTATGCTTATTTCAGGAAAAAAGAAAACCGTGATAAAGCAATGGAAGCATTTAATAACACCAAAAATAAAGTAAACTCCTTTATGGAAGCGCAAAAACAAGGTGTTCAAGAGGAAGGAACCGGCAATCCTAACCCTTACCATGAAGAGGATAGTAATATGGTGAGTGAAGGAGCCATGACAAGCGTCAAGTACTACAATGAGGAAGAAGCGGAAACTAAAAATGTTTCTTCTGATAAGGATTCAAAACAAGAATAGAAATTAACTTATTAAAGATGGTGCCCTTGGGCGCCTTTTTTATTTTACATATATAGATATTACTGTATAATTTCTAAAAAATACCTTTAATATTTGGGCGATAGAGACGGGACTTAGGTTTTACTTGTTTTTTCTCCAAATTAAATTCTCATTTCTCTATTGTTCTTTTAATTGAATTAGCATTTATTTATCACTCACACAGTTTTAAGATAGGATATTTAGGGTACGAAAAAGAAACGGATATATTTTAAGGAGGAAGCAAAAAAATGAAAAGGGCCATGTTAATTTATAATCCTTCTGCTGGACGGGAAGAAGCTAAACAATATAAAGAAAGAGCAATGGAGGTCTTAGCAAATTTAGGTTATGACGTGACAGTAAAAGAAACGCAAAAGCAAGATGATGCCACTCATTTTGCCGAAATGGCTTGTACTGAAAAAATGGACTTTTTGTTAGCCATGGGAGGAGATGGAACAATAAGTGAGGTAGTGAATGGTCTTGCTGAACGAGAAGACCAACCTTTATTTTCTTTTGTCCCCCTCGGTACAGTGAATGATTTTGCTAGAGCACTTGGCATTCCTCTTGAACCAGAAATTGCAATAGAAGCGCTTAAGATGACTAATGTTGAACAAGTTGACGTAGGGAAAATCGGGGATAAATATTTTGTTAATGTAGTAGCGATTGGGGATATTGCTAGCAGTGTGGCCGATACTCCGGTAGAACAAAAAACGAGGTATGGCTCAATTGCCTATTTAATGGCTGGAGCAAAGGCAATTATATCGAACGAAGAGGTAGAGATGACTATTACCCATGATCATGGTTCATGGAAGGGGACTTCTATATTAGTTTTAGTTGCTTTGACCAATTCTGTAGGTGGATTTGAGAACTTGGTTAAATCTGCTAAAATTGATGATGGGAAAATGCATGTGTTTATCATAAAACATGCAGGATTAGCAGCAATTGCACGTATGGGTACTAAAGTAATGTTAGGAACACTTGGTAAGGATGAGGGAGTGGAGACTTTTACTACAGAGCGACTCCAAATAGACTCAACACGTCCGCTATTTTGTAACGTAGATGGTGATCAAGGAGACTGTACTCCTCTCGATATACACATTCTTCCTCAACATTTAAAAATGCTTTTACCTAAAAATACAGAAAGCAATTAAAAGTCTAGTTTTTTACTATAAAATGTTATAAAATGATTCTACATCCCTATTTAAAAATCAGGTACTAATGTACTATAAAATTGACTGGAAAGATGAGGTACTTATGGATAATACAGAAAAAATATTCTTAGATTACTTCACAAAAACCTATGCCAAGGAAATGGGTATTACCAATAGAGTAGAAGGTCTCGATAGATTTTTTGATTTAGAAAAAAAATTATTTTTAGATATGTATTCATTTGAAATTGAGAGATCAAAAAAGGTATTAAGAGAAATCATCGATTTAATTATAGCTACTAATAACAAGCAAATGATTCAAAACGTAAAGTATTATTACATTCAATTATCTGCTGTAATGGCTAGGAAATTGTATGAGAGTCAGGTTCCTATGGATAAGGTGATGGCTTTTAATAATGCTAGCGTGGAAATTATAGACACGAAGATGAGTGATGCACAATTTTTACAATGTGCAGATGAGCTAGTAGAATTCTTTGTTATGGTTATTACGGAGAGGAAAAAACCTTCCTTTGGCCACCAAACAGTAAATAAGGTAATTCTTTATATTAACGATGAGATTGAAACAAATCTAACTGTAGAAGATATTGCTAAACAATTTAATATTAGTACTAGTCACTTATCTAGAATATTTAGAGAACATACTGGTGTAACGTTAGTAGAATATTTAAATATTAGAAAAGTAGAAGAGTGCCAGTATTTTTTACGACATACAAATAAATCAATATCAGAAATTTCTAATTCATTTCACTTTTGTAATCAGAGCTATTTCACACGTATCTTCAAAAAATATACTGGTCTGACTCCTAAACAATTTAGAGACCACCAAGAACATCCTAATTTCAAGTACAATTTTCCAAAAGAACCCAAAACTTATTAAATAATTTCTCCATGTAATATTTGAAAAATAGCTTCATAGAGGGTATACTCGATATAGTTTGAAAAATGAAGGTGAAGCGATGAAGAAGAAAATCAGTTTATTCTCTATCCTTATTTTTGCAACAGTCCTACTTAGTGGGTGTTCAGGAATAGAAAACAAAGAAGGTACTTTTTACAATATATTTGTTCGACCTTTTGAATTTTTAATTGAATTTTTTGGAGACATTTTCAACGGTAGTTATGGGATGGCAATCATTGCTATTACTATACTTATTCGTTTAGCTTTGATGCCCTTGATGCTTAAAAATTATAAGAATCAACAAGGCATGAAAGAAAAAATGGACAAGCTTAAACCAGAAATGGATGCGATTCAAAAAAAGCTAAAAGAAACCAAATCAAAAGAAGAACAGATGGTTTTACAGCAAGAAATGATGGGCTTATATCGTAAGCATAATGTGAATCCATTAAACATGGGTTGCTTGCCAATGTTGATTCAGATGCCAATCGTTATGGGATTATATTTTGCTATTTTATATTCAGCTGATATAAAATCACACGAATTTTTATGGTATAACTTGGGGTCACCTGATATCGCCATGACACTGATCGCTGGGGCAGTGTATTTTGCACAAGCTAAAGTTTCTCTATGGACAGTACCGGAGCAGCAGCAACAACAAATGAAGCTGATGGTTTATATTTCACCGATTATGATTATGTTTATCTCGTTCAGTTCGATGGCAGCATTACCGCTATACTGGGCTGTCGGGGGTATTTTGTTAATATTCCAAACATATTTAGGTCGTAAATTTTATTCAAACCATCCAGAAAAAGCAGAAGAGTCTGTATAAAAGAGAGAGGAGCTTTTTGCAAAAAGAGCTTCTTTTTTTATGAAAAAGTTAAGGGGTCAAGCTTATCCATTTTGCCCCTCGGGGTCAAATGGATAAAAGCTGCGGTGGCTGAGGAGCTGCCTCCTCGCTTTTCCCCATTTGCCTGTCGGGGCAAAGATAGGCGCTGAAGCATTTAATATAATAGAGGTGTTCGTATGAGTAGAAATTGGATTTTTGGTATTTTAATTGTAGCTGTTAGTATTGCTTCTTTAGTATTTATTATAAAAGGAGATATAAATCTAGCTGTTTTGTTTATGACTCTTATCTTTGTCTTAAGTAATGGTTACCGAGCTATTGTATTTAAGGAAAAGGGGCATGAGCGGGAGGCGAAATGGATGAAAACAATGGCAATCGTTTTCGCTGTCCTATTTGTACTCGTATTGTTTTTAACAATCACCTAAAAAACCGTGAAATCATCTACACATGATTTCACGGTTTTTTATTTAATTTAAAGTTCTTTAAGACTTAATAGCTAAACTTTTTTCTAGATAGAACAATAATTACAATGGCAGGAATTGTACAAAATGCCATTCCTAAAAAAGCTAGCTTTGGCTCTATATCGTATAAATAACCACCGGCTAGCGTGAGGATGGCGCTGCTTAAACTCATGGATAGTGCAGCGTAAATTCCTTGGGCAGCAGGGATGAGCCTTTTATCGAGTGTTCTAGAGATATATTGTATGAAGGCATAGTGTGCAACTCCAAAAGATACAGAATGTAATGCTTGAGTGAGGACAAACATCCAAACGGATGGAAATAGATATATTCCAATCCAACGAATGGTGGCCCCAATCCCTGCTAAGAGAAACATCCATGATACCTTTTTAGTTGAAAATAACCTGTCTGCCACTAAAAAGAATACAATCTCAAAGATGACAGCAACATTTAGAATGATTCCGATATAAAGGCTGTTGACCCCAATATCCTGCAGATAAAGAAATCCATAATTATTATATGACGCATGGGATCCTTGGATAAGTACAGTCAACGCTAAAATAATGATAAATTGTTTAGAGGTAAAAAGCTCTTTCCATTTAACTGAGTTATCTTTAGTTGTCTGTAAGGGTACTTCACTTAAAGAAGCAGGCATTGGTCTAGAGTAAGTCAACATAATAATTGCAAGTGCTGCTAACATGGTCCAAAGTATTGCTTGCTCGTCCCATATAGCGGTCACTCCTCCGATAAACAATAAGGCTACCATGAAGCCCACTGATCCAAACGATCGGCTTTTACCGTAGTGGACTTTGTCCTTTTGCATCAGAATGGATGCGCTACTTTCCATAGCAGGCAGTAGGTTCGGATAAATTAAGCTAAATAAAACAGTAATGGTTAATAAAGAATAAAAAGAATTAAACGGTATGTATAAAACTAGAGCTGCAAAAGAAAATAGAGCTAGCAAACGCAACACCTTTTGCATACTATATCTACCAGTGGCTCGTGGAAACAAAGCAAATGTTGAAAAAGCTCTTGCAAGCATACCGGCACCCATAATAATACTGGCGGAGGTGACGCTCAAACCCTTAGCATTGGTCAGATAACCAGTCCAATAGGGCATAAAAACTCCCCATGTGAAGAAAAAAGTGAAAAAATTAATGGATAACCAATTTTGGGGCTTCATAGTATGACCTCTTTACTTTCGACTTATTAAAGCTAAGTAAATGAGTAAAATTAGCTGTAATAATCGTCTGGATTTATTGTTCATTTCTCGAGTTATTATCCTAAATAGCGTTTTACAAATTAAATTACAAACAGTGTCTTTGAATGAAATGTTGTTTGAGGTGTCAGGATAGGCTGAAAACTTCTACCTCTTATAAAACGTATGAAAATAATAGCGTTCGTGTTTACTCTTAAAACTAGGAATCGCAACTATTTTTGTATAAGTTACAATTTTAAAACGAGTTTAATAATATTATAAAGCATTTTAATTTGATTAGGGATAAGTTCTATGAAAAATGTTAAACTAGTAATATCGCTAATTGGAAAGAAGGAAGAGCAAGGGATGCAATCAAGGTTTAGTTTAATGCAGGAAAAAAAGAAAAAAAAATGGCCCATAATTGTTGCTAGTGTTATTTTGGGTTTAGTAGTTGTAAGCGCCGTGGGATGGATTGGTATAAATGACTGGAATATAGATAAAAGCTTAAAGACATTAGGAATCACAGTACAGGATGAAAAGCCTAAAGTGGAATTAGAAGAACCGGTACAAGTCATCGAGGAAGCAAAAGAACCATTAAAAGAAGAGCCTCCAGTAGTAGAGGAACCGAAAGAAGAAGTGGATCGTTCAGGAGCTAAAGGTTATGAGGGCAATGAAACTCTACCAGCTGAGCCTACCTATGTAGACGGAATTATAATAGCGAGCAAGCAATATCCTCTACCAGCTACTTATGCACCCGGTGAAAGTGAAGAAGCAAGACAAGCCTTCGAAGAAATGGCTGCAGAGGCAAGGCTTTCCGGTTATGAATTAGTAGCATTTAGTACATATCGTTCTTTTGACTATCAACAGCAGTTATATAATAGATATGTGAGCAACGATGGAGTAGAAGCGGCAGATCGATACAGTGCTCGTCCTGGATACTCGGAGCATCAAACTGGGCTTGCCTTTGACATTGGGGAGCTAAACTTTGAGCAACATTTCGCAAGAGAGAGCTTTGGTGAAACGCCAGCTGGCCTATGGGTCGCATCTAACGCTCATAAATATGGTTTCATCATGCGTTTTCCTAACGGAAAAGAAAAAATTACGGGGTATATGTATGAGCCTTGGCATTTTAGATATGTAGGATTGGACCATGCTGCTAAAATCTATGAAGCTAATACAACGTTAGAAGAATATTTAGGTATATAAAAAAAGATCCCATCATTGGTGGGATCTTTTTCTTATACTTGGACAATTTTATAAAATTGGAGAAATCAGTCGAGCCAGTGATTCCTTAAACTTAATCATAGTCGACCGTTTTTCATATAGTTCCCATGTAAGTTGAGTAGAGAGTTTCATATCCTCTTCAAATAACTCCGCTAATTGATGGGAAGTTTCATTGTCATAAATAAATGCGTTTACCTCGAAATTCAACTTGAAACTTCGCACGTCAATATTTGCAGTACCTACAGTAGACGCTTCATCATCAATAACAATCATTTTCGTGTGTAGGAATCCATTTTCATAAATGAATACTTTTGCTCCGGCTTTGATAAGTTCTCCAACATAGGAATAGGTTGCCCAGTATACAAATAAATGATCAGGCTTGTTAGGTATCATAATTCTTACGTCTATGCCTGAAAGACAAGCTACACGGAGAGTATCCATAAAGCTAGCATCTGGTATGAAATAGGGAGACTGAATATAAATGTATTTCTTCGCCATCATGATTAATTTTAAATAACCATTTTTAATTTGCTCCCATTCTGAATCTGGACCACTGGAAACAATTTGTAAACCAACAGAGCCTTTCAACGGAATGGCTGGGAAGAAACGATCAGAATATTCGATGTCGTGTTCTGTAGAAGCTTGGTTCCAGTCTAGTATAAAACGTGTTTGCAGGGGGTGGACGGAACTTCCTTCAATTCTAAGGTGCGTATCTCTCCAGTACCCAAATTTCTTTTTCTTACCTAAGTATTCATCCCCAACATTGAATCCTCCTATGTAACCAATCCTTCCATCAATGACTACTATTTTGCGGTGGTTCCGATAATTCATGCGTGGATTGATTAATGGGAGAATCGATGGAAAGAATGCTTCCACACGTCCACCTAGTTTAATGAGCTCCTGGAAGTGTCGCTTGCGTAATGATCGAGAGCCTGTGTCATCATACAGTATGCGAACCTTTACTCCTTGTTTAGCTTTTGCTAGTAGAACCTTATAAATTTCTCGTCCTAAATTATCTAAACGGAAAATATAATATTGAATGTGTATATGGTCCTTTGCGTTTTCTAAATCGAACAAGAGAGCATCAAATTTTTCACGACCGTCTGTAAAGATATCTACTTTGTTATCCTGCGTTAAGACGGCATGGTTATTATTAAGATGCATAATAATCAACTCTTTGTAATGACTAGCGTCATCCAATCTAAAATCAAAGGATTCATCTTCAATAGCTTCCATTTGAAACTCAATTAATTTATCGATACCTATTTTACTTTTCCCTTCCCAGCGAAAAAGCGTTTTACGTCGCAATCTTCTACCAAACAGTAAATAAATACCGAAACCTAGGATAGGGATAAAGAATAGAACTAAAATCCATGCCCAGGTAGAGGACGCATCTCTTCTCTCTAAAAATATTAAGGCGATTGCTAAAGAAATATTTAAAATTAGTATGCCTGTACCAACAAAACCGTATATACTTGCAGCCAAAATTACACCCCCAACCCTTTTATGTCTGTCTTTTCTAGTATAGCCGATTTAGTTAAAAGAAAGAAGAATTGTAACATATTGAGCAAACCTATAAGTATAAGTAATTAGCACAATGAAATATACATATAAGGTGTTTGAATAGTCTGATATAATAAAAGTGGGAATTTAGACTTAAGGAGATGGGAAAAATGCTTCAGGCAAAAAATCTTCAGAAGAAGTTTAAAGCAAAAGAAGTAGTGAAAAAGATAAATTTGGAGCTTGGTGCAGGAGAATCAATTGGACTGCTAGGTCCAAATGGTGCAGGAAAATCAACTACTATATCCATGCTTTCATCATTAATGAAGCCTACAAGTGGAACTGTTCTTTGGAATGAGACTTCCATTGAGGAGAATCCTCAAATGCTTCGTAAAAATTTAGGAGTAGTACCTCAAGAAATAGCCTTGTATCCAGAGCTTACAGCAAAAGAGAACCTAGAGTTTTTTGGTCGTATTTACGGGCTGAAAGGAAAAGATTTAAAAACACGGGTGGAGGATGTGCTTGAAAAGATTGGTTTAAGTGATCGAAAAAAGGACAGAGTGAAAACTTTTTCTGGTGGGATGAAGCGTAGACTTAACATTGGAGCGGCTTTACTACATAAACCTTCCTTTCTCATTATGGATGAGCCTACTGTAGGGATAGATCCTCAGTCTCGCGCTTACATATTAGAGGCCATAAAGCAGCTTGTAGAGGAAGGTATGACTTTACTTTACACCAGTCACTATATTGAAGAGGTAGAGCTTCTTTGCGAAAAGATATACATTATGGACCAGGGGGAAATTATTGCATCGGGAACAAAAGAGGAATTAAAGTCTTTAGTTTCAGACCAACAAACAATTGAGTTAAAGGGTCATTCACTTTCAGTTGCATTTGAGGAAAGCTTACAGAAGCATTTTCCAACTGCTAACATCCACTGGGAAGAAGAAAAGCTTTTAGTATCTCTTTCTAAGTTTATCGAGCCATTATCAAGTATTTTTGCAGTTGCGGCCGAAAATGAAGTGACGATTACTTCTGCAGTAGTGAAAATTCCTTCTCTCGAGGATGTTTTTTTACATTTAACAGGAAGAGCTTTGAGAGACTAGGGGGAAATCGAATGCTTTTTAACTTAATTAGTAAGCAACTAAAGGTAATTGTTCGTAACAAGCAGCCGTTTATTATCCTTTTAGCTATGCCTATTATCTTGATTACTATTTTATCCTCAGCCTTGGCTGGCATCATGGATAATGACGGATCTTCTGCTATTCAGGCTCACTTGGTAATTATAGATGAAACTAGCTGGGAGAAGGAGCAGGCATCTATTGCAGCCTTTCTAAAAGAATCTGGAGTGGAAGGGCCTACTCTTAATACTCTTTTGCAAACTTTTGAAGAAAACGATCCTACTAATGTTTTGCGAAATTCAATTCTCCGCTCTAAGGAAATCGAAAAATATGTAAAAACAACTAGCGAAGACATATCTAATCTGGAAGAGTTAAGAAAGAGTAATAATATGGATGGAATTTTAGTCATTCCTGATACTTTCAGATTAGATTATATTAAACAATCTTATTTTGACCAAGGAAATAAACCAAGTTTTGAGTTGTTTTTAAATCAAGAAAATGAAATAAGGGCATCCATAATTGCTTCAATTCTTGACGAGTGGAAAAAAGGGTTTAACCAGTCAATGGCACTAAATCAAGTGGGTATCTCTCCTAACGAATTAATGGGTCAAACAATTGCAGTACAGAAAATAGAGCATGTAATGAATGAGGGAGAACGTGTTATTCCATCTTCCGTTTATTATTCTGTGGGAATGCTAGTAATGTTTGCTCTTTATATACCCTCCTTTTTGGCGGGATTTGCGTTACAGGAAGTATATTGGAAGGTTTATGACCGAATCCTTTTAGCAGGAGTATCCTCCACCTATTACACTCTTTCTATATTTATAACAGGGGCAATTGTAGCTTTACTGCAGCAGACAATCATATTACTTTATGGAAGTCTGGTGCTGGGAATAGACTGGATTGGCATACAGGCTATGATTGTAATAGTCGTTAGCTTCAGCTTATTTATCGGGGGCCTTTCAGCACTTTTAACAGCCTTACAATTTAAAACGGGAACTGATGGTATTGCTAATGTGTTTAATGGATTAGTGATTACTATTTTCTCCTTCTTGGGAGGCTCCTTCTTTAAAATTAGTGATGTATCCGAAACGCTTGGTGATATAGGTGGCTATACCCCTAACGGAGCCACAATGAAAGCAGTTCTCTCTATTCAAACCGGTGATTCAGTGGGAGTAATATGGCCACAGATGTATGTGCTATATATTGGCCTATTAATATGTGTAGGCTTGTCCATTATAGTATTTCCAAAAAGAGGTGTGGCATCATGAAGGGCATTTGGATTGCAAGGGCTCAAAATTTAAAGAGAAAGCCGTTGGTTCTTTTGACAATGACCATTATGACAGTTGTCCTCGCATATGTTCTCAGTGGTGGTGTAGGTGGCCAGCAAGCAATTTTTATCACTAATGATCATTCCGAAACAAGTAATGTCGTATTAGATAAATTAAAATCTTTAGAGGACTATTCCTTTCATCCACTGTCTAAAAAGGAGTTAGAAGAAAAGATAGAGGGCGATCCTGACTTAATAGGAGTAT
The DNA here is from genome assembly GCA_040274765.1 of Psychrobacillus sp. Lineage (GTDB taxonomy): Bacteria > Bacillota > Bacilli > Bacillales_A > Planococcaceae > Psychrobacillus. The sequence continues at coordinate 63,169 of JBEMAY010000001.1, forward strand.
TGCTTACAGAGTCTACGTATACAGTCTTGAGTAGCGCCAAAACAGATGTCGTTATGAATTTATCCTTAGCAATAGAAGCATCATTTAACGAAATCGCCTTCGAGAAAAAAGTAGTAGAAATTGGCGGTAGGGATAAGTGGAATGAAGTAAATAGAATTTTAGATGCTGAGGAAGCCTTCAAAATCGAGATTAGTGCTATGAATGAAAAGCAGACTTTTCGATATGATGGAGCTCTACAAAGTTTATTTGGTTATATGCTCTTTTTTGTATTTTATACCATCTCCACCAATGTCCAATTTATATTGGAAGATAAAAGAACAGGTGTGTGGAATCGTCTAAAGTTAGCTTCTATTAGTCGGACTCAATTATATGTTGGGCATTTATCCTTTAGCTTTCTAATTGGTTTTTTACAAATGCTTTTAGTTTTATTAGTATTCCGATTTATCGTGGGAACTAATATGTATGGGGCATTCTGTGAAATAATTATTATATCCAGTATTTATGTATTATTAGTTTTAGCGATCTCATTAATAATCATTTCACTAGCCAAAACTGTTAGCCAAAGTGGAGTTATTGTTTCGTTGCTGGCAGTGGCTTTCGCTATGTTAGGGGGGGCATATTGGCCACTTGAAATTGTCCAATCAGAAGGGTTACTGAATTTGAAATGGTTGTCTCCTATTTACTACGCGATGGAAGGATTAAAAAGAGTTACCATTTATGGGGAAACCTTAAGTGCTGTCTCAGCGTACCTATGGATAATGCTTTTATTAGCGGCTACGTTTATTGCAGGAGGTATATATTTATTAGAAAAGAAAACAGAACGTGGCCATTCTAGTGAGTAAAAAGGGGGAATGGAAATGTACTGGTGCAAAATAGCAAGAACAAACGAAGAATTTGAAGCTATTGCAAAACTAAATTATGAAACATTCGTAGAAGAAATCCCGCAACATGAAAGAAATTCAAGTGGAATGCGAGTAGATCCTTTTCACCATGAAAATGTTTATGTGATTGTATTAAAAGACCAAGAACTTGCGGGAATGGTAGCCTTTAGAGCGGAGCGTCCATTCTCATTAGACAAGAAGCTAGGACCAGTAGAACACTATCTCCCAGAGGATGCCCTAAAAGGGGCACTCTGTGAGGTTCGTTTACTGGCGGTAGATAAAAAGCATCGGAATGGTCGTGTTTTTTATTATTTAGCGAGAGCACTATCTGACTTTGCATATGAGAATGGATATGGGGCAGCTGTTATTTCGGGAACAGTAAGAGAGCAAAAGCTGTATAATCAGCTTGGTTTCGAACCTTTTGCAGATCCCATTGGAGCAGAGGATGCCTTATTTGTCCCAATGGTATTAACGAGAGAGCGCTTTGATAATTCCGTTGCTGCACGCTTTAAGCAGAAAAGGTATTCTTTTTATCCTGGTCCTGTCCATCAGGTTAATGTAATCAAAAATGCTTTTCAGGAAGATCCACTCACCCATCGTTCACATCAGTTTGAGGTAATGCTCGATCGAGTTAAGCATAGGCTAAGTGAGTTGAGTGGTACTAAATACGTTCATTTGCTAGTAGGGACGGGTACTTTAGCGAATGAAGCAATGATTGCTCAATTGAAGGTGTTGGATGAAAGGGGTCTAATCTTAACGAATGGAGCTTTTGGAGAGCGTCTTCACAAACAGGCTTTACGTTGGGCATTAGATTATAACGTGGTTAGCTATGATTGGGGACAGGCTTATGATTTAGAGGCCATTGAAAAAAGGCTTGCGCTTGGAAATTATAGCTGGCTACTAATGGTTCATGGAGAAACCTCGACAGGAATGCTAAATGAATTAGAAGAACTGAAAGACATTTGCCGTCGATATAATGTATTGCTCTGTGCTGACTGTGTTAGTTCGTTTGGTTCCCTCCCATTCTCTATGGAAGGGTTATATTTGGCTACAGGGGTCAGTGGAAAGGCAATAGGTACCATGAGTGGGCTTTCCTTCGTCTTTGCGAATTCAGAAATAGTCTCCTGTGAGCGTATACCTGCCTATTTAGACATAGGCTTAACGACAAATTCCCACATACCCTTTACGATGCCATCCCAACTGATCGATAGCCTAGAAAATGCCTTGATGGCCTATGAGGATGGGGAAAGATATAAGCTTTTACATAAACGATGGATGTATATTGAAGAGGAAGTTAAACGACATAATATAGAGCTCTTTACAAATAACACTTATCCTATGATATTTACGTTACAAGAAAACCAATTTCCACATCTCGCTGAGGATGCAAGAATGTCAGGCTTCGATTTACATTATAAAAGTGAATACTTAAAAGAAAAAAGTCTTATTCAAATATCCTGTATTCAGCCAGATTTTGAAGATGCATGGACTAAATTCATCAACTGGTTTGCTAATTACCGCCTCTATCATAAAGGGAAAAGTCAGTCGCTTTTAGAATCGAGAAGCCTGTAAATAGCTGGTAAAAATAATCGCAAAATTAAATAAGACTCATTGTAACATTGGTTACAATGAGTCTTACTTATGTAGGTATGCAAAGATTTAATCTAAATTAATTTGTTTATAAGTCTGCACGATAAACGTTTTATAGGGAGTGGCTGGCATGTGACTTATATTGTCATATGCTTTTTGAACAGCTTCTTTTGCTTTTTCAATCTGTCCCTTCGCTTTATAGCATAATGCTAGATAAGCATCCTTCTCATAAAAAATGGACAAATCAATAGGGTGACTGAGCGTCTCTGGAATAACTACCTGCTCCAGTTGCTTAACGGCAGATTCAAATTGCTTTAAGCCGTAGAAAGTTTTTCCTTGCTCTAACATAAAGTAAGGGGTGAAAATTTTATCTTTTGCTAATGTATATGTCTGAAATATTTCTTCAGCCTCTTCATATTCATATTTATAGGAATTTAAGTAATGGATTTTAGTAATTAAAGAGAAGTACTCGGCATTTGGATCATCTGCGAAGATTCCGTATGCCTCTATTTTTTTTATGTAATAGTCTATCTTCTCCTCATCTTTTTGCATCATTGCATGGGCAGAAGCAATTCTATAAAGGTCATCTAAATGGTAAAAGGTTTTGTTTTCCTTTGAATACTCAATTGCTTGGTCCATTAGCTTTAAGGCAGATTCATAATTTCCGATTGCGTAGTACAGGGCTGTCTCGGTATAATCAAAGTCCAGTCGAGAAACGGGGTCAATCCATATTCCAGTCTTATCTAGTTCGGCTCGTTCCTGTTGGAGAATATGTAATGCGTCCTCGTAATTATGCTCCTGAAATTTGACCATTGCTCTAACAATTCCTATTTTAGCTCTCCGTGAAGTAATGTTTAACTTCTCATAAAGCTCCGCAGCTTGTTTTAATGGTTCTTCCCAGTCTTTTTTATGTACTTGGTACATACAACGACTATACATTTCTAATAAGCGTGCTGATTCATAGCCATTACCGATATTAGGTAAGTAAGGCTCAACTAATTGTATTAATTGCTCATATTCATCGGATAGATCATTGTAATTTGTATTAAAAAGAATCTCGGCCTTTTCTAAAACCTCGCGTAGTTCTTTACCGCTTACTTCCTCTAATAGCTCCGAAACATCTACGTCTAACCGTTTAGCTATATATTGAAGGCTTTCCATAGAGGGCTTAGCCTTATTATTTTCTATTAGACTGAGCATTCCCTTTGTTAATTCGGTACCTGCAAGAGCCTCTAGAGTCATCTTTTGTTGTTTTCTCAATGTGCGTATTCGTTCTCCAAGCGTCTGCATAGTTTCACCTCATTTGTCGTTAGTTTAATTATATTAAACTTTTTGTTGAAATGGAAGAATGGATATGATATTATTTGTTTAATAAAATTAAACTTTTGGTTTTTTCAGAACATATAAAAAGAAAAGACTAAATACAAAGGGGAAAATTATTATGGAAGAAGTATTGAAGTTAAAGAAAGCCACCTATCATTTGTGGACGTTTACTATTAGTAAGCTACTTTCAACTTTTGGAGCTCAGGTGTATGCATTTGCCATTAGTTTTTATATTCTTCAGCTAACTGGCTCCGCCACTAGTTTTGCTACAAACTTAATATGCAGTATCCTACCACGAACACTACTGGCACCTTTTGCAGGCTATGCAGCTGATAAATATTCGAGAAAAGCGATCATTATTGGAGCTCAAATTGTTGCCTCGCTCGCGATAGGTGGATTATTAATTGTAAGTTTAAATACGGATTTGTCCTTGGTCGCAATTTATGCAACCACTGTTATTTTATCCATTACTTCCACGTTTTCAGGAGTAACGTTTAGCTCCTCTGTGACAGGTCTGGTGGATGAAGCAAGAATACAAAAGGCGATGTCTCTAAACCAAATGTCCATTTCCTTTGCAGCAATTGGAAGCCCGGCAGTAGGGGGGATTTTATATGGTACAGTTTCTATTCATGTATTCCTTGGAATTTATTTAGCTGCTTCTATCCTAGCAGCGGTTTTAGAATCTACGATGAACTTTAAATTATTTGCTACTAGAAAAGAAGTGGTAGAAGGGGCACCAAAGGAATCTATGCTGCAAAGCATTAAAGAAGGATTCGTTTATTTAATGAAGCAGCCGGTTATGAAAGTAGTAATAATCGTCTCTTTAGTAGTAAACTTTTTATTCGGGGCGTTTCAGGTTGGATATTCATTTATCCTAATCGAAAAGTTAAAGCTTGATCCAGTTCATTTTGGTTATACAGAAATGTCCTTTGCTATTGGAATGCTGCTAATGTCTATTTACTTCTCGAGTGCAAAGGAGTTAAAATACCCTCTTCTTGTTTCTAAGTGGAGCATAGTTGGAACTGGCATATTACTAGGGTTAATCGCTACCCCGCTAATAATTGATATGTCCTATTTACTTACTGTTAGTTATTATATTGTTATCCTATTTGTTTTTGGGGTATCTATGATGGTTACTAATACACCAATTATGGTCATGATGCAAAAAACAATCGATGACGACTACAAAGGTCGAGTATTTTCTATTTTGGAGACAGGGGCAATGGCTCTAATGCCACTTGCAATGGTCGTGTTTGGATTTCTTTACGATGTGTTAGCTGCAGAGCTTATCCTAGTCGCATCGAGCATTTTACTAATAGTAGTTGTATTGATACTTGCAAGACCTTCAATTATTAGAACAGCACACCCTGAGCTTGCAAACAGAAAACCTAAAGCTAGTATTGATCCTCAGCCTGAAAATATATAAAAAAAAAAGTGAAATCGAAAACTCGATTTCACTTTTTTTATATGGTAGTTACAGCATGAAAACTAGCCAGCTTTTCGAGTTTTGAAAAGAGTCATACACTACCTTTTTTCTTATGTTGCATGTTTTAAAGTTTTAGTTGATCTACGATAAGCAAAAATTAATCCGATTGCTAAAATCGCAAGAATTCCAGACAGTACATAAATATTATCTGGTTGCTTCGTGAACAACCATGCAAACAAGAGAGGACCAAGTATGCGTCCCAGGTTATCCATGGAATAGGTCATTCCAGCCGCAGTGCCATAACGACCACCCGATTCTTTTGTAGTCAGAGAAACAATAGTAGTTCTCGCTAGTGCATTACCTGCCGTGAAAACACAAAGGGATAATCCCGCCCAGAAAATATTAGTCGTAAACACTGTCATGATCAACCCTATAGCTGTAACTACTTGTGCGTAAAGAAGCCAAGTGGTCTCCGTTCCGTTCTTGATACGTCGTACAACTCCACCTTGAATTGCCGCATCGACGAAGCCGCTGAACATGAATAGATAACCTATTTGTAAAGGTGTTATAGCAACTCTTTCAATTTGAAATAACTGAAATGTCGCTTCTAAGCCGGCAAGCAGGAAGGTGACCATGAAGGAAAATAGAAATAAATATTTGATTCGGTAGGACCATAAGCTTAAAGCACCTTTTGGAAGAATCGTACGCTTATTTGCTTCACCAGTACGAGCAGGTTCCTTTAAAATAAGGAACGCATAAACAAAAATGATTAACAATAAGATAGCAGAGACGATAAATGGAGTTTCCAAGCTAATATGCCCTAAAACTCCCCCAATTGCGGGTCCAAAAATAAAACCTAAGCCAATAGACATCCCCATGAAGCCCATATACTTATTTCTGTTTTCATCGTCTGATAGATCTGCTATAAAACCTGTTACTGCAGTGTAGAGTGCCCCAGAAAATAATCCACCTACTACACGAGAAAGGTAAAGCATAAACAATGAATCGAAAAAGAGGGAAAATAACCAAAAGCTTAAGCTAAAACCAATTAGCCCTATTAGAATAAGTGTTTTACGTCCAATTCGATCGGATAACATTCCCCATAGAGGAGCCGTAAAAAAGGAAGCTAGGGCATAGACGGTCAGTAATCCCCCCACATGTACCTCGTTATAGTTCTGTAGGAGTATAACCTCGGGTAGCACGGGGATAATAAGCCCAAAACCGAGATAAACAAGAAATTGAACGGACATTAATATAAGTAGTGATTTTTTCATTGTAAAACCTGCTTTCTCAAACCTTACCATCTATAATACCTTTTCCGTAAAGAATTTTCACCTTGAAATTGGCGAAGATAAATGGTAAAAGAAAGCAAGATATATCACGTTCAGAGTTTTATGTCGTTCGAGCTAATTAGTTAAGTTCCGATTCAAAAAGAGCGGAGTTTTTTTTGCCTGTTATTTAGAAAAGAAAAAACTTGGTCAAAAAAGTTTAATAACTCCTAGGTTCGGAGATACTTTGAATAGCTTCGGAGACTTCTTGTATATGGGGAAAAGGAAATGCTAAATCAGCAAGTGACACAAAGCCTACTAACTCATCATTTTCTACTACTGGGAGCCTACGGACTTGATGTTTACCCATTAAAATGGAGGCATCTGCAGTAGTTTCTTGGGGAGAAACTGAGATTACGGGTTTAGTCATTATATTCTCTACCTTGCATTTGACATCTTTAGCAACTGCTCTAGTGACGATATCCCTATCTGTAATCATTCCAACTAGCTTCTTCTTGCTAACTACAGGTAAACAACCGATATCCAATGAACGCATTTGTTCAGCAACTTCGTTTACATAATCGTTAGGGCTACATGTAACTACTTGTTTACTCATTACATCCTGTACAATCATCGATATCACTCCTTTAGAGGTTATGATGGTTTACAAATGCGTAAAATATGTAATAAAAATGAAAGGTTTAGTCCATGTAAAAAGTGGTATTATAGGATAGAGAAAAATAAAAAATAAAAGAAACCTTTTAAATATATATTCGTAATAATAAATGGAAGGGACTGAGGTGGATTGGCTAAGGAAGTTGATTTAAAGAAAATTGTAAGTAATCTATCAAAACTTGGTGTGACTGTTACAATGACAAAATCTAGGCTTGAAATACTTAAAGCTTTATCACCACCAGCACAAAGTCCACATGTGCAATCCTAAAAAAAGAGTGACTGGAAGCCTCGTTTAAGACGAATGCTCCAGTCACTCTTTTTCATATTAGTTGCTTAATCTTCATCTTTAGCGAACATATACGTTCTATGGTGAAACTTCATACTAAAGACTAAACCGATGGCAAGCATATTCCCCATTAAGGAACTGCCGCCGTAGCTTATAAATGGCAGTGGGATCCCGGTTATAGGTAAAAGTTGGATTGTCATTCCAACATTCTCAAATACGTGGAACGTAATCATAGCAATAATACCAGCGCACACATAGGTGCTGTACATATCCTTGAGCTGTAACGTTATTTTGGTTAAGTGATAGATTAATAGGAAGTAAAGACTGATTACAATACTAGCGCCCACAAATCCATATTCTTCGCCAATAACAGCAAAGATAAAATCCGTATGATTTTCTGGTACATAAACAACTCGGCCACCATATCCTTTACCGAATATTTCGCCTGAGCCAATCGCATTTAAGGCCGTAATAAGGTGCATTCCCTCATTGGAAGCATATGAATATGGATCTATCCAAGAATAGATACGAGCAAATTGATAAGGGTCAAAACCAAAATATTTAGCTAAAAAGTCTTGTGCATACAAGGCCATCCATAAAAGAAGACCGCCTATTCCTAGACCTCCTAAAAATAACGGTAAAATAATTTTCCAAGTAATACCTGCCACGACTATTAATGCAGCAGTAATTGCTAAGAAAACTAACGAAGTACCTAAATCAGGCTGAAGCATGATAAAAGCTAATGGGATAATTAAGGTGATACCCATTTTCCCTAATAGTATGAAGTCTGTTTTAACAGTTTTCATCACATACTGTTCATGATGATAAGTAATAAGTCTTGCTAAACTTAAAATATAAAAGGTCTTCATAAATTCGGCAGGCTGAATGTCTCCTATTGGTAAGTGGAACCAGCTTTTTGCTCCATTACGAGGTTTTACTAACTCCATGCTATCTGGAAGAATAGCAAGAACTACTAATAGGAAAACTCCTATTCCATATATATACCATGCCATTTTTTTGTATTGCTCTGGCTCAAAAAACATAACCATCCCAATAATAACGCATCCAACAACATACCAAAAAAGCTGTTTGGATACAAAGTTATACGATGCGTATTGACCTGTAGTCTGAGCCGAGGAAATGGCTAGTAAGCTAACGATCAGAAATAATAATAAAATAAAAGCTAATGTCCAATCGAAGCGATCAGCAAAGCCTTTTTTATTTTCCATAAAATCACCTAGATTTCTTTCTAAATATACAATTTTTTGTTTCATTTCCATTCTATTTGATAGAAGGAAACACACTTTTTCTATTATATCGTAAATACTCTTTTTTGGCTTGTGAGTAATATAGACGATATTACAAAAACAGTTGTTTCGTTTAAATAAAATTATGCTAATATATATCTTATATGAGGAGTGAAAATTCAGTGGCTAAAAAAGAGAGAGACTTAGATGACTATTTAGTTCATCTATACGTTCATGCAAATGAGATAGAACATTTCACATTATTTAGTGGTATTTCAGTTCAGCGATTTTTGAAATTTGCTAACTTGTCTTCCCTTTTGTTATTAAAGCATCACTATGAAGATTCTTCTTTTAATATTCACACACAGATGGATTTTATAGGGAAAAATCAGTTTTCACATTTTTTGAAGGAGTCCGCTGAAAAATCTACCTCGCTTTGTTTTTTAGATTTCTCAGATGAGAAGCGGTTGAATCTGCTGACACCTCAAGAACAAGCTGAGCTTTTATATATAGCACACAAAAAAGAAGCATTTCGATCTCCTTTTTATCATCACCTTCAAAATCGTTTCGTCTATTTGACCGATGAAGACCAGTATATTACTAAAATTTACTTTCGAGATATAGAAGATTTTTACGGCTTAATAGCTGATCTATTCAATCAAGAGATAAAAGATAAGACAAAATCTACTGCATTTTGGAGAAAAAAGAATAATATTATATTACCAGAGTTGTCCTCTATAACTGTGGAAAAGTACGCTGACTTTTATGAAGATGGTGTACTCATGTCTTTGTTCCGAGTAGATAAGACTAATTATGGAATTGAGATTCGTTGCTTACCGGAGAATATTTTTCCAGACGAGGTGCTAGAGGATGTTAAGCACCATGTAAAAAGACCTTATGACTTCCTAATAGAGATATAAGAGGACGCTTTTGCTACATTCTGTTGCAAAAGCGTCTATTATGTATATGAGGTGATAAATAGTGGCATGGATCTTACTTGTAGTTGCAGGCTTAACTGAAATTATTTGGGCGATTGGTTTGAAGGAGGCGCATGGTTTTACAGAGCTAATCCCTTCTCTTGTCACCATAATTTTTCTGGTTATCAGCTTTTTTTTATTTGCCCAGGCGATGAAGACGATTCCGATTGGAACTGCATATGCTATATTTACGGGAATAGGAGCTGCCGGAACGGCGGTTGTAGGTGTTTTATGGTTTAATGAACAACTAAATGTAGGCAAGGTCGTATTCTTATGCCTCCTACTTTTCGGTATCGTTGGGTTAAAACTAATTGATACAGAGGAGGCAGAGTAATGGAATGGATTATACTTATTATGGCAGGTCTATTTGAGGTCGGCTTTGTAATATGTATGAAGCTTTCTAATGGTTTTATAAACAAAAAATTCTCACTACTTACCATCCTATCGGCTTCTTTCAGTTTCTTTTTACTTTCCTTAGCCCTCAAAGATATTTCTGTAGGTACAGGATATGCAGTTTGGACTGGGATTGGGGCAGCTGGAAGTGTTTTGATAGGTATGTATTTGTTTAATGAAAAGAAAAGTAGTCTAAAATTATTCTTTTTAAGCTGTATTATATGTGGAGTAGTTGGTTTAAAGCTATTTGGCTAACAATTCCGTATCGATAGGGTAAATGATAAAATAGAAATATCCAAAACGTGGAGGTCACATTAATGAAATTGAAATTAGGATTATTATATGGTGGGAAATCTGCTGAGCATGAGGTTTCTTTATTAACAGCAAGAGCAGTTTCACAAGCAATAGATTTTGATAAATATGAGGTGTATCCTGTCTTCATCTCCAAAGAAGGAGAATGGAGAAAGGGACAAAAACTATTAGGTCCAGTTGAAAAGGTTGAAACGCTTCAATTTGGAGAAGATACAGGAAAAGCGAATGATATAACAAGCTTCCTACCTATTGAAAATACTACCCAAAACCTTGAGATTGCAAAAGGAAATGAAGGATTAGACGTGATCTTTCCATTGCTTCACGGACCAAACGGGGAAGACGGAACAGTTCAAGGATTACTAGAAGTATTAAATTTGCCTTACGTTGGAAATGGAGTTTTAGCTTCTGCTGCTGGAATGGATAAAGTAGTCATGAAGCAGCTATTTGCCCAAGCTGGCTTAAAACAGGTTCCGTTTGTTCATTTCATTCGACGAGAGTGGAAAAACAATCAAATCGTTTTACTTGAAAAAATTGAGGGAAGCTTAAAATGGCCATTGTTTGTCAAACCAGCTAATCTAGGCTCCAGTGTTGGAATTACAAAGGTAAACAATCGCGAAGAGCTTATAAAAGCTATCGATCTGGCGTTTAAATATGACCGTAAAATCTTAGTAGAGCAAGGCATCGTAGCCCGTGAAATAGAGATGAGTGTCTTAGGAAATGATTCTCCAAAATGTTCAGTAGCCGGTGAAGTATTGCCTACAAAAGACTTCTATGATTACTCTGCAAAATATATAGATGGTACAACAAATTATGCAATCCCAGCAAACGTTTCAGATAGATTGCAAAAATCATTAGAGGATGCAGCAATCCGTGCATTCAAAGTATTAGATTGTTCTGGTTTAGTACGTGCAGATTTCTTTGTTACCGACACAGAAGAAGTGCTTATCAACGAAGTAAATACGATGCCTGGCTTTACTCCAATTAGCATGTATCCTAAGCTTTGGATGGCTTCGGGCCTTTCCTATTCAGATCTAATTGAGGAACTAATATCCCTAGCTATTGAACGATACGAGGAAAAACAGCAACTTGAACATTCGAAGGATGGAGAGTGACTAAGTTGAAAAAAACATTAGCACATATCGCAAAATGGTTAGGTTTAGAACAACCATCTATGAATCCATTAGTGACTGGAGTTTCTATTAACACACGTACATTAAAGTCAGGTGATCTATTTATCCCTTTTCGAGGGGAGAATGTAAATGGTCATAAATTCGTAGAGGCGGCATTTGATAAAGGAGCTGCGGCAGCATTTTGGTTAAAGGATGAGCCTAATCCTCCTAAGAATGTTCCTTTGTTATTTGTAGACAGTAGTGAAGCGGCACTTCAACAAATGGCTAGAGCTTATCGAGAAGAGCTATCCACCGTTTTCATAGGAATCACTGGCTCGAATGGTAAAACCTCTACAAAGGATCTAATTGCAGGAATGCTTGCTCCTTATTATCGAGTAAAGAAGACAGAGGGGAATTTTAATAATGAATTAGGACTTCCTTTAACTATTCTTTCCTTAGAAGAGGACACTGAGTATGCAGTACTGGAGATGGGAATGAGTTCGTTTGGTGAAATAGAATTCCTTTCCAATATGGCAAAGCCAACCTATGCGGTGATCACTAACATCGGGGAAGCACATATGCAGGATCTCGGTTCTCGTGAAGGAATTGCAAAAGCAAAGTTTGAAATTATAGCTGGTTTAAATAAGGATGGGCTATTCGTTTATGATGGGGATGAACCTCTTTTAAAACCATTTGTTTCGAATGTACCAGATTTAAATACTAAATCCTTTGGTACAGGAAATAATAACGATTTACGTATTGAACAAGTTACATTTACTGAACATGGAAGCAGTTTTATTGTAAATGGAGAGCTAAATCAAGAAATGTCTATACCCATTTTAGGGGAGCATCAAGTGAAGAATACGTTGGCAGCATTACTTGTAGGGAAAGAAATAGGTTTGTCGAGTCAACAGATGCGAGATGCTTTAAAACGGATCGTACTAACCGATATGCGCATGCAGGTAATTGAAACTAAGAATGGTAGTATTTTTATTAACGATGCATATAATGCGGCGCCAACTTCTATGAGAGCTGCTATTCATTTTTTAGAAAAATCGACTATTAAAACAGATAAATGGCTAGTCCTTGGAGATATGCTGGAGCTAGGACCGAATGAAAAAAACTTCCACGAGGAAATTGCCGAGTATATATCCAATGATGTATTTTCAGGTGTTTGCTTATTTGGACCACGTATGAAATGGCTAAATGCCCGCTTAGCCGACCAATTCGATGAACAACAGCTTATATGGGCGGAAAATGATTACGAATTGCTTATTTCCTTCTTAGAATCGAAAATAACAGATCAATCTATTGTTTTAGTTAAAGGGTCAAGGGGAATGAAGTTAGAAAAGGTAATTGAACCCTTTCAAAAATAGTAGAGAGTAGGGATGACATGAAAACAGGGGTACTTTGCTTACATGGCTTTACTGGAGGTCCTTACGAGGTTCAACCTTATGTAGACTACCTAAAAGTAAATACAAACTGGAAAATTGTAGTTCCTACTTTACCTGGCCATGGGGAAACACTAGAATTAAAAAACCTAACAGCAGAATCATGGATGATGGCGGCTGAGCAGGCGCTGCGTTTACTTCAAAAAGAAGTAGATCGAGTGTTTATAGTTGGTTTTTCCATGGGCGGGATTATTGCCATTTACTTGGCTCTACGCTATAAAATTGAAAGATTGGTTTTATTAAGTGCTGCTGCAAAATACATAAATCCAACACAGTTGCTACATGATATAGGAGACGTCGCAAAAAATATAGTTGAAGGTAAAGCAGAAGAAAATACGCTCTTTCAAATCTATAGTAATAAACTTCGTGCAACTCCAATACAGGCAGCTTTAGAATTTGTTCGAGTGGTTAAGATGGTTGAACCCTATTATGATCAAATCACAATTCCAGTATGTTTAATCCAGGGAAAGAAGGATGGGATCGTTCCATTTTCGACAGCTCCTTACTTATTTGACCATATTCGTTCAACAAACAAGCAGCTCATTTTTTCGGAAAACGGGAAGCACCATATTTGTTATAGCGATGATTGTCAGGATTGGTTCCCCCAAGCTCTTACCTTTTTAAGGGAAGAAATGTAAGAGTTGATACTAACAACTGACTTTAAATTCTAATTCATTGCAACTGGGGCAATTGCATGCTATACTACGTTTAGAACAATGGATACATTTTGTGCGAAGACTCTTCAGCATTTATTGAAGAGTACTTTTTTTTGAACATAACGGTTTGTTTACGTAAGAATTAACGAACCGCTCGGCAAAAGACCGGGCTTTCCCTTTATATTAGACCCCTCTGATTGAAACCACAGAGAATTTTAAGTAACGGAAACGTTCCTCGTATAGGCTCGAATTTGCCGCAATTTCATCTGAAAATGTAACCATTTGTCAAAACAGAACACAAAGGAGATTAAAATTTTGACAAATTTTTCAGAATTAAATATTAGCGCTTCTACATTAAAATCCGTACAACGAATGGGATTTGAAGAAGCTACACCAATCCAAGAAGGTACTATTACACATGCTATGGAAGGCCGCGACATCATTGGCCAAGCACAAACAGGTACTGGTAAAACTGCCGCTTTCGGTATTCCGATGATTGAAAAGATTGATCCTAAAAACCCTAACATTCAGTCTTTAATTATTGCTCCAACTCGTGAGCTTGCAATTCAAGTTTCTGAAGAGCTATATAAATTAGGCTATGACAAAAAAGTTCGTTTACTTTCTGTTTACGGAGGACAAGAAATTGGCCGTCAAATCCGTGCACTTAAAAATAAGCCACAAGTAATCGTTGGTACACCTGGTCGTATTCTTGACCATATTAACCGTCGTACTTTAAAGCTTGACCAAGTAGAAACGCTAATCTTGGACGAAGCGGATGAAATGTTAAACATGGGCTTCATTGATGATATCAATACAATTTTAGAAAGTGTTCCAGATAATCGTCAAACACTATTGTTCTCAGCTACTATGCCGGGACCAATTCGTAAAATTGCTGATAAATTCATGAAAGATCCAGTAGAAGTTAAGATTAAATCTAAAGAAATGACTGTTGAAAATATTGAGCAGTTCTATGTAAAAGCTACTGAGCGTGAAAAATTCGATTTCCTTTCTAGAATATTGAATGTACACCAACCAGAGCTTGCAATTATCTTTGGACGTACTAAACGTCGTGTAGACGAGCTATCAAATGCCCTAAGCATCCGTGGTTACTTAGCTGAAGGAATTCATGGAGATTTAAGCCAAGCGAAGCGTATGTCTGTTTTAAAACAGTTCAAATCAAATAAAATTGATATTCTTGTTGCAACTGACGTAGCTGCTCGTGGATTAGATATCTCAGGCGTTACTCACGTTTATAACTTCGATATTCCACAAGATCCAGAAAGCTATGTTCACCGTATCGGTCGTACTGGACGCGCTGGTAAAAGTGGTATTGCGGTTACATTCGTTACACCAAGAGAAATGGGTTACCTGCGTATTGTAGAAGACACTACGAAAAAACGTATGACAGCTCTTCGTCCACCAAGCTCAGATGAAGCATTGATGGGACAACAGCGTGTTGCAATTGAAGCTCTTACTGAAATTATTAACAAAAATGACTTAGGTGACTATCGTACACTTGCAGCTGAAATGCTTGAAAAGCATGAAGCAGTTGACGTGGTTGCAGCAGCAATCAAATCAATGACAAAAGAGCCAGACGATTCACCAATTTCACTTTCAGAAGAACGCCCATTACCTGCTCGTAGAGAGCGTAGCGGTGGCGGACGCAGTGGCGGTGGATATAAAGGTAACCGTAGCGGCGGAGGTGGACGTAGTTCATCATCACGCGGAGGAAGTGATCGCGGATCTTCTCGTTCAGGAAGCGGTTCTCGTCCAAGTGGTCGTCGTAGCAGTGGTCCTCGTGACGGTTCTACACAACGTAGCACAAGAACTCGTACACCACGTAACGAAGGATAATCATATAATTTTGAAAGGTGAATCCACTTTGTTGGGTTCACCTTTTTTATATTTAAGCGATGGATGATGGCTTTTCGTTCCCCCCGAGGAAAGGTCAGCCGAAAGCGAAAATCATTTCTACATACTTATATAAAAGTATTTTCAGTCACACTTCTTGTTACTTGCTATAAAAAGGAATTATAATAATTTATTCATATAAGCCATAAAGTTGAAACATTTTTGTTTTATATTCGTATACAATGAAATAAGAAGAGGTGAATGATAATGAGAAAAGAACCGATAAATCGAATATCCATAAAAGGTTTAAGAGTATGGAGAATTTATGGCATCATACAAACCCTAGTCGTTCTGTTATTAGGTGTGGGAACAGGCGTAATCAATTATTTTACGGGGGACTATATTTGGTTATACATAGTTGCAGGAGCAGTAGTATTGCTATTTGGGTATCTATTCATTTATTTATTTCCTAAGGTTAGATGGAGCCGATGGAGATACGAGGTAAGGGACCAGGAAATAGAGCTTCAGCATGGGCTGTTTGTTGTGAAGAGAACGCTAGTCCCAATGGTTAGAGTTCAACATGTAGACACGGAGCAAGGACCAATTTTACGAAAGTATGACTTGGCAGCTATTACAATCTCGACGGCTGCTACAAGCCATACAATCCCTGCGTTAATAACGGAAGAAGCGGATGAACTGCGAGGAAGAATTTCTGTACTAGCAAGGGTGGCGGAAGAAGATGTCTAAGGAAAAGTATAGACTTCACCCGATTTCTGCTCTTATAAATTTTGTTAAGGTCTTAAAGGAAATGATCTTACCATTGATCGTTTTAGTGTTAGTCAATGGTTTTGGAGATGACGCAAACTTTTGGTCTGGACTTTTCACGTATGGTATATACGGAGTACTACTTTTGTTCATGCTCATTAGTGGAATCATTAAATGGAAAAGATTTCGCTATTGGTTTGAAGATGGGGAATTACGAATAGAATATGGATTGTTTGTAAAGAAAAAGCGATATATCCCTTTCGAGCGTATTCAGAGTCTCGACTACACGGAAGGTATTTTCCATAGACCTTTTGGATTGGTCAAAGTAAAGGTGGAGACAGCAGGCGGTGGGCCTACAAAGGAGGCAGACGCTGAGCTTACTGCCATTACAAAGGAAGCTGCAGAGCAAATAAAGAAAGAAATCATGCTTGCTAAAGGCCAAAGCACTCCAATTATAGAAGAGGGCTCGGAAATTGAAGAGACCATTATTGAAGAAAAGAAACCAATTTTTCGGATGTCTACAAAGGATCTTCTCGTCCTAGCTAGTACTTCAGGAGGGGTTGGCGTATTCTTTTCTGGTCTTGCGGTATTTGCATCTCAATTCTCTGAATTTATTCCCTACGAAGCAATTTATAACGAGATTATGATCTTTATCAAGTTTGGAGTACTCATGGTAGTCTTGATAATTTTCGCGGTCTTACTTATGGCTTGGATAGTTTCAGTTCTGTTAACCTTCATTAACTATTATGACTTTACAATAAAGATAGAAGACGACGAGATTATAATAACTAGAGGTCTTTTAGAGAAAAAGAAAATTACTATTCCCTTATCACGTATACAAGGAGTACGCTTAGTAGAAAATC
Organism: Psychrobacillus sp.; assembly: GCA_040274765.1. GTDB lineage: Bacteria > Bacillota > Bacilli > Bacillales_A > Planococcaceae > Psychrobacillus. Next base: position 80,242 of record JBEMAY010000001.1, read on the forward strand.
CTCTTAGACAGCTAACAGGATATGCAACGGTAACTGTAGATAGTGCAGGAGGGTCAATGGCGGAAAAGGATGAAACCATTCGTCTATTACCGTTAATAAAAAAATCAGAGATTTATCCAATATTAGCAGAGATTTTTCCAGACTTTCAAATGCAGCCTAGTTTTGAAAGAGTACCAAGTAAGTCTAGGAAATTCTTCTATCGTTTAGATTTACTGTGGATTTTACCTATAGCGGCTACAGTCATTTACTTCTTTTATCCATATGGACTATTATCGCTTCTATTAGTCCCAGCAAGCTTTGGTTTAGGATTGTGGCAGAAGAGGACAGCAGGCTTTTATATAGAAGAGACGCAGTTAGTTGCCCAATACCGATTATTTAGTAGAGTGACTGTTTGGATGGAGAAGAGAAGAATTCAGTCGATGACAGCTCGAACCACGTATTTTCAGAAGAAGTCAGACGTAGCATCTATCGTAGTAACTATAAAGTCTGGGGTCGGTGGGGCAGAAACAGTAATCCCCCATATCGAAAGGGTACATTCTGAAAAACTATTAAGCTGGTATGAGCCAATAAGAAAACCTAAAATAGATATAGAAAAAGAACAGTCCGAATAAGGGCTGTTCTTTTCTTTGAGATTTATTAGTTACTTTACTACCTTGTATGGGTTCTTCTTTTTCTTCCAAGAGGTAATTCGTTTAGGATGAAAATAAACCATACCAAGTATAAAGCCAGTGGCTAAGCCGCCGAGATGTGCCGTCACTCCTACATTTGGTTGTAAGAATGAAAGGATGACGCCGATTACAAGAATTGGGATAATAATCTGTCTTAGCTGCGGATATAAGTGTTTAGTATAATAAACTAATGCGGCAAAAGCACCTAAAATTCCGTATATTGCCCCACTTGCTCCAAGTCCAGCATAATTCCAGTCATGTATCAAATAAGTTGCTACATTACCCATGAAGCCTGATAAGAAGTAAATTGTTAAGAACCTAGCTTTACCAGCAAGCTGCTCCAACTCAGGACCAAAGATATATAAGGAGAACATATTAAATAGTAAGTGAGCGAACCCTGAATGCAGGAACATGGATGTAATTAGTCTCCAATACTCACCATCAGCAATAAGCAGGTTAACCCCCATCCCCATATACCGCAAATAGATCCCATAAACCGGTATAATAGTTAAAAGGAAGATAAAAATATTGATGGCTATTAAAGTGGAAACAATCGGATATAATTTTATGTATTGTTTAAAGCTTTCTCTTCTGGAAAACATACTCTCACCTCAAATTTCTTATTAATAGTATATCTTGTAAAGGTGATATAGGAAAGGAAGAACGTTTATGATTACTGGTATAGGCTTAGATATAACGGAAATAAAAAAAATAGAATCCATTTCAATTAAATCGCCAAAGTTTATTACACGTGTTTTAACAAAAAAAGAAAAAGATCTTATGAACACCTTATCTGGTGCTCGGCAAATAGAATTTCTAGCAGGGAGATTTGCTGCGAAAGAAGCTTTCTCTAAAGCTTTAGGTACTGGTATTGGGAAAGATTGCAGCTTTCAAGATATAGAAATTTTAAAAGAAAGTTCTGGGAAACCTATACTTTTTTTTAAGGAAAAGCCTATAAATGGCTTTGTTTCAATAACTCACACAAAAGATTATGCTGCTGCACAAGTAATTCTTCAATCATAACCGGTCGTCCACCTACATACAATGAACGAAGGCAGTGATAATAGAAAGGGTGGACAAAATTGAAGAGCCTAGTTGCTAAACTGGTAGTTTTATTTGCAATGATTCTGGTACTCTCTGCATGTGGAGCTGAATCGAAAGAAGACGTAGTAAAGAAGTTGAGTAACAAATGGAGTGACGCAAAGGGTTATGAACTAACAGCAGAAATGAGTATTCTAACAGGTGCAGAGCCAAGAGTTTATAATGTGGAAGTTTGGCATACTAAACCAGACTTTTATCGTGTCAAAGTTTCTGATACAAATGCAGAAAACACACAAATGATTGTACGTAATGCTGAAGGTGTGTTTGTAGTTACACCAGCCCTTAACAAAACTTACAAATTCCAAAGTAAGTGGCCTTCAGAAAATAGCCAAGCATATTTAATCGGGTCGTTAGCAGAGGACATTAAAAAAGACAAAACCGCTACATTTAAAGAAGAAGGCAATAAATATGTATTTGAAGCCAAAACTACTAATAATCACAAAAATATGCTACCAACTCAAAAAATCTATATCGATAAAAAGACGTTGTTACCAACAGACGTTTCGATATTAAACGAAAATCAAGAAGAACAAATTCATATTAAGTTTGACAAAGTCTCGTTAGGTAAGACTCGTGCTGCCGGAGACTATAAAATCGAACAAACACCAGCTGCTCAGGCTGAAGGTGATACAGTCGAGGCTTCAGCAGAGCTAGAAAATAGAGATTTTGAAACGCACTACCCAGTGATTAAGTGGGAAGATACTCATCTAATGGAAGAGAAGGTTATACAACTAGAAAACCAAAAACGAGTAGTGTTGACGTTTAGTGGAGGAGACAAGGATTTTACAGTTATCCAACAATTGAGCGATGCATCAATGCCTTCTACCATTCCCGTTTTTGCGCCTGGTGATCCAGTAGATTTAGGTGTGGCAATAGGAGCGGTTACAGATCAATCCATTAGCTGGGAACAAGATGGTATGTCTTTCTTTATCGCCTCCTCCTCACTAACTAAAGAGGAAATGATAGAGGTAGCAGCTTCCATGACAGTTTCTGAGTTGAAGTGATTATAGGTTGACGACCTCTTCTTTCAAGGAGCATAATAATTTTAAAGACTTGGAAGAAGAGGGTTCATAATGTCGCAAAAGCTATATAGACCAACGTTTATTGAAATAGATTTACTAGCCATACAAACTAATATAAAAAGGTTAAAAGAAAATTTACCATCTTTAACTGAAATCATTGCAGTAGTAAAAGCAAATGCATATGGGCACGGAGACTTGGAGGTGGCACGTGCCGCTCTTCAAGCAGGTGCGTCTATGCTTGCTGTTGCTACTCCTGAAGAAGCATTACATTTAAGAGAAGCTGGCATCAAAGCAGAGATCCTTGTTTTGGGAGCTGTACCTCCTTCTTTTTTACCGGAGGCACACGCCCAGAATATTACACTTACAGCTTATTCATATGAATGGCTTCTTGCTACAAAAGAGTTTAAAATTCCAGTAAAAGTCCATATTAAAATAGATAGTGGCATGGGGAGAATAGGATTTTCAGATAAAGAGGAACTGAAAAAAGCTTTAATTTATATTAAGGAGTCTAGTAGCTTAGAGATTAAAGGTGCTTATACCCACTTTGCTACAGCAGACGATGAGGATCACGAATATTTTAATATGCAAGTTAAAAAGTTTACCTCCTTTTTAGAGTTATTTGAACAGAAGCCTGCCATGATTCACGCATCTAATAGCGCTGCTGCGCTGCAACACCCTAGTCAAAGCTGGGATGCAGTTCGTTTCGGTATATCTATGTATGGAATTGCACCCTCACCGTTTTTGAACAATCATCTACCGTTTCCTTTAGAAAAATCTCTTTCTTTGCATACCGAAATAATACATGTAAAGAAGGTTAAAGAGGGAGACTCAATCGGGTATGGTGCTTCCTATACTGCTAAATCCGAAGAATGGATTGGTACATTACCAATTGGCTATGCAGATGGACTCCTTAGAAACCTCCATACAGAGCATGTTCTAGTGAAAGGTAAAAGAATGCCAATTGTTGGGAAGATTTGTATGGATCAATGTATGATACGTCTAGATGGTCCAATGAAAGTCGGAGAAAAAGTTGTCTTAATAGGAAAACAAGGAAACGAGGAAATCGAGGTTGAAGAATGGGCAAAAACGCTTCAAACGATTCCATATGAAGTATGCTGTACCTTATCTACTAGAATACCTAGAATTTATCACAAGTAAACTGTCGACAAAACGTAGTTCTTCATGCATAATTTGTCTAACCATTTCTTATAATGTCTTTTATTTCACGCCCAGTAATGGTAAGATGAAGTATATTGTCAGATAGGGAAATGTTTTGTCGGAGGTGTTTGCTGTGGTAAGTGATAAAAAGAAAAAAGAAACGCTTATAGAGATTCCAATGCAAATGGGTAATGAGGGAAAGAAAGTTAAACAATCATTACCAAATAGGGAAAGCGTTGCTCGTGTACATGCAAATGAATATATAAAGAAAGGCCAGGCAAATCTTATAAGAGAAGCTATGATGAAAGGCTATGTTGAGATGTCTCATATTAACTTATCCATATGTACGGAATGTCAGCATGCGGAATATGAAGCACAACATACGACAGAGCGACTCGTAAGTGGAGGATGAAAACTTGATCGTAAAACGTGGGGACGTTTTTTTTGCAGATTTATCACCAGTAGTCGGGTCTGAGCAAGGTGGAACCAGACCCGTATTGGTGATACAAAATGATATCGGAAATCGGTTTAGTCCAACTGTGATTGTAGCAGCAATTACCGCGCAAATTCAAAAAGCGAAATTGCCAACACATGTGGAAATCAATGCAAAAGAGTATGATTTTGAACGTGATTCAGTTATATTATTAGAACAATTACGAACGATTGATAAGTCTAGGCTTACGGATAAGATTACACATTTAGATGAAGATGTAATGGAAGAAGTGGATCATGCACTAGGTATCAGTTTAGGCATCGTAAAATTTTAAATACATAGACAAGACGCAATGTGTAGCCGACAAATACGCATTGTGTTTTTTTGTTTTCTCTTTATATGATTAATTTAGCAAATAGGGTAGACATGAGCTTTTCCAAGTCATTGATTAAGGTAGAAGAGGTGTGTGACAGACAAAACACCGAATTGAGTGACATTAGTAAAAACTTTACTTGATTAATTTTAAAAAGTTTAATATGAAAATGATTTATATAGCTAAGTTTGGAGAAGATTATGTTGCGATTGGGCAAGCTAAAAAATTCTGCAAAGATATTAATAGATGTAAAATCTTTTAAGATTCGTTACAATATAATTACCATTTAATAATGAGGAGCTGGGAACAACCAAATGAATAAACAAATTGCTACATACATTCGCGATAATATCGATATAATATTGGAAAAATGGAAAGTAAGAATGGAAGACGAAAAAGATGACCGTTTTTTTCAAATTATGTCAGATCAAGTTATTGACCATACTGCACGCGAATTTGGGGAATTAATGATATCGAGTCTTACTGAGGATCAGGAAATTTATACAGGGAAGCTAAACGACTTTTCCGAACAAATTGTGCGCTACGGATGGTCTATATCTTTTGTTTTAAAATCATTGACTAACTTTACAGAAGTTATCTATGAGGATATGGAAAGTGCCGGACATTTAAATGAAAATAATTATAAATCTTATCGCTCTATTTTGAACAATTGGCTAACGCCTCTTACTCATACGATTGTAGAAGCTTACTCCGTTGTTTGGGAAAAAACAGTGAACCTACAAAAAATAGCATTACAGGAACTTTCGGCTTCTCTTATTCCTGTATTTGAAAAGATTTCAGTAATGCCATTGGTTGGAACAATTGACACAGAGCGTGCAAAGCTTATAATGGAAAACTTACTGCAAGGTGTAGTAAAACATCGTGCAGAGGTAGTGTTATTGGATATTACAGGAGTCCCTGTAGTCGACACGATGGTCGCGCATCATATTATTCAGGCTGCTGATGCAGTACGCTTAGTAGGAGCGAAGTGTTTCTTAGTCGGAATTCGCCCAGAGATTGCTCAGACAATTGTTACGCTTGGTATTAATTTAAATGATTTTACGACAACAAGTACTTTGCAACGTGGAGTGGAACAAGCATTGGCATTAACAAATAGAGCGATAGTTGAGGTGAAACCATAATGATGACGCGAATTCCAATTTTAAAGTTAAGGGATTGTCTAATTGTATCCATACAGTGGGAGCTAGATGATCAAACAGCTTTGTCTTTTCAAGAAGATTTATTGGACAAGCTGCATACAACAGCTGCTAGAGGAGTAGTTCTAGATTTAACACCGATTGATTTTATTGATTCTTTTATCGCTAAAGTTCTTGGAGACGTTATTAATATGTCTGGTTTAATGGGAGCTAAAGTAGTGATAACGGGAATTCAACCAGCAGTTGCCATCACATTAATCGAGCTAGGAATTCGACTTGAGAATGTAGTAACTGCTTTAGACTTAGAAAATGGATTGGAAAAACTTGAACGAGAATTGGAGGACTAATCCATTATGAATATGACGTCTTCAGTTCACATTATAAGTGAGTGGGATATAGTAGCTGCAAGGCAACTGGGGAGAAACGAAGCAAAAGATGCTGGTTTCGGAACAGTAGACCAAGCTAGAATTACTACCGCTATTAGCGAGCTCGCTCGAAATATATATTTATACGCTGGAAAAGGGAATATAGAAATTAAACAAATTGTAGAAGGTAATCTAAAGGGTATTTTAATAATTGCTTCTGATGAAGGGCCTGGAATTGCTGATGTACGTAAAGTAATGGAAGATGGGTATACCACTTCTGGAGGCTTAGGAGCAGGATTGCCAGGAGTTAAACGACTAATGGACGATTTCAAAATCGAGACTGTAGTTGGAGATGGGACAACAATTACCGCAACTAAGTGGTTAAGATAGGGGGTAAAATAAATGCCTCAAGAATTTAAGAAACAATATAAGGAAATTTTGAGACAGTATACGCTAAGTCAAACGGAGCATAATCTGTACAAAGGGCAAAATGTGAGTCGAGAGCTCATACAAAAAAATATTTCTCCGGAGGAAGTAATCAGTATACATAAGGCTTCTCTTGAAGAGATTATACCTGATTTACCGGAAGAGGTTTCTCATTCCTTTGATTTCTTAATAGAAGTTATGATTAGATATGGTTTGGCTTTAAAAGAACATCAAACCCTTATTGAAAAACAACAAAACTTCAAAATGGAAATGGAATTGGCTACTAATGTCCAACAAACCCTGCTTAAATCCAAGATTCCTAACATGAACAACTTGGATATAGGGTTAATTTCTGTGCCGGCAAAAGAAATGAACGGTGATTACACTCACTTTTTGAGTAATGATCATGCTATAGGCATTGCCGTGGCGGATGTTATTGGTAAGGGGATACCCGCGGCTCTTTGTATGTCCATGATAAAATATGGGATGGATAGTTTGGACGGTCCAAATACAGATCCAGTGGTTGTGTTGGATATCATCAATCGAATTGTTGAAAAAAGTGTTAGTGATTCAATGTTTATCTCCATGTTTTATGGGACATACGATACTTCATTGAGTGAATTCACTTATGCTTCAGCAGGACATGAGCCACCTTTGTTCTATTGTGCTCAGAAAGGGAAGTTTAAAGAGCTTCAAGCAAAAGGGTTATTGCTTGGTGTGGTTCCTAATGTCAAATATGAACAACATTCTATTACGTTAGAAAAAGATGATTTTATTGTAATGATGACAGACGGTGTAACGGAATGTCGTTCAAAGGAAGGCTTTATTGACCAAAATATAATACTAAATATTATCGAAAGCGTTAAAGATAAGCCAGCTCAAGAAATGGTCGAGTATGTATTTCATAAGCTAGAGGAATTGCAGGAATTTGAACAACGTGATGATTTTACTCTAGTCATTTTCAAGAAGTCACTGTAAAAATGTTTAACAATTAACGTATCGTGGTATAGATACGTATATATAGTGAAAACGGGGGATAAGTTGATTATGAACATATCAGTAGAACTACACGAAGAAGAAATGCGTGTCAAAGGAATTATTAAAGGTGAGATTGATGCATTCACAGCACCTATATTAAGAGAAAAGCTTTCAGAGATCAATTTAAAAGAAGATTTACGTGTCGAGTTAAATTTAACAGACGTATCATATATGGATAGTACTGGATTAGGTGTATTTGTAGGTTTCTATAAAAGTGCTAAGGAGTCAAATGTCCATATGGAATTAACTGGACTTTCACCTCGCCTTAAAAGATTGTTTGATATTACTGGGTTAGGGGACATTATGGACATTCAAGCGAGTGAAGAGGTGAAAATAGATGAAACCGTTTGATTATGTGGAAATTCGTTTACCTGCAAAGCCTCAATATGTAAGTGTTGCACGTCTTACAATATCAGGATTAGCGAATCGTATGGGCTTTTCGTATGATGATATCGAAGATTTAAAGATTGCTGCGAGTGAAGCAATTACTAACGCAGTTCAGCATGCTTATGCAGAAGATGAGGACGGCGAAGTAGTAATTGGTTGTGCGCTATATACTGATCGAATCGAAATTATGATTGCAGACCATGGAAAGAGTTTTAACTTTGAGGAAACAAAAGCGCAAGTGGGACCTTACCATGATTTAGAGGAAGGATCATTCTTACGTGAAGGAGGGCTTGGCTTATACCTTATTGAAACTTTAATGGACGAGGTAAAAGTTCATCACCAAGAGGGCGTAACTGTATTCATGACAAAGCATGTCGGAGTAAAGCAGGTGGATGATAATGTCGAACACATCTCTTCCTAAAGAGTCAAAGGAACAAATATTAAAGTGGATTAAAGAATATCAAACGACAGAAAGTGAAGAGGCTCAAACAAATCTCGTTTTAAACTATGAGCGTTTGGTTGAGTCGATTGCTCGTAAATACTCAAATGGTAAGTCTCATCATGAGGATATTGTTCAAGTAGGAATGCTTGGTCTATTGGGAGCCATAAGAAGATACGATCCATCCTTTGGTAAAAACTTTGAAGCCTTTGCCATCCCGACGATTATAGGGGAAATTAAAAGGTTCCTTAGAGACAAAACATGGGCAGTTCATGTGCCCAGAAGAATAAAAGAATTAGGCCCACGTATTAGATCGGCTGTAGAAGTGCTAACAACTGAGTTTCAAAGATCTCCTCTTGTCCCAGAAATTGCAGATTATCTTGATGTAGAAGTTGAGGATGTTCTCGAAGCAATGGAAATGGGCAAAAGCTATCAAGCACTGTCGATGGATCATTCCTTAGAATCCGATGCAGATGGTAGCACTATTACTTTGTTTGACGTAATTGGTCAGACAGATGGAGAATTTGAAAAAACTGATCAGCGCTTACTTGTAGCGGAAGCTTTTAATGTGTTGTCTGAAAGAGAAAAAGAAATTATTTTACTTACATACATGGAGCAGCTGAGTCAGAAAGAAACAGGCGACCGTCTCGGTATCTCGCAAATGCATGTATCGAGAATTCAACGCAAAGCTATAAAGAAATTACAAGAGGCAATATTATCGTCAGGTGGAATTGTAAATTGATAAACTACTCAGATGAAAAAGTCGAGTTGCTAGTCTTTCAAGAAGCAAAGTCAGGGAATGCAGAGTCTGGTGATACTTACTATGTATCAAAACATGAAGATTTTATGCTTTGTGCCATTGCAGATGGATTAGGGAACGGTCCAGTAGCGAAAGAATCTGCAGATGTCATACCAGATATTTTAGAAAAATATCCCGAAGAAACATTGGATAACTTATTGATGAGATGCAATGAGCATATGGTTCAAAAACGAGGGGCGGCAGTTGCTCTCGTGAAAATTGATTATAAGGCTCAAACTATATCTTACAGCTGTGTGGGCAATATAAAGTTTTATATGTATCAACGCTCTACAGGAAAAATGATTTATCCATTGCCAGTCATGGGCTATCTCTCGGGAAGAAAGCAAAAGATTAATACTCAAACTTATCCTTGTGCAAAGGATGATCTGTTCCTCTTACATTCTGACGGAGTGGTGATGAAGAGTCCGAAATCTACTATTAAGGAGTCTAGCGGAACAAAATGTTTGTACGAAACAGTTTATAAAGAAATAGAACATGGCGATGACGCCACATTCATTGTAGGAAGCTTACTCTCATAATTAAAGGGGTAAGCTTCTTTGCTGCGTTCTGTATATGGTAAAATAAAGGTTAGATAGAAAGGATGGGTTTGTTTTGGAACTAAAGAAAATGTTACAGCTCGTATCCAAAGAAACGGGTATTAAAACTTCTCAAGCAGAGCAAGTAATTAAATTATTAGAAGAAGGAAACACTGTTCCTTTTATAGCTCGATATCGTAAGGAACAAACAGGCTCGTTAGATGAAGTGCAAATAAAAGCAATAGAAGATCGTTATCATTATATCCAGCAGCTCGAACAACGCAAAGAGGAAGTACTACGATTAATAGAGGAACAGGGGAAGCTTACCGAAGAACTTTCCGCTTCTATTCAAAACGCCACTGTCCTTCAACGAGTAGAGGATTTATATAGACCGTATAAGCAAAAACGGAGAACGAAAGCTACTATAGCAAAAGAAAAAGGCTTGGAACCTTTAGCGACAGAACTGCTAGGATTTCCAAAAGAATCTATTCAAATTCTGGCAGAGGCTTATATCAGTGAGGAATTAGAAGTGTTGACCACTGAGGATGCACTCCAAGGTGCTCGTGATATCTTAGCAGAACAGTTTGCAGATGATGCCAAAATACGTGAACAAATACGAAATCTTACCCGCACCGACGGAAAAATTGTATCAACCCTCAAAAAAGCCGAGCTCGATGAGAAAAATGTCTATGAAATGTATTATGAATATGAAGAGCCAGTGAAAAAAATAGTGCCTCACCGTATACTAGCCTTAAACCGTGGAGAAAAAGAGGATGTACTTAAAGTGGGTATTCAAACTCCACATGACAAAATAGTAGGGGTAATGGAAGCGCAATGGATACCTAATCATACTACTAGTGAAGCAGTGGAGCAGATTAAGTTGGCAGTTGAAGATTCATATAAGAGATTAATTCAGCCTTCTGTAGAGCGAGAAATTCGCGCTGAGCTAACAGAAAAAGCGGAGGCACAGGCTATTCACATTTTTTCTGAAAATCTACGTAATCTTTTACTTCAGCCACCGTTAAAAGGAAAAGTGGTACTTGGAGTGGATCCGGCTTACCGTACTGGCTGTAAACTAGCCGTGGTTGATGATACAGGTAAGCTGTTAGAGGTATCTGCCATTTACCCTCACGCACCGAAAATGGATATTGAAGGCTCTAAAAAGAAAGTTCTTTCTTATCTGAAGAACTATCCAATCACCCTTATTGCAATTGGCAATGGTACGGCTTCTCGTGAAACAGAGCAATTTATCGTAGATTGTCTGAAGGAAGTGACAGGAGAGGTAGCATACGTAATTGTCAATGAAGCAGGCGCATCCGTGTACTCAGCTTCTGAAACAGCAAGAAACGAGTTTCCCGACCTTCAAGTCGAGCAACGAAGTGCGGTATCTATTGCAAGAAGACTACAAGACCCATTGGCTGAATTAGTAAAAATAGATCCAAAGGCAGTTGGTGTAGGACAATACCAGCATGATGTGTCACAAAAGAAACTGTCGGAATCTCTTTCTTTTATAGTAGAGACTGCTGTTAACCAGGTAGGGGTAAATGTAAATACAGCGTCCGCGTCACTACTTCAATACGTCTCAGGTCTTTCCAAAACAGTCGCAGAGAACGTAGTGAACATGCGTAATGAACAAGGACGCTTCACTTCAAGAGCTCAGCTCAAAAAAATTCCTCGTCTTGGAGCTAAAACATATGAACAGGCAATTGGTTTTCTACGTGTTCCCGATGCAAAAAATCCCTTTGATGCAACAGGGATACATCCTGAAAGCTATAAGGCAGCTGAACAAGTACTTGAAATTGCTGGACTAACCAAAAAACAAATAGGTTCTAAGGAAGCAGAAGAAGCACTAAAAACAATTTCTATAGAAGAAACTAGTAAAGCATTAGGGATTGGTGAAATCACACTAAAGGATATTTTGGATGCACTGATTAAGCCTGCACGGGATCCGCGTGAAGCTTTTCCTCAGCCTCTACTGAAAAAAGATGTATTAAAATTAGAGGATCTAAAAGCAGGAATGGAGCTTCAAGGTACAGTTCGTAATGTAGTCGACTTTGGGGCGTTTGTAGATATAGGTGTTAAACAAGATGGACTTGTCCACATCTCGAAGCTGAAAAAAGGATTTGTAAAGCATCCTTTAGATGTAGTATCCCTTGGAGATATCGTAACGGTTTGGGTAGAGCAGTTCGATGCAAACAAAGGAAGAATTGCATTAACGATGCTTCCACCTGAACAACAAGTCTAATACTAACTAGAGTTGTCCACTGACTAACATCAGTGGACAGGCTCTTTTATTTAGGAGAGAGTACAGTGACAGATGAACAATTGAGTGAGTTAGTAAGGAACATATCCATAAAGATTTTTAAAAAAAAGTTTCAGCACAACGCTTATTTTAATAAAAGACTACGCAGTACCGGTGGAAGGTATATGTTAAGAACACATATGATTGAAATAAACCCTCTAGTTTTAGAAAAGCATGGGATGAACGAATTAATTGGAGTCATCAAGCATGAGCTCTGTCATTATCACTTACATATAGAAGGAAAAGGATATAAACATAGAGATGCAGATTTTCGTCAGCTCCTAAAACAAACAGATTCCCCCAGGTTTTGTTCTACTCTCGTAGAGCCTAAAAATCAAAAACGTACTAAATTATATGTGTACGAATGCTCAAAATGCGGCTTATTATATAGACGGAAAATTCGAGTAAATACGCACAAATTCAAGTGTGGCAAGTGTTTTGGGGAGTTGTTTTTAAGTTCTTCAAAAAAAATGAAAGAAATTTGATGAAAAGTGTTGACGTTTGTCCAAACCCTCTCTATAATAGAAAAAGTCGAGTAGAACAAAACGACATAAATTATTCCGAAGTAGCTCAGTGGTAGAGCAATCGGCTGTTAACCGATTGGTCGTAGGTTCGAGTCCTACCTTCGGAGCCATCTTTAAATGGCCCCTTGGTCAAGCGGTTAAGACACCGCCCTTTCACGGCGGTAACACGGGTTCGAATCCCGTAGGGGTCACCATTTAATTAAAACAAAAATACATAGGTCCCGTGGTGTAGCGGTTAACATGCCTGCCTGTCACGCAGGAGATCGCCGGTTCGATCCCGGTCGGGACCGCCAT
>JBEMAY010000002.1:0-70458 GCA_040274765.1 Psychrobacillus sp.
AGTCCTTCTAGCAGAATAGCTAATTTCTCAGTAGTCAGCTCTTCTTCATCTGAAGTCATAATATGCTTTAATCTGTTCATAAATTGGTGGATTTCTTTAACCGTGTAGTTAGAATCAAAAACGACACCACTTCTGCCCATATTGCTTTTAACTGACTCTACAGGATACTTATGCTTTTGTAGAAGTTTTTCTATAAATGCAATGGCCGAGCTTAACCGAGCGTTTAAATCCTGCCAATCACTTGAGGACTTTATACTTTCAATTAACGTATCCAGTTCCTCCATCTGACGATTAACGAGAAAGGATGGGACTATCCCACATAGCTTTAGACGCTCTTTCAGTTCATCCACCTTACGGATTGTTAGGATTTCTTTTTTAAGAGCTTCCAGTGCCCCTAATTTTTTTTGAAGTTTTTGATGTTGTTCTCTCGTATGTTCTATTTCTTGTTGAGCTTTTTCTAAAGACAGTACTGATTTTTGGTATAAAATCTGAGCTTGGATACTTTCCAATTCCTTCGTTAGCTGCACTGTCTGATCTCTTAATTGTTCTCTTGTAGGATTCGCTTCCAGGAATTGCTCCATAGCCTTTATATCCTGAGCTAGTTGTTGAACTCTAGGACCAATACCTTGAATAGTGAGTTCAATTTCCTCACGTTCCTTTTTTAATGAAACTAAGGCTTTTTTTAATGCTCTTATTTGTTGACTACGTTCATCATGCTCAGCCTGTGCTATTACTTTCTTGGCAATAGCTTCTGTTAAGCGCTGCTTTTCTTCTTCAAGACTTTTGGTTTCTAAGGAAATATTATTAAGTCTGTCTTTTAGTAGATTTTCCTGAGAAGCATGGTGTTCTATTGCATTAGAAAGTGTAGCAAGCGTCTGTTCCTTCCAATACTGCCCCACATTTTCTTCTATAAATCTTTTCCCTTCTTCCTCTATGCTCTCCGTTCTACCAAATCGTAAAATACGAATTTCTTTGTTAGAAAGTAATCTGCTAAGGGCATTATCCACCGCTAAGTTTGATTGAGAGGCCACTAGAGTACGAAGTCCAGCTTTAGCATTCTGCTGACATATTTCGGAAATAACGGTTGTTTTACCCGTGCCTGGAGGTCCTTGAATAACATATAAGTCTTCTGCAGACATGGCACCAACGACTGCCTCCTGCTGAAATTCATTAAGCCTATTATGAAATTCCAATTCCTTTTGTTTATTCGTAATTCTAATAGTAGGACGGTCTTCAAATAGAATTTTTTCTAGGTTGACATTGGCTGCTAAGCCATTCTGAAGATCCTCAAAACCTTTGCGAAGTCGGCGTATTTGACTAAGGGTAGCAAAATTACTAAAAACTACTTCTTTAGCCTTAGGGTTTAGACTATTTTTCCTTGCCATTTCCCTAATCCTTGGTCTTAGCTCTATTTCAATCGTGTTTTTATTTCTATTTGCTTTTAATACATCCCCAATGTCATTTTGGTAACCCTTGAAGCTAACACTAAGCCCTCTTATTTTATTCCACTCGTTACCGTTGACATCACAGCCCACTAAGGACATCCTACTGAAGTCTTCGTTAAATACAAGTTTAGAGAAGCTTGCAGTTATATCCGCAATATCTGCATTTCGTTCCTGTATTTTTAAATAACCTTCCCAGCTTGATATACGTTTCTTCACATATTCAGAGCGTTCCTCTGCTACAGGTAACTCTCTTATCTTTGTATGTAACTGTATTGGTAACCCAGCACCATTATTTTTTGAGGTTACAAATGAAAGATTTACTGGTAGCCTTCTATTTGTTTGCACGGGTACTCTAGATCCACGTACATGAAATCCGGTTGCAAGAAACCCATTGTTCTGTAATACACAGTCCATAACCGCGACCTTACCATCCAGTTTTTCTGCAAGTTTTAAGTTCTCTATGTTATCAAAATACAAGGACAGTGAGATATTTCCTTGTGCATTAACCGGACGTTTCTCAATGTAAACTTGAAACGATTTTTGTATATTAAAAAAGTCGTGTTCATCAGCTGACCACTCCTGTATTCCTTTGCGAGCATTATTCGTCATCATTAAATTGCAGCGCATTGTTTTTTCTAGAGTTGAAACATTACTCATGAACAGACCTCCTTTTAGATTTTTTAGTCCAACTTATATATGTTAGCATTTTTTAACGAATTCTTAAATTGTCAATTACTAATTCCAATTGGTTAAATTTAGAATAAACTAAAGTTTTAACTGTTTTTATTAGTCCCCTACTTCAACTTACTTAGCTAAATCCTCCTTCTATGGCCTACAGTAGCGTTCTACCAAAAACACACAACGTAATGTGCTTATATTTCAACTCTATTAAATCGTGACTCTCAGATTATTCTTTTACTCTTTCTATGGGAAGAATAAGCGTGTATTATTTTAATATAATATTCTAAATAATCTTAATATTATAATTTTTATTTGAAATTTTTATTATTTTTCCCTATTATTAAATATACAGTTTTCTAACTTAATATTCAGAAAGCTAGTAAAGTTTAAGGAGGAAGGAAAATGCCAAAGAAAGCTGGAAGTGTATTAAGCCCTGCTAGTCCTCAAAAAAACTCTAAAAAAGCAAAGAAAAGTGGAAAGGAACCGCCACTTTACAACTATGAAGCCATTGCAGAAAGCCCTGAATTTGTAGCCTTAAAAAAGAAAAAAAGAAATTTTATCTTACCGATAACGATATTCTTTCTGCTATTTTATATTTCTTTACCTATTTTAACGTCTTATACAACTATATTAAACAAGCCTGCCATTGGAGATATAACTTGGGTCTGGGTATTTGCTCTCGCTCAATTCATCATGACCTGGACATTATGTATGATCTATGTTCGTAAGGCAGAGGGTTTTGATAAGGACGCTGAGGAAATCATTAAGAAGGAAAAGGCAGGTGACTATGTATGAATGGTATGAGTACAGTTGGTCTAATATTTTTTGTTGGAATCGTAGCATTAACTTTATTTGTCACATACATTGCCTCTAAACGAACTAACTCTGCGAGTGAATTTTACACTGCTGGTGGAGGATTATCTGGCTGGCAAAATGGTATAGCTATCGCAGGAGATTACCTTTCTGCTGCGTCATTCCTTGGGATTGCTGGAGCTATCGCACTTTTTGGTTTTGATGGATTCTTCTATAGTATAGGTTACTTAGTAGCGTATTTAGTTGTACTTTACATCGTAGCAGAACCTTTAAGGAACTTGGGACGCTATACGCTAGCAGATATGATCAACGCACGCTTTAATCAAAAGAAAGTACGAGGCGCTGCCGCAATTAGTACTATTACAATTGTTTTATTCTATATGATTGCGCAGCTTGTCGGCGCAGGGGCGTTAATACAATTATTACTAGGCATTGATTACTGGATTGCTGTACTAATCGTGGGAACAATGATGACCATTTATGTTCTTTGGGGTGGAATGGCGGCAACAAGCTGGGTGCAAATCATTAAGGCTGTATTGTTAATGATTGGGACAGTCCTTATCTCATTTTTAGTATTATGGAAATTCAATTTTAATATCCTTGGTATGTTCACTGAGATGAAAACGGTTACAGAGCAAGGAGAAAACTTCTTAAATCCTGGAGTCAAGTATACGAATGGACTGGACACAATTTCTATGATGATTGCATTAGTATTAGGTACAGCGGGTTTACCTCACATTCTTATGCGATTCTTCACAGTAAAAGATGCTAAGACGGCTCGCTCTTCCGTTGTGTATGCAACTTGGATTGTAGGTATTTTCTATGTTCTCACCATTTTCCTAGGTTTTGGAGCTGCTTATTTTGTAGGAGCTAGTGACATTATGGCGGCAAACTCAGCAGGAAACATGGCAGCACCATTACTAGCGCAGGCACTAGGAGGAGATATCCTCATGTCTTTCGTATCTGCGGTTGCCTTCGCCACTATATTAGCAGTGGTAGCAGGTTTAGTTCTATCAGGTGCATCTGCGTTTGCCCATGATATTTATGGACAAATCATTAAGAAAGGCAAAGCAACAGAAAAACAGCAAATGAGAGCTGCTCGTTTTGCTTCGGTTGGGGTTTCTCTTCTATCTATAGTTTTAGCCTTAGGAGCACAAACGATGAACGTAGCATTCTTAGTTTCACTAGCATTCTGTATTGCCGCAAGTGCTAATTTACCGGTGATCATCTACACCATCTATTGGAAAAAATTCAATACCACTGGTGCTATGACAGCAATAGTCACCGGACTATTAACTGCTCTAGTATTAGTTTCCTTAAGTCCAAACCTTTGGGGAACAGATGGTACACATTTATTTAATGGTACAGCACTTTTCCCATTAACTAACCCTGCAATTTTTTCAGTACCTGCTGGGTTCTTGGGTGGATATATAGGCGCCTTAATTGGCGCTAGAGCAGACCAGAAGAAATATGCAGAAGTGGATGTCAAAGCAAATATCGGTCTTAAATAGATAAAAGGCGAAGAGAATTACCTCTTCGCCTTTTTTATTTAGCTGTATCAGGAAATACACGTTTTACTGTATCTGTAAACTCATCAAAGAATCCTTCTACTGGCTCTCCTGCTTTAATCTTTGTTCCGTACTCTTCCATACGGCCAACAAAATCAGGATCCAAAGATACATACACGTTCTCAAAATTTAAATTCCCTTTACTTTCTTTAGCTTTTTCAGATATACGGGTTTTTAACTCCTCGTTATCCTCTGTTCCTTCTTTTGCTCTAACAGCAACATATGCATTTTTATCTGTCACTAGTACATGAGCAGCATCTACTTCATCCAATTCTGCAATTTTTGCAGCCACTTCATCTGCTACGTCAACCTTTTGATCTCCGTTTGTAGAAACGTCTTTTCCTTCTTCACCAATTTCTCCATCGTTCCCAGTATCAACAGTTGCATTAGAATCCATATTCCCATCTTGAGTAGTATCCGTTGTCGTATTTGTTGTTTTGTCATCTTTAGCATCATCATTTCCACATGCTGTTAAGAACCCTATTATAAGAATAGCGATTAATATCTTCATCTTTTTTATCATTTTATTTTCTCCTTTTCAATAAATTATTACAGTCGTATGATGTGAATTCTGTAAGAAAATA
The DNA here is from genome assembly GCA_040274765.1 of Psychrobacillus sp. GTDB lineage: Bacteria > Bacillota > Bacilli > Bacillales_A > Planococcaceae > Psychrobacillus. The sequence goes on from JBEMAY010000002.1 coordinate 5,092, forward strand.
TGCACCGGAATAAAAAATAGATTATTTAAATAATTTAAAATAGACTTTCTATTATCTGTTATAATTTTTAGAAGGAATTGGTTAAAAAATAATAAAAGAGGTGTTTTAAGATGACTAATGATTTATTTCAAAGATTAGAAGAAGGCTTTCATGACATGGTAACAATTAGAAGGTATTTACATATGAATCCTGAGGTATCCTTTCAAGAGACTAACACTGCCAAATATATTCAAAACTTTTACTTAGAACTTGGTATACCTTTTGAAGCCAATGTAGGCGGAAATGGTGTTGTAGCTAGAGTTAAAGGGGCACGACCTGGGAAAACAGTCGCTTTGCGTGCTGACTTTGATGCACTGCCGATTCAAGATGAAAAGGAGGTTCCATACAAATCTACAGTTCCTGGTGTAATGCATGCCTGTGGACATGATGGACATACAGCTACACTGCTCATTCTTGCCCGGACTATACATGAATTAAAAGATGAACTGAGTGGAGAATACGTGTTTATACACCAGCACGCAGAGGAATATGCCCCTGGTGGTGCAAAGCCGATGATAGAAGCAGGTTGCTTAAATGGTGTAGATGTAATTTTTGGTACACATTTATGGTCTCAAACTCCCCTTCACACAATTGCCTATCGCTCCGGTCCAATTATGGCAGCAGCCGATCGATTTATCATCAAAATTCAAGGTCGTGGTGGCCATGGCGCTAATCCTCATGACACAAAAGACGCCATTTTATCTGCTTCTCAGCTAGTAGTTAATCTGCAGCAAATTGTCTCTCGAAGAGTCAATCCGGTTGAATCGGCCGTCCTTTCTGTAGGTTCTTTTGTTGCCGACAATGCTTTTAACATTATAGCTGATTCGGTTCAATTGAGTGGAACTATTAGAACGTTCACTCCATACGTAAGAGACTTAATGGAAAATGAGCTACGACGTGTTTTAGAGGGAACTTGTATGACCGCTGATTGTACTTATACTCTCACATATGAAAGAGGATACCCTCCAGTTATTAACCACACAGAAGAAACGGAATACCTTGCGGATATAGCTAGACAAATCCCTGACGTTGAGCAAGTACAGGAATCTGACCTTTTAATGATAGGTGAGGATTATGGTTACTATCTTGAACAGATTCCAGGAACATTTTTCTTCACAGGAGCAATGCCCGAAGGAGATGTATATCCACATCACAGTCCGATGTTTGACTTTGACGAAAAAGCCATGCTAACAGCAGCTAAAACCTTAGGGCATGCGGCTATTCAATATCAAAGGAAATAAAGGATGGATGAATCAACAAGTGACTCAAACTTATACTTCTGAATAGCTTGGTTTGGAAACTTCAGTAGAAAGCAGAAATCGTATTTAATTTGTCACAATCATTGTTCTGTTATCAGCTTATATATTTCCAATTTCCCGTATATCACGTTAAAATATAATAGTATAAATAACGATAAAAACTTTATTACTTACTTAATGAAACTATTTAAGTGGTAGTTACGTAAAATTATTAAATAAAGAAATTTGGGGAGGTTTATCAATGGCTATTAATCTTGTAAAAGGACAAAAAATTGATCTTACTAAAGGTAGGTCTTCTTTAAAAAGTGTCATGGTAGGACTTGGTTGGGATCCGGTAAGTCAAAAAAGCGGTGGCTTTTTTGGTAGTCTTTTTGGCGGGGGTTCTAGTGGTGCTGCTATCGACTGTGATGCTTCTGTTCTGCTTTTAAACGAAAATGGAAAATTATCTTCCAAACAACAATTAATATATTTTGGAAATAAAACTTCTAACAATGGCAGTGTAGTACATATGGGTGATAACCGTACCGGAGATGGTGACGGAGACGATGAAGTGATCAATGTAAACCTTAAATCAGTTGCAAGTTCTGTTCATAGACTTTTATTTGTCGTTAATATCTACCAAGCAAAACAACGAAAACAGGATTTTGGCTTGATAAAAAATGCATTTATTCGTTTAGTGGACAATGATACAAAACAAGAATTAGTGCACTACAATCTTTCAGATAATTATGCTGGAAAAACCTCACTTTTCCTAGGAGAACTGTATCGAGATGGTGAAGAGTGGAAATTCTCGGCTATTGGAGAAGGTACAGCAGACACTGATATATCATCTATAGCAAATAAATACTTATAAGGAGTGGGAAATAAACATGGCTATTAATTTATCTAAAGGACAAAAGGTAGACTTAACTAAAGGCAATCCAGGGTTAACAAATATTATTGTAGGTCTAGGCTGGGATACAAACAAATATGACGGTAGAAATGACTTTGACCTTGACTCTTCTGTTTTCTTATTAAATAGCAGTGGAAAATGCGCATCTGAAGGTGATTTTATTTTTTATAACAACACATCAGGTAGTAATGGAGCAGTTGTTCATACAGGAGATAATCGCACAGGTGAAGGCGATGGCGATGATGAGCAAGTTAACATTAACTTATCAAACGTCTCCAGTTCTATAGAAAAAATTGCATTCAGTATTACTATTCATGATGCAGAGGCTAGAGGTCAAAACTTTGGTCAAGTTAACAATTCATACGTACGAATTATTAATGCTGATACTCAGGAAGAACTAATTCGCTACGATTTAGGAGAAGATTTCTCAATTGAAACAGCAGTTGTTGTAGGTGAATTATACCGCCACAATAATGAGTGGAAATTTAATGCAATTGGTAGCGGCTACCAAGGTGGATTAGGGGCATTAGTTTCAGACTTTGGCCTAAACTAGTTAAATCTTTCTAAAGCAAGGGCTTTCTCCTTGCTTTTTTTTTACAAAGAGTACATTTTATAGAACTTGGGTGACCTATAGCCTATCTTCTTTCAAGGAGTGATTACCATCAAACATTTCAAGGGTTTAAGTGAAAAAGAAGTCAATAATTTCTTTCATATACCTCCTAAAGAATTTACAAAAACTACGGATAAGCTAAAATTGGGGATTGCTATGGGTGCCACTTTATATATTCCTGGCCTGATGAGTAATTTCTCTTCCAAGTTAATCAAGAAATCTTTTGAAAATCTTACTAGCGTGATTATTTGTTTAGAGGATTCTGTTTCAGATAACGACTTAACAGAAGCAGAAAATAATGTGGTAAAACAACTACATATTTTAACTGAAGCAATTAACGAGCGTGCTAGCCTTCAGAATGATCTTCCGCTGCTATTTATAAGAATCCGAAGCATAGAACAGTTACGCAGAATTTCTAATCTATTGGGAAATGACCTAGACCTTATTACTGGTATAGTTTTTCCTAAATGTAACTCGAATAATGCGATTGATTTCTTTGCATGCTTGGAATCCTTAAATCAAGAAAATTCCATTATGCTTTATGGTCTGCCTATCATTGAATCAAAAGAGATTATTTATAAAGAGTCTCGACAAGAGGAGCTCCGAAAGCTTTATACAATTTTCTTGAATTATGAACGTCTTATATTAACCATTAGAGTTGGAGCAACAGATTTCTCTAGCCTTTTTAGCCTCAGACGGCCATACAATAGAACGGTTTACGAACTACAATTAATTGCAAATTGTCTAATAGAAATTCTAAACACATTTAGACGTTATGGGGATAACTTTATAATCTCTGGTCCTGTGTTTGAATACTTTGATGATAAAAGTAAGGACATTTTATGGGAAGAAGTTCAATTAGATCTTTTGAATGGCTTCTACGGCAAAACATGCATTCACCCGAAACAAGTAGATATCGTCAATGCGGTCTATCCTGTTTCTAAGGAGACATTTGACGACGCTAGCATAATCGTTGGAAATAGATTTGTAAATAATGGGATTTTAAGTAGTCCCACGAAAAATAAAATGAATGAGGTCAAACCTCATTATAGTTGGGCTGTAAAAATACTGGCGCAAGCAGAAATATATGGGGTGCTAAATGAAAATGTTACCACACACGACTTTATCGGCTACATCAAGAACTTATAATTTACATGGAAATTTAAAGCTAACCATTGATGTTCAAAATAATCCGTACAACCTTAGTCCAGATAATCTTTTTGAAATGGGAGTAAGAATAAATAAAAAAAGACAATTTCTCTTTATTAGTCGCCTACTTGGGAAGCACTTGCCGGTAGACCCTTCTCTTTCGCTAGGAACAGGGACAGTGCTAGCTTCGATGTTAATGGAAAACGAAGGTTTACCCGCTCACCCCCAGTTATTGGATATCATACGTATGATTGATTCCGGCAAACCTGACCGTACACTTAGCTTTAGTTCTTTAAAATATAGAGTAAAATTACCGACCAATACGGTCTTTATAGGCTTCGCAGAAACTGCTACTGGTTTAGGTCACGCTGTTTTTAATCATTTTGATGAGGCTCAGTATATTCATACCACGCGTGAAGAAATCACTAATCTCTCCCCTTCTTTTGTTTTTGAAGAAGAGCATTCTCATGCTACCTCCCACCGAGTATATGCTTCTGAGAATGTATTGAAGAAAGCGGAGACGATTGTACTAGTCGATGATGAAATAACCTCTGGCCTCACACTTTCCAATTTAATCATATCCTTAAACGAAAAGTTCCCAAATAAACAGTTTAAAATATTGTCTATTCTGGATTGGAGAAGTGTAGAAAATATAAACAATTTTACTGACTTAATGAAACAAAAAGGGATTCATGCCGAAATAATTTCCATTCTTTCTGGTCAATTCACGCTACACAATACAGCTACCATCAACGAGGAAGCCATCCCTTGTCTCCAAGGTCAAGAAGTTCATGTATCTCTAGAGAATGGTACCACTTCTCAGTACACCGCTCCCTATTTTAGCGAGCATGCTATTTATAGCACGTTTACAGGTAGATTTGGCCTGACGAGTGAAAACCATGCAGCAATGGACAACTGGATACATAAATTACTGGAGAAACTGACATTAGATAAAGATAAACCAACACTTGTAATAGGTATAGGTGAAAATATATATATTCCAAGCCGTATCGCTCTAGCACTAGGTAAATATACGAAGATCCAAACAACGACTCGAAGTCCAATCTTTGCAAAGAATGAAGAACACTATCCAATTAAAAGTAAGTGTAAATTTATTTTGCCTGATTCAAATGATGTTGAACAATACTTATATAACGTTGCAGCACATGAATTTGAGCAAATCTTAGTAGTTGCAGAGTCCGTTAAAAATAAAGAAACCTGGTCTCCTTTACTGAGCTATTTACAAAGCAAAGGATCGATCACATGGTTATCCCTCACAACGCCAACGGATAGAGGTGGAATAGAAGATGCTAAAAACTAATCATTTAGTTAAGACAAGCTACTCACCAGAAGACATAACCTTCTTACTAAAGGATATGTCCAGCGTTCAAATGGAATCGAATGTAGATCATCGAGAAAAAGCGTTTGCTTTAGGGCATCATTATTCTGAATCCTTACCAATAGAATATCGCCCATCAGCAGAGTATCTGTATTTATACAATCAGGCTATGGACCAGCTTTCTAGCTATATCGCTCAATTAGTAGGCATTGTCACTAGACGCGTACACAAATATGCTGGTACCGATCAAGTGGTCATTATTTCATTGGCACGGGCAGGTAGCCCAGTAGGAATTCTAATGAGACGATATGCTCGTACTTTTTTAGGCTTAGATTGGCCACATTTTAGTGTATCCATTTTAAGAGGAAAAGGAATCGATGAAAATGCTATAAAAACAGTTCGTGGTTTGTACCCTAATCATCACTTACAATTTGTAGATGGTTGGACAGGAAAAGGTGCTATTCAAAAAGAGTTAACTAAGTCCATTCAACAATTGAATGAACAAGGCTTTCACCTAAACGATGACCTTGCAGTCCTTTCCGATCCCGGTGGATGTGCAACCCTATATAGCACAAGAGAAGATATCCTAATACCTAATGCCTTTTTAAATTCTACGGTATCTGGATTAATCAGTAGAACGATTTTAAATAACGCTTATCAGTCACCAGAAGACTACCATGGGGCTAAGTATTATGCAGAGCTTGAGGATGAGGATGTGTCAAATGCTTTTGTAGATCAAATCTCTGCTCAATTTTTGTCTCAAGAGAAAGCTATCCAAATGAAGGTTAAGGAATTCCCTGTCAAGAACGAAAGAACCTGGTTAGGCATGCAGGTGGCCGAGGAAATAGCACACAAATATTATAAAAACTCTGATCTAACCAAAGTGAAGCCTAGCGTTGGGGAAACTACTCGAACGTTATTACGAAGAAAGCCTCATAAAATTCTGTTAAGAGATGAAAATGATGAAGCTGTTAAGCATATTTTAAGCTTATGCCGAGAAAAAAATATACCGATCGAAGTAATCTCTGACCTTCATTACCGTGCTATTGGGCTTATAGAATCGGAGGAATTAAAATGACTATTCTATTTGCGAGTGATTTAGACCGTACACTTATATATAGTAAAAAATCTAGAGGACACGAAGTAAGTGAACAAGATTTAGCCATCGTGGAATGGCGTGAGAACAATCCTGCAGCATTCATGACCAAGGAAGGATTAGAGATTTTTAAAGAGCTCTCCTCCTCCATTGAATTTTTGCCGGTTACAACAAGAACTACCAAACAATATGAACGTTTATTTAGATTGTATAATCCGCAGGAGAAGCCGTCATATTCCATTGTCTCCAATGGAGCAGTAATACTAGAAAATGGTAAGCCTATTCCGGAATGGTCTGATAAAATAAAGGAACAGCTTGAGAACGACTGTACCTCTGTCTCCCATGTACTTTCACAGATAGAACCTTATATTCAAAGAGGCTCCGTCTTAAAATCTTTACAGGCAGAAAATTGGTTTGTGTATATGATTATAGATGAAGAGAGATTTACGGTTGAGGATTTGGAGGACCTTTCTCAACTCTTTTTCGAGCAAGGTTTCACCTTGTCTAAGCAAGGAAGAAAATTATACGTTATGCCTAATTGTATTAACAAATCTCTTGCTCTCGAGTTTGTAACTGATCGAATAGAAGCAGAAACAGTAATTGCAGCAGGCGATTCTTTATTAGATTTAGATATGGTTTTAAGTGCTGATTATGGTTTCATCCCTCAGCATGGAGAAGTTATCTTAAATAAATCCCACCTCCCACCTCACGTCCAAGTAACCGATCAATCTGGTGTATTGGCAGGTGAGGAAATAATAAAAAAAGTTCATAATATTTGTTATAATATGTATTAATAGGAGGCAAAACCCATGGTGAAGTTAAATCCAGTAAGGATGCAATCGTGGGATTCATCTGACATTGGGAAATGGCTAAAAAACTCTTTAGAAGATCCAAGCATGGTGACTGTCGATCATGATAGCCTGACATACCCTCAGTTATTATGCCAATATATTGGTGTTTCTATGGATGAAGATGAGTATTTCACTATTTTGCATACACAACTAAATGATTCAGATGGCAAACTGATTAATCTTACTAATTCGCTGAACAAAAATATTGCAGCTGATAAATTACGTGCCATAAATCAGCTTTTTGAAATTCATCGACAGGAAAAAGGACTGTCTCCGAATCGGATGGTTGCCTTTTTAGAAGGTCATTTTTTACTCCCAAAACTCCAGGATGCTGATTTAAACAGACGTATAAGAATCGTTTTAATAGATTTATTAAAACAGCTCCAATCTAACTATACGGAAGGAACCCAGCATCACGAGTACCGACGGATTACAATTGATCTGATTAAATGGATATTCAATCATGTGGAGCCTGTTTTAGAAAACTTAGACTTTCAAACTGGTCTGCCCGGGTTCCTCTGGTACGGTGATGCCACTCCTAGTGAGAGATGGTTTCTAAAATTTTTAGGGGCTTATGGATTTCATACCGTCATATTTAATCCATGCGATGAATCCTGGCCAAAGCAATTACTTGGAATAGATGAGGAACATTCCTTTAAGTTCCCCAAAATAGCTAGCAAGCCAAGTGAATTTCCAAGTGAGATGCCTAAAATAGCAGGTACAGTGGCTTTTAGAGCTACTCAAGAAATAAACGAACTTTTACATCACGATGATTCTGGTCTTTATAAGCCCTTTCAGTTTAAATCTTATTCGATCAATTCCTTAAGGTTAAAAACTACCGAAGATGAAGCATTCTTAATAGCAAAAGAACGAGCAATGATTAGACCTCACTTTCAAGTAAGCAGTCAGCAAGTAACCATTCCCGTCGTCTTTGCTAAATACATGGGGATAGACCGCAATCGAAAGCGTTTTTGGAACAATGTGCACTCTTTAACTTCTCGAGAAGATACCCATGTAATTCGTCAATTTCCATTTACTAAGGAACAAAAAACAAATCCAGTATTTCATTACCGGAATGCTTTAAACTCAGACGGAACTTTAAATCCAGAAATAATGAAAACTTCCAACTGGTGGACGTATGGCAAGCTGCCTGCGGGTACGCAAACTGCTATAGGTGAAGCAATCGCTAAGCATGTACGTGACCCAATTCTTATCCCTCAGGGGAATGAAACAAATGAGGATTTACAATTATATGCTTTCTCTCAATCGATGTTTTTACCTGACTTTGTTATTCGTCTGTTTCAAACATTTGATTATCCTCAATTTGTTCCTACTATCTTCCTTTATAACGAAGAAAAAGGACCTGAGTTGAGCAGAGCGGATGCAAACGCTCTATGTATCATGCATCATCTTGGTTTAGATATTATTTTAGTAAATCCTCAAGGACATTTGGATATAGAAAAGTGGGTTCAAGAAGGTATGTTTGATTTGCACTGGATGGATGATCGAACCTTCAATGAACCCTTTAAAGAAGAGAATGTAGTTAGTAAGATATTTAAAAAATTTAGATGATATAGGGGTTGAAGTAGGTTGGAATTAGAAAAATTAGAAATGGATCAGAAAGAACAGCTTTTAGAGGAAAGCAATGAACTCAAAACACAATTGAAGAGAGATCCTCAGGTTTTACAATTGGTTGCGAAAATTGATCCTAAAAACCAAGTAGAGTTGTTGGAGTTCGGTCGCGAGCCTGCAAATGAAATCTCTGCTTTCACAGGAAGAATTTTAAACACGATTAAGTCTAGTAGTATGGAAGAATCCAGCGAGCTTTTAAAACAGCTTGGTAAGATTATGGATAAGTTTGATAAAAAAGATTTTGTAGAAAAGCAATCTCTATTGAGCAAGGTATTTAAAAAGGGTGAAAAGTTAATTGAAAAACTTTTCAACAAGTATCAAACAATGGGGAAAGAAATTGACAAAGTCTTTATTGAAATTACGAAATATGAAAAAGAGATGAAAGCTTCCACTCAAACACTTGAAGAACTCTACGATAAAAACTTCACTTATTTTATGGAGCTAGAGAAATACATTGTTGCAGGTGAATTAAAGGTTAACCAATTACGCCAGCAGCTCCCTGCCCTACAGGAAAGGGCAGAGAAAGGCGATCAGCTTGTTTTAATGGAATTGAATTCTCTTCAAAATGCCATTGAGCTTCTAGATCAGAGAATTTATGACTTAGAAATGGCCAAACAAGTTGCCTATCAGTCTGCCCCTCAAATTAGAATGCTGCAACGTGGGAATACTAAGCTTATAGGTAAGATTAACTCTGCATTTGTTACTACCATTCCTATTTTTAAAACTGGTCTGATCAATGCTATTTCTGCCAAACGACAAAATCTAGTTGCGCAATCTATGAGTGAGTTAGATCGCCGAACAAACGAAATGCTATTAAGAAATGCGAATGACATTTCTAAGCAAAGTGTAGATATCGCTAGGATGTCAGGTCAGCCTAGTATTAAAATTGAAACAATTGAGCAAACGTGGGAAACTATTATGCGAGGGATGAATGAAACAAAAGCGATCGAAGAAGAAAATCGCAAAATGAGAGAACAAGGTCGTTTACGACTAGAAGAGCTTCAAAAGAAATATGAAGACGGTCAAAGGAAATAAAATTACGGCTCATATTAAATAATTTAGAGGAGGAATTTGAATGTCAGTTATAAACCTGTCAAAAGGACAAAAGATTGATCTTACAAAAACAAACCCTGGATTAACAAAAATCATGGTCGGATTAGGATGGGATACTAATCGCTATAGTGGAGGTCACGACTTTGACTTAGATGCCTCAGCTTTCTTAGTTGACCAAAATGGGAAGGCGCTTAGCGACAAAAGTTTCATTTTCTATAACAATCTTCAAAGTGAGGATGGCTCCGTTGTTCATACTGGAGATAATCGTACAGGTGATGGCGATGGCGATGATGAGCAGTTGTTAGTTAACCTTAACCAAGTACCTAGCGGCGTCCATAGAGTAGTTTTTACCGTTACCATTCATGATGCAGATTCTAGAAATCAGAATTTTGGGCAGGTTTCTAATGCCTTTATCCGTATTGTAAACGATGAGACGCATGAAGAAATTGTTCGATATGATTTAGGAGAAGACTTTTCAATTGAAACAGCTCTTGTTGTTGGTGAAATATATAGACATGGAAATGAGTGGAAGTTCAATGCTATTGGAAGTGGGTTCCAAGGTGGATTGGCCTCTTTAATAACAGAGTTTGGACTTAGCTAACTCCTTTCTTTTCTTATCATCCAACCAACCTGGATAAAGTTTGAAATCTCTCGAGTTCGTATGAAACTTGGGAGATTTCTATTTTGAGCTATTATATACCTGATAAATATGTATAGCTGTGCACTTTGCATACTAATCTTCCGTTCCAGCAAGACGATTCTTGAGAAAGGAGTTCAAATGTAATGAAAGATTTATCTTCACTCTTTCCTTCCTATCATAAATTTTCAGAATATCCAAATAACGCAGATAAGGACGTTCATACTTTTCATGATTCTTCTAGCAATCAGTGGATACAAATAAGAAAGGATGAAGTATCTTCTCGAGACTTTGCACTACTCTCTTCCTTCTACACAGTAGTAGATTTTACCTTGTCCTCTGATTATTCACTTTCTGAAAGATGGAATCGTTTTCTTCAAGGATCTGGTGAACTACCTATTGAGGCTGGCAAGAAAATTCGTATTATACAGCTTGTGATAAAGAGTACCAGCTTTCAAAATACAGACTTAGCTAAGGCCGTTCAATTGTTTTTCGAGGATGCTGTCCAGCTAGTTTTCGCAGCCCCAAATAATGTTTTACTGATTGAGCAAATGTCTACTTATACTCAGTCTCCAGAGGACCTGGCTTCTTTTATCTCCGCTTTAGAAAGTGATTTCTTTATAAAAGCCCAGCTCTTTATTGGAAAGTTCTATTCTGTAGATGAACAAACACCCTCCCGTTATGCTTTAGAAAGAGAATGGTTTTCCAAAGGAATTGGCAATTATTTTCCTGGGCGAATTTATACACTGGAAAGCATATTTCCAACCATCTTGACCAAAGAAATGTCAGAAAATCTAAAACAAATCATTCATCATGAAGTGTTAATACCAATTGAATTTGACACGGAGCTACTGCAAACTGTCCGTGCCTTTTTCGAAAATGGTTTTAATGCCTCCATCACTTCAAAAAAATTACATATTCACCGAAACACACTTCACTATAGATTATCTAAGTTTCAGGAAATCACAGGTATATCTGTCCGTGATTTTGGTGGAGCACTCATTGTTTATTGTGCTAGCTTGCTCGTAAACTATGAATAACAATATGCACAATATATTTCTAAAAACCTTGTGCATATCATCTATATAAGCCATTGATCTCAATTGTTAAACTTATAGTAAGAAGAAAACAATTTGGGGGGATTTACAATGGAAAAAATGGTTCTCGAAAATATTTATAAGATATATGATGACACTTCTACTGCAGTTTCAGACTTTAACTTACATGTACAAGACAAAGAGTTTATCGTTTTAGTTGGTCCATCGGGTTGCGGTAAATCCACAACGCTTCGTATGATTGCTGGCCTAGAAGAAATATCAAAAGGTGAGCTTCGTATCGAAGGTAAGCTTATGAATAATGTGGCTCCTAAAGACCGCGACATCGCAATGGTGTTCCAAAACTATGCCCTTTATCCACATATGTCTGTCTATGATAATATGGCTTTCGGATTAAAGCTTAGAAAATTCCCTAAGGCTGATATCGACAAGCGAGTGAAAAATGCAGCAGAAATTTTAGGTCTTGAACCCCTTTTGAACAGAAAACCAAAAGCTTTGTCTGGTGGTCAGCGTCAACGTGTGGCATTAGGACGTGCGATTGTCCGTGATGCTAAACTGTTCTTAATGGATGAGCCATTATCTAATCTAGATGCTAAACTGCGTGTACAAATGCGTGCTGAAATCATTAAGCTTCACCACCGACTTAAAACAACTACTGTCTACGTTACCCATGACCAAACAGAGGCAATGACAATGGCTTCACGTTTAGTAGTTATGAAAGACGGCCTTATTCAACAGGTCGGGACTCCAAAGGATGTGTATGAAAACCCAGAAAATGTTTTCGTTGGAGGTTTTATAGGATCACCTGCCATGAACTTCTTCCAAGGACAAGTAAAAGACGGTTACTTTATCGCCGGTGGAAATAAGATTAAATTATCACCAGAAAAGACTTCCCTTCTAAACGGGCAAGGCTACAATGGTAAAGATATTATTTTCGGAATCCGCCCAGAGCATATTTCTGCTGATCCTGAGGATCTAACTAGAACTCCGGAATCCGTAGTGAACGCACATGTAGATGTATGTGAATTGACAGGTGCTGAGTTCATGGTGTACTCCACACTTGGAGATCAACAATACGTAGCTCGTATTAATGCTGACTCTCTTTTAGAAACTGGACAAAATATTCAACTGACATTTGATATGTCCAAGGCTCACTTCTTTGATAAAGAAACAGAAAGCCGCATTCGATAAACTGAATTTGCCCACAGCCCTTTAAAGGGTCGTGGGCTTTCATAATGCTATACTGTAGAAATTATCAATAAAAAAAGTGCTATACTTAGCACTTTTTTTATGTTTTATATTTACTATTCCTTAATGATAAACTCTTCGGATAATGGCACCATATTCTCCTTTATCTTCTTTCCTTCCCACGCAGTTACTTTTAGCTGATATCCCTTGATATTTTTAGGCATCTTAAGCTTTGTCGACATTTTCATCGTCTTCCCTTTTGGAATTGTTCTTGAGCTTTGGTCTTGGTCAACTATTTTTCCTTTCTCATCAATTAGCTCCATTAATACTAAAATATCTTGATTTTTATTTTTAGTATTTTTAACCTCTATGGCAGCAGCAATCTTTTTCTCCTTTGTCAGCTTGTGTATTTCCTTTCCTTTATCATCTTGGAATTTTACACTCACTTCCATCGCATATTCTGGATTCTCTGCTTTCTGCTCCCATTGAATACTATATGTTTTCTTTGACTTACCGTCTGGAGCAGTGACTGTAATAATAGTCATTTGTCCTTCATCTGTTATATCTACATTCACAGCTGTCTGATTTGCTATTACTTGCAAGCTCGATCTTTCTTGTTCCGGTAAACTATAGTGGCTTTTCCCTGGTGAAAAATTAGAAATAGTCTTCCCGCCAATTAAAATAGATTTTAGTGTAGCGTCTGTTTCAGGTACTACAATCATTTGTAGCTTGTTGCCTTGTGCATAATAAATACTTCCGTTCATCCCTACCGTCATATTATTCATAAAGCGATCTACAATAACTTTATGTGACAACGTTTCTGGATCAATAGCAACTAACTTTCGAGAAAGTGTCGTATAGAGCATTCCATCTGGCGCCCATTCTAATCGGTAAGGTAGCCACTTACTGCTATTATATAGACTTGGCTGGATTGTCTTACTCTTAACTACTTTCTTAGTTTCTGGATCCATCGCAAATATCGTTCCTTCAACTATGCCCCACAGGTTCCCATCAGGTCCAAAAGAGATCTCACCAATCATCCTTGGAGTTTCATCTATTCCAGGAATAGCAGGTGTAAATTCCTCTACTTTTTTGGAAGTAGCTACATCCCAAACAAATATCTTAGCCTCTTTTGCTTTTGGGTCCAAGCCTAGTCCGCCCCAAATAGATGTGCTGCCATATAGTTTTCCATCCTTATAGGCTAATCCAATAATACTTTGATCTTCTACTACATTTCTATATTGTGACCATTTACCAGTGGTTTCATCGAATATAGCTAGAGCTCCACCTAACACCCCGTAATCTGGTACCGTACCAACGAATAGCTTATTATCGCCTGATGTAAGTGTAAAAGGTCTATCTTGATGATCAGTAATATCATATTCTAGCTTAGGATTACTATTTAAATCTATCTCCTTGTTCGGATCATAGCTATAAATCATCGCTCCTACATATGTTCCATAATACGCTTTGTCATTTAGAAAGCCGATGCCTTCTGGTTGGGCAAAGGAAGGTATATTCACTTCTCTTTCACTCGTAAATGGGTTATATATACTTAGTCCACGTTGATAGCCACCCATATATAATTTTCCATCCTGTCCAGCTTCTAGAGCCTGAATCTCTACGGATTGTGAGGCAATATTCATGTCAATAAACGTTATTTCATTTTTTATTGGCTCGTATAATATATATTCGCCATACTGCGTAATCATCGCAAGAACTGTCTCTCCATTGCTTAATGTTATCCATTCCATATCTTTAACTCGTACTGTGTCTGGTAATAAAGGAATACCTTCAATTTCTTTTGTTTCATTTTTACTAAAATCGTACTGATACAATTTCTTTTCAAACTTAAAATATATTAAATTGTTATTGTGTGGAGAAGGATCTGAAATCATATTGCTATAACTAAATTGATTAATCACTTTATGCGTCTCTATATCTAGAACTAGCATAGTTACTGAGCCAGCGGAAACAAACAGCTTATCATTTACGATAAAAATATTTTCGATCATGCCATCTGTACCTGTTTGACCTTCCATTATTATTTCTTCTTTTTCTCCTGTGGTTCTATCAATCTTGATCAAATGCTTTTTAGTACCTACTCCAACGTAAATAGAGTCATCACTTACTCCAATTCCTCTTGCATATTGCTGACCATCCTTTGCAGTACCATAGTTACGGAAAGCCCCGCTTTCTATGTCATATTCGAATACGGCTGCATGAGGATAAGTGGATCCGTAAATTTTCCCATCAGCCGTCCCTTCTAAATCCCACACCCAGTCATCAGATGGGTTGACCCCTAACTCTTCTACTTTCTTTTCCTCCGGTAAATATCGATAAAGTTTACCATCACCGGTCCCTGCAAAATATACGTTTTGATCAGAACCAATTGTAATTGCCCATAAAGCCTCTGTTCCTTCTATTACCTTCGAAAATTTAAGCTCCCCTGTTTCCGCATTCAAAACAGAAAACGTGCCTGGTAGTCCATTAGAATGATAATATACTTCATTTTCTCCGAGGCTGTTTTTTTGTATGGCAGCAGCTTGTCCTAACTGCACATTAACCATTTCACCTAAATCAACGGGAGAAGCATACTCTCTTTCTAAAGGAATATCTTCTGCAGCTTGCTCCCAAGTAACGGCATCAAAGTAAGCCTCTGTTAAGCTAATTACACCGGAGTAGAAGGCTAGCCTTGCATAAGCTGCATTCGCAGGAACCTCTGTAAAGACTTTTAGTTCTGTCCAATTGCCTTTAGGTAAGTTTCCAAATAACTCTGTTTTGACATTGTTAGTAAGCTTCTTATTGTCTTTGTCGTAATAGTGCACCTCATACACAATATTATGGGTTTGCCTTACCACATTCGTCATGACCTTTGCAGTATAGGATTTACCAGGAGTGACCGATACTTTGTCACTAAATATCCTACTACCTGCTTTGTCCGATTCGTCTTTAAAATGTAGGCTATGACTCCCCTCGTAAGAAATAGTATTAGTAATAACTGCTGGAGTACTACTGTTATTTTCCATCGACCATCCTGGTATAGTAGAGGGATCATTATTTTCTTCTTCAAATCCAGGGTTTCGAATCTCAGTTGAAGCTTCCTCCGCATGAGATATGGATAATGGCGTAAAGTTTCCTAACGCCACGCTTGTACAAAGAACTGTAATCATTACAATTTTAAAGAATTCTCTCATTTATTTTGCCTCCTATTATATAGTTACTAGTACTAGTCTTAAGAATAGTTTTTGCTATGATTAGTGAGGGTTGTCGACTTTGAATGAGTCTAAAATCGAGTACTTCTTTCTTCTATTAAACGCTATTTCATTTTGTACCTGTTAAATCCTTCAAATAAATCCCGTATCCTTTCCAAATATCGAAATCTAGTTTTTTATAAAAATCTACTAATATCGTCCAATCAATAATAATGGTTTCGACTTTTCGTTCCTGTAAAATTACCATCGCCGCCTGTACAATTCCTAATCCGTAGCCTTGCTTTTGTTCGCTCGAATCTACTCCAAGTGGTCCAATCCCTCCAACCTTTGTTTTAAAGGACGGACTCCAGTAAACGTTCTGAGCAATCGTTGGGGATTCATCATCATTGATTCGACAAAAGCCAATGATACGTCCATTCTTTTTGAGGACTACAAACTCTCTTCCACTTCCACTCGATTCAAAATATTTGATCGCCTCGTATTCCCATCTACCAGGAAAAGACTTGTTTAAAAAGGTAAGAAACTCTTCCTTTTCATCCGGTTGTAAGATTGAATAGGACACTGTATTGTCTTCGGGCATGGAATAGTTCTTACTTAGATGATTAATCAAGTCATATGTGTCGATTCTTTTCAAGTAGCCCTTCTTTTCAACCCACTGTTGTGTCTCCACAAATTGTAGAGGTACTCCTGAGAAATAATGAAAAGGATCTCCGCCCAACTGAATCTCCTCTATACCTTGGTCTTTTAATGTTTCTTCCACCTTATTAAGTAGCCTTGTCCCTAACCCTTTATTTCGGTAATTTGTGTCAACCAAGAGTACCTGAACCCACCCCCTTTTAGAATCCATTTTTACATCTACTTTCTCCTGCCATTTTTTAGCTACACTAAACCCTATTATTTTATTTTGATCGTCTACCGCCATGGCACAACCATCTTCTAGAACATTCTTGTCTTCCAAACTATTTTGGTTAAAAAGTTTTGGACGCATGGGATATTCTTCTCCCAATTCTTTGTTCCAGAGCTCAACCACTTCCGCTAGTCTACTAGCATCCCAAGGTATGATTTTCATTTCACGTCACCCTTTCTACTATTGTCCAAATGTCTCTTGCATACGTTTAATAGGGTCATCCTTCATATCGCTACTCCATTCAACTACCTGGTTTACTTTCATCAGCTCTTGTTTAAGCTCCTGATAATCTATTTCTTGGACAGATGTATTATGTTTGATGGCTAAATTTGCTGCAACACTTGCAGATTGTCCAAGAATCATGAATACTGGCTCCATTCGTATAGATCCAAAAGCAATATGAGAGCTGGATAAACAAACTGGAACAAGCAGATTAGCACATTCCTCTACTTTTGGACGTATGGAACGATAGGATATCTCAAATGGAGAAATCGGAACCTGCACATCACCCTCGTTCACACATCTTCCATCAATCACCACACGTCGGCAGTTATGAGAATCCATATGGAAGGAAGCCAAGCCAATCGGATCTTCGACAAAGGACTGTCCAAGACAGTTATGGTCTGTCATGACATAATCTGATATCATTCTTCTTGCTTCTCGGATGTACAATTGATGTGGCCAATGTCCTGTTTCCATAAATTCATCCTTTGGAAGCCCCCAAGATGCTACTTCCTCACGGATTGACTGTGGGACTCGTTCATCATTAGATAGGAAATAGAGCATCCCAAGATCATAATTTACGTGGTCCTGAAAAATCTCCTCACGCTTTTCATAGCTACCCTCTGGCCATTCATAATTCTTTCCAATATTATCCGTGGAGATTGCACCGTGGTTATTTAAATCCGATTTGTCATTTGGGAGTGGAGTATGTAGCTTCATAGCATCCCACACGCCCGACTTCATATAGCGTAATAAAAGCTCATAACGCTGAGGCTCATAGTTAGGGGGTTTTGGAAAAGAAATACGATTTTCAGGGTTATTTGTTAAACAAATTCGAAAGTTATAGGCTTGAATCCGATGATCCCCCTGTCCCTGGTATCCTAGAGACTCTTTACTATCCTCACTTATACCTGGTAATAGCCCACTGTCCTCCTGACCCTCTATCACATATGGGTCAATCCACTTCTCAAATTTATGATGTGGTGCGCCAAATTGTATACCATTGTAGATTTCCTTATAAGTGGCATTCGACTCTCTACCTACAAAATAGGAAACACCCGCTTGCCCAAGTAAGTCTCCTTCATAGCTACAATCCATAAAAATTTTCCCTTTAAAACGATTACCACTCTCCATGATGATTTCAGTTATTTTCCTATCCTTTTTAATAACTTCATGTAAGTGCTCATTTAGAAATACGGGGATATCATTCTCTTCCATCCAGGATGCAAATATAGATTGTGCTGCCTTTGGCTCAAATCTCCATTGTTTCTCTTTGTTATAGTATCTGGCTACTTCTTCGTAAAATTCCATAGCAAGTCCACCAATGGCATTTTCCGCACCAAGGTCTGTAGCTCCTAATCCACTGGCAGTCATTCCTCCGATATTTCGGCTAAATTCCACTACTGCAACAGTCAATCCGTTTCGACAAGCCTGCACAGCAGCTGTTAAGCCAGCAGGAGTGCCACCGTAAATGATTAGGTCTTTCTCCACCATTTTAGATTCTTTATTTTTTAGTATAGATTTGTAATAGTAAAGTTCTTTAAAATTCATCCTCTTCCCTCCATCTTTTATTTCTTGTTCCATTCTTTTAGAGTTCTTGCAGCTACTGTTTTTAAAAAATAGAAGTATATGTTGGCTAATTCTGTTGGTGTATAAGATTGCGTAATATCTTTCTGTTGAGTAGATAGCAGCCTTTCTGTCTCCTCAAAATCCCACTGTCCAAAAAACTTACCTATCTCGTTTAGACAGCTTGAAATGTCCTGCTGCTCTTCCATATTTGTAACCTTTTCTGGATCGACCACTCTAGCTGGAAATAACGGTACGTTCCATTTAGTATGAGGTGAGATTATTTCTTCTAAAAAGAGAAATGCTTCTTTAAACTGTGTCGAATCAGAAGCAAAGGTCTGAAAATATTGTTCTAGAGAATCGCTTAAACTCTGGCCCCAAACAAGCTTCGTATATATATAATTATTAAAGTGTTGGACCCACTTCCATGGGTAACTTTTGTCTAATTCGGTAGAATGGTCTTTCACATGCGGTGGGACAATCAGATTTAAAATTCCCGATACATTTTGATGCTGATAGCTCCTTAAGTCTTCATCAATTCTTCTTGCTAGTGGCGGGAATAGCTCACTTAGCATGAAATGGTCACTATAATATTCTAAAACGGTTAGATTTCTACCTTTCTTTTTGGCTCTAATGTTCCAATCCTTTAATGAATGGCTAGCTCTCTGCTGATTAATCTCCTGCGATTCTATACTATCTGCGTAATTTCTTCCCCAGTATGCAAATAGAATATCAACCTCTGACGAGATATTCGTATTATTGTCGCGCTCTAGCATGCTCCATGAGAGTCCTGCGTTGTAAACGATGTGCTCGACCTCTACTTGCAGACCGCTACTTTTTAATGATTTATTTAAATTTTCAGTAAATAATATGTAGCTAGACATGAAATCTCTGCCGTTTTTCTCCCCAATACCAACATCCTCTGGCCACAAGGATATTCTAGAAATGACCTTGTTCTCTTTACAAATGGCTACAATTTTTTGAATAATCTTCTCCTGTATTTCCTTGTCTCTTGTAAAGAATTGAATATTTTCTTGCTTAGCACTCTGAATACCTATCTCGTTTAATAGGAATTGCAGTGAATGGCCGCCTAAAGTTACTCTTACTCCTCTCCTCATTAAGGATGGAGCCACATATGTCTTTACTTTTTCCCACAAAAAGAAGGTGAAAAAGTATTCATTATGACCGTTTTTGACACCCCAATCTATAATTGAGTTTATAAATGTGGGATCATCAATGGTTTCAAAAATATTTCCTCTTCTTTGGAAGCGGGGCACAAAAGTAGTATGCCCTTCCTCCTCTTGAAGTGGCACTTGGACTATATCTTCCTGTTCCAATTGAGTCCATCTGTATCCTAAATATTTTTCACAGTACTTATATGCTCCATACAAGACAGAGCGTGGCTCTTCCCCAACAATCCATGTGTTGGTGCCTTGTTTCACTATGGCATAGCCATCTCGGTTTAAATCCATAGATATTTTGGAGAAATTTGACAACGCATAGTATTGCTCTCTTGTTATTAATAAAATTTGATGATCATCGCTATCTTTAAAGTATTCAACAAGTTGCAAGGAGCTTTCGGTACCCGCTTTTTCTAACAGCCTTTTTAACTCTTCTCCTGCAAATAGAATTGGATCTTGTTTGTTAAAATAAGAAATGGAAATCATAACATCACTACCTTTTAAATTAATTTCTTGTTTTCTAGCTAAAGTAAAAGGCCCATGTTCTTCTAGACACGTGCCTGTAGAATTCTATAATTTAATTGGTTGCTTTAGCTTGCTAGATTCATACGCAGCCAGCGAGACTTCTAGTGATTTTAATCCATCAAAGCCAGTAATAGATGGTTCTCTTCCCTCTTTTACACACTGAACAAAATCCTGTACTAATCCAAAATCCATATCATTTCCATAGAAGACATGTTCAAGAGACTTTTCTCCACTCACAAACATGCGGAAATGCTCCTTGAAGGCATCTACCTTAACTATTTGCTTGGTACCAATGACTTCAATCGTTGCATCACCCCAAGTAGGATATTGAGCAAATCTTGACCAGCTTGGATCATGGGAAGCAATTACACCGTTTGCAAATTCTAACGTAAGGAGACCAGCATCATCTATTGCAATATCATGATAATAGGAGTCGACTATAGCAGACACTTCTGAAACTTCCTGTCCTAAATACCAACGCATGATATCTACCATATGTACCGTATGATCAAGCACCGCTCCTCCTCCAGCTGCTTCTTCTTCTATAAACCAACCACCCGGATTTTGTCCTCTGTTAGTGGTACGAAAAGCAATAATCTCTCCTAGCTCGCCTTTATCAATTAACTCTTTTAAATGTCGGATTGGAGTACTAAATCTTACGGGATAAGCTATTTGCAAAATGACCGACTGCTCTTTACATACTTCAATCATTTCCTTAGCATCTTCTATATTAGTAGCAATTGGCTTTTCACATAAAATATGCTTTTTAGCTTTAGCTGCATGGATTACCATTTCTTTATGTCTATTATTTTCACTACAAACGATCACTGCATCCATATCTAAAGAGAGAAATTTCTCTTGATCCATGTAATGGTCCGTATCAAACAAAGCAGCAGCAGTTTGCCCTCTTTCTGCAGACTCGTCAAAAATACCAACAATCTCTACGTCTTTCATTTTTGTGAGTGCGCTCGCATAACTGTTTGCATGCATATGAGCGAAACTCATCATACCTATTTTCATGTAAGTGTACCTCCAGCTAGGATCTCCCTATAGAATTTCACTTTTTCAATCAGTACAGCATCTACCTTTTTTGCAGAGCGCAATAAATCATCCGCATTGTATTGTAACGGAAGAAGCTGACCGTTCAACTCTTCACTATCAAATTCAACAATGCGCTTCATTCCACTCCATTCCATTTCAACTCGATCCACATTTGCAATCGTAAATTCGACATGGGCCATGGCTCCACTTTCAAAACGGATCATGAGTATCATATGACTTGTACCAGAATCTCCCTTAGACCTTTTTATTTGTCTCTCTTTAGGCTCACCAAACAATAAGGAAAGTACATAGAGGTCTCCTGCCATACTGTCTAGGTTATCCTCTCTGACCATTCTTCGAAAACGAAATACACCATTAGCCTTACTACCACTTTCTATTATTTCTTTTATTTTTTGGTAGAATGGATAACACTCCAATTCAAAATATACGTTGGTGTTACTATCCTCATTCACATAACTAAGTAAGTCTGTTGAAATGAAAATGTCATATCCACTTTTCTCTAGAGCTCTTAAGTTTTTCTCAGTAGCGTCCATCACAAAAGAACCTTGTTCACCGTTAATCTCCACTAGCTTTTCAACAGAATGAAGCCTACTTGCCTGTCCTAGCTTCACATCATTAAAACTACCTAAAATAACGTTCACGATTAATCACTCCTCAATTCAACAGCTTTCTAAGTCGACGAACCGCCTCTTCGTTAGCAAGCTTTGCATCCTCAAATCCTTCATATTCAATGGAAAGCCAACCCTGGTAATCCTGTTTTTTAAGTCCTTCCACGATATAAGTTAAATCTACCTTACCGTCACCTGGGATAACCCCGATTAGCTCTTTTCCTTCCGTTGAACGAAAGCCTTTTACGGTTTCATGAACTTCTTTCTCTCTGAAATCCTTAAAGTGAACATGAGCAATATCTTGCTTGATTCGGTCGAATGCATTCGCAGGATCCTCATGGACCAATAAAAAGTTACCCGTGTCAAAGGTAGATTTTACATACGGACTGTTGACGGTTTTAATAATTTCCTGAATCTGCTGACTTTTTCCTGCCAATAAACCATGATTTTCAATAGCTAAAACTATCTTTTCCTTTTCTGCAACCTTTGCACTTTCCTGCAAGCCCTCTATAATCCAGTCAAAACATTCTTCATAGATAAGCCCTTCTCTAATATCTCCACAGAAAACTCGAACCGTATTAGCATTTATTGCTTTAGCGACCCGAATACCTTCCAATACCTTCTCGACTTCTGCTTTTCGATCCTCTTCGTTGGGACGAACGAAGTTATTAGTAATATCATAAGCAGATACTTCTAGATTGGCTTTATGTAATTTGTCCACTATTTCTTTGATCTCTTCATCCTTATTGGAAGGATCCTGCCAATAAATATCTAGAAGCTCTACACCATCTAAAGATATACTTTTCGCGTATTCGATAAAGTCAGCGACTGACCAATCATCTTGCCTAATAGTGGAAGCTAAACTATACATACTTATACTGATTCTCATCCTGTCTCCTCCTATCTATCAATTCAGCCAATGCTTTCTAACAAACGCTAATTTCTTCTCCTCATGAAATGGATTAACTTCATGCGCATATTGTGGGTAGACTTCAATTTCCTTATCTTTTGTTTGTAAATGGTTATAAGCTGCAAAAACAGTAGAAGGAGGTGTAACAGAATCCTCTAATCCGATAGACATTAAGGCTGGGCAATGGATGGTATCACAAAAGTGAACGCAATCGATATAGCCCAGAGTATTCATAATGGATGAATACGTTTCGTATTGCGGATCAGTATACTTTAAATAATGGACAAGCTCCATATAAGGACCAGCCAAAGAGATCTCAATAGCTCTTTCAAAGTTTGCTAGGAATGGATAATCCGAGACGACCAGTTCTATTCTATGGTCTAATCCGGCAAGGGCCAAGGCTAATCCTCCTCCCTGAGAGCTTCCTAGAACACCGATTTTTGTTGGTTCTACTAAAGATTCAGAGGAGTTTATCCATTCCAACTGAAGTAGGAGATCCTTATATACATTCGTATAATAATAATTTTCTGGCTCATGAATGCCATTTAACATCCAACCAAGTGACCTTGCACCATTGGAATATATCGCATAATCCGGGGAGCTGCCCTGGGCGCGAACATCAAAGGCATACACTGCTATTCCCATAGAAATCCACTTTAAGTAATCTAGCGGCAGACCACGGCTACCTGTGTAACCATGGATACTCAGCATGACTGGACACTGCTCGATTCCTTTAGGTCTAATCCCCCACCCTTTTAAGGGCGTACCGTCCCAGCTTTCAAACAACAAATTAGCAACCTCCATAGTAGGAATCACATAATCCTCCCAAGTAATTGCCACATTTGGTTTGAGTCCGTTTATTTTCTTCTGTTGATCATCCCAAAATACTTGAAATTTTGAAGGCTTATATATATGCTTTGGTTTATATTCTTTCAGTTTACTTAATGGAAAATCTGCAATTTGTCTCCCCAAATGCGTTTAGCTCCTTTCTAAACGAACCGTGTTTTATAAATATATTTCCTTCCCAGTTTCAGCTGATTCATAAATAGCATTTAACATTTTCATCACTTCTACTCCGTCTTCTACTGGAGCCACAGGATGTTTTCCATCCAAGCAGCATTCTACAAAGTGGTTAATCTCATTTGTAAAGGATCCACCGAAGTCAAAGCTTTTATTGTCAACCTGTGGAAGTATATTAAGGATGGTATCGTTTTGCTCTGCCACGATGACAATCTCTGGTTCTATTTCTGCCCCACCCTTTTCCCCAAACAATTTGACGCTCACTTGATCCTCTTTGGCTTGAAGTGTAAAGCTTACATCTACAGCCAAGGACGCACCGTTTTCAAAGCGAATCAATGCATTTGCTAAATCTTCTACGTTGTTCAAAGAAGAATCATAGTCAGCTGCCTTATAGAAGGAAAGGTTTTTAATATTACTCCGGTTCCCAAGTTTCGAATACGTATTTCCACTAACAGAAACAGGCTTTGGTCTCCCCATCATATACCAGCAAATATCAATCATATGAACACCTAAATCCATAAGTGCTCCTCCTCCAGATTTAGATTTGTCACTAAACCAGCCACCTGGATTTCCTAGCCGTCTTAAACAGGATGCTTTCGCATAATAGATTTCTCCTAAATAATCTTGGTCTATGAATTGCTTTAGGATATTAGAGTTACTCCCATGTCTTCGAACAAAACCAACTAGCAGAACTTTTCCTGACTTTTCTACCGCAGCCTCTACTGCCAGCGCCTCTTCTACGGTCATACATAATGGCTTTTCAACCAATACATGCTTCCCAGCTTCCAATGCAGCAATAGCTATTTCGGCATGGGTGTTGTTCCAAGTACAAATACTTACGGCCTCTACATCTTCATTAGCCAATAAATCATGGTAATTAGTATATAAATGAGTCACCCCATATTGATGCCCACATTCAGTAAGCCTTTGCTCATTTTGGTCACATAATGCTATGAGCTCTACTCTTTTATGAAGAATATATGGAGTAATATGAAACTGTGAAATAGACCCTCCACCAATTACGCCAACCTTTAACATTAAAATTCTCCTCTCAGTTATAAAACTACCCTAGCTAAACTTGATAATCTTCGTTAAGGTTTTTGATTTCTTATCAGTCAAATCTTTATATGCAGAAGGCGCCTGATCTATGTTCACTTCTTCCGTTATGAATGACTCCATTTTGATACGCTTTTCCTTTACTAGCCTCAAATACTCAGCAACATTTCTTCCTTCTGTCCATCTTACGTATCCATATGGGTAATCCACTGCCTGCTTTTCATATATGGGGTCATACCTTCCCGGTCCCCCTGCTCTTGAAATGAGGATTTGAGCTTCCTTCCCAAACATTAACTCTCTAGGGAAGTCCGGCTCTATATCGCCTACAATAACTACTTTCCCTTGGTTGCGTATCCATTCTAGGCTTTGACCAGTAAGAGATGATCGCTTGCCACCCGCACATAGCAGCACAGCGTCCGCCCCTCTGTTTCCTGTATTCTTGTTAATCGCTTCTTCCATTTCCTCTAAATTAGAAAAGGTAGTAATTCCGGATTCTTCTTGTAACATAGCTCCTCTTTCATTTTGTAAATCGTATGCAAGAACATCATAGGCGGCTGCATGAGCAATTTTTGCAATCATCTGCCCTAACAATCCAAGACCAACAATCACTACGGTTTCTCCAAATGCTAAATTGGCTACTCGTAGTGCATGAATAGCAATTGCTCCGATTCCAGCTAGAGACGCTTCTTTTGGATCTATTCCCTCTGGTACCTTAGCACATAACGTCCTTGGTACACAGAGATATTCGGAATGCCCTACGTAAGGTGCTCCGTAGCATGAAACGATATCTCCTTTTTTAAAACCATTAACATTGTCTCCGCATTCTTCCACAACACCAACCGCACTATATCCTAAAGAAATCTCTCTTTCACGGCTTGCTGCTATTAAGCTTAGCTCCGTTCCTGGCGAAATGGCACTGTACAACGTCTTGATCAGAAGATAAGAAGGTACAATATCCATCCTGGGTCTTTCTTCTATATAAACCTTTTGATCTTTCGCAATAACTGTCTTCACTTCAATCGCTCCTTACATTAAAACCCTAATTGAAAGGGACTCATCATTTCAAACCTGACATTTGAATTCCCTCTGTAAAATATCGTTGGAAGAATAAGAAAATCAGAAAGGTTGGTATAAAGGATACTGCTGAACCAGCCATCTCTATCCCAAAGTTTCCTTCCTTCCCTAGCATAGAAGCCAAGCCGAGTGTCACTGGGAACATTTTCTCCTGAGTTAAATAAATTAAAGGCTGGAATAAATCGTTCCAGTTTGAAATAAAGGCAAAAGTTCCAACTGTAGCAACTACTGGAATAGAGAGAGGTAAAATAACTTTAAAGAATATTTGTAAATCGTTAGCCCCGTCTATATATGCAGCCTCTTCTAAATCATTTGGTATTCCTTGTAAAAACTGTCTTACTAGAAAAACTCCCATAATCCCCCAAAGCTCTGGAACAATAAGTGCCCAATAAGTATTGATCCAACCAAAGTCAGAGAACATGATATATTTTGGAATGATTAACAATTGTTGAGGAATCATAATAACCCCCATAAACACCCAAAAAATAACCTCTCTCCCAAAGAATTTCTTCTTTGCGAAAATATAACCTAAGATCGCACAGAAAATCATCTGACTAGCTACGGGTATCACAGTAATAACAACTGAGTTAAAAATCCATCGGAGAAATTGTCCATCTCTCATAATATAAAAGTAGTTTTTTAGAGTTGGTTCATCTGGAATCCAAAAAAGCGGGTCTAATTGTGCGTACTCTACATTTTTAAAAGACCCTAAAATCATAATGATAAAGGGCATGAGAAAACAAAACCCCAATATAAACAAAGCAATATAGGAAATTACCTTTTTCAAAACATTTTCATCCCCTTCTAGTAGAGATTAGACTCTTTCCCTAAAAACCTTCTTTGCAAGAGCGAGATCATTAGGATGATGAAGAATAGCACATAAGAAAGTACTGCAGCATAGCTTAAATTTAGGCTAGTAAAGCCTTGATTGTATAAGTAATAAACAATAGTGGTTGTTGCATAGTTTGGTCCTCCACCTGTTAGCAAGTAAGCTGAGTCAAAAATTTGGAACGACCCAATAGTAGTAGTAATCGCTACATAAAAATGAATAGGCTTCAATAGAGGGAAAGTTACTTTCCAAAAGATTTTACTAGTCGATGCGCCATCCATTTTTGCTGCCTCATATAGTCCCTTGTCGATCGATTGAAGACCTGCAAAATAATAAATCATTGTGCTTCCCGCAACCTTAAAGACACTTAGTGCTGCTAAAACAGGTAAAGCCTGACTAGAATCGGATAAAAATAGCTGAGGCTCAATACCGATGAACCCTATTAGATAGTTAATCATCCCTTCTTCTGTCCCTCTGAATAGCCATCCCCATATACCGGCGATAATGACAAAAGAAGTGACAACAGGTAAAAAGAAAATTCCTTTAAAAAATCCGGCCATTTTTACGCCTGAATTAATGATCAAGGCTAGTATTAATCCCACTGCCATTGTAGGAACTATATAGTAAACAGAAAACATCACCGTATTCCATAAGGCCTTCCACGCAATACTATCACTTAAAAAGTATTTCCAATGCTTTAACCCTACAAATTCCGGGTCACCAATTACCTTCCAATCCATAAATGTTAAGTAAAAGCTTAAAAGGAATGGGTACACTTGGAAAATAGCAAAATGTATTAAGATCGGAATAAGAAAAATATAGACGATTGCATTACGATCCCACTGTCTTTTTAATCTAGCCCTTAGTGTCATTCCATTTTTCTTGGACACTAAAGGTTTACCTATTGTATTTACCAGTGTAAACACCCTTTCATATGTAGATTAATCATATAGAGAGCTTGATCTGTCAAAGACCAAACTCCCTATTAGATTTATTTTACTTTTCCTTTAATTGCTTCAGCTGCAGCATCAGCTGCCTCTTTTGGAGTTTTCTTGCCTTCCATCATCGTTTGAAGCTCTGCTTGAATCAATGGCATGATGTTGCGTCCCTCTGGGTGTATAACTCCTGGTAAAGCAAACTCTGTGTAAGTCGCTAATTGCGCTAAATATTTTTGCTCTTCAAAAATATCCTTTGCAGATTCACGGGTAGGAATATACTGAGTAACCTGGTTAAACTTACGTTGGTTTTCAGCATTCGTCATCACTTTTACAAATTCAGCTGCTGCATCTGGATTTTCAGAGTTGATAGGCACTACGAACATACCTGTAGTTCCATACGTAACTTGTTTTTTGTTCTTTAAAGGCGGTGCAATAACAAATTCAAATGTTTCTTTACTTAACATACGGCTAATAGATGCTCCCGACCCTTGAACAGACAGCAGTTTACCGCTATCCCATAAAGCATCGTGTTCTAACGCTGTGATTGAATCCTTTGGAATCCACTCGTTTTTATACATTTTATTTATAAATTCGAATGCTTCCACTCCAGCATCGCTGTTAATTTTTACTTCATTGTCCGCTGTAAGTACTTCCCCACCTGCTTGCCAAAGGTAAGGATATAAAGTACCGTTCATAGAACCTCCACCTTGGAAGCTAGATGCGTAATACCCCTTTGCTTTCGCTTTTTCTGCCCATTTCTCAAATTCTTCCCATGTTGTTGGGAGTTTCGATGGATCTTCACCGATTTCCTTGATGATGTCAACATTGTAAAGGAAGGTATAAGCTTCTTGAAGTATAGGTAAGCCATATACTTTATCCTTCCATGTAGTTGAAACTAGTGCACTATCAACGAAATCTTCCATATCATTGTCCTTTAGATATGGACTAAGATCCGTTAACATCCCTGCTTCTGCATATTGTGGCATTTGGTCAGGGATAGCATAAAATACATCTGGTCCATTGTTAGCTGCTAAAGCAGTTAAAACCTTTTGGTCACGATTTGCCCAAGGAATTTGTTCAAAGTTAACCTTTACTCCTGTAGCCTCTTCATACGAAGCAATAATTTCATCCCACATTTTTCCTTCTACTTCCTGATCTCCTGTATACGGATGTGCCCAAACAGTTATTTCTCCTGAAAAACCGTCTTTTCCGGCTTCACCAGATGTTGCTATTTTTTCTCCTGCCTCCTCATCACTACAAGCTACCATTAACGCGCTAAATACCAACAATAGTAAAAAGAACCACAACTTTTTCATTTATTTACCCCTTCCCCTTTTTAAAATACTTATATTGGATTTACAACTGTTGCTTAATTACTAAATCCCTCCTTCTAGTAATCCACTCTTGGTCGTTCTTTCTCTGTAACCCCTAACAGTCAAAGATATAAATTGTAAAAAATTCAAGTATGTTTTAGGTAAGCGCTACCAAAGTAAAATTATAAAACTATTTACTTTCTGAATTACCTAAAATATACTGAAATTACAAAATAATAAGTTAACTTTCACTTATCTTATATGATTAACAATAAAGAGACAATGTCTATAAATAGTCTTTAATTAATAGACTTCTGTTTGAGAGGAGAAAATGACGGTGAATTGGGATAATTTTAATAAAGTTGCATACTGGATGTTGTCACTAATTTACTTGAATTTATTGTGGATTATTTTCACAGCTTTAGGGTTAGGAATATTAGGTTTATTTCCTTCTACGGTCGCATTATTTGGAGTTGTAAGATTAATGATTATCAAAGAGAGTCCAGAACCACTTAAAGTCTTTCAATCTTTTTGGAGAATCTTTAAAAAAGATTTTTGGAGAGCAAACTCCTTTGGATTATTTTTTACTTTCATCTGTTATTTTTTAATTTTTGACTTTCAATTTGTTCAATTAAGTAATGGCGAATTTAATTTTTTATTACCTGCTCTATTTTTTATACTAATCTCTAGTATACTTACACTACTATTTTTCTTTCCTGTTTATGTTCATTTTGAACTAAAATACTTTCAGTACATAAAACAATCTTTTTTAATTGCTATTACTTCTCCCCTGGAGCTTTTAGGCATCTTAGCAAGCACATTAGCCATGTACTTTTTTCTACTATTTTTACCTGGAGCCATACCACTTTTCTCAGGAAGTTTGCTAGCTTATGCAATAACTGTATTAAGCTTTAGAGCTTTTAAAAGAATTGAGCAGAAACAACAAGTACAACGAGGAAAACCATTGAATAGTAATGACAGATTAGTTGATGGACTGAAGTCTTAAAAAAAGAGAGCAGGATCTATTTTTTAGATCCGGCTCTCTTCTTTGTTGTAATTTATTTTATCTTTCCTTCAATAGCTTTTGCTGCTGCATCTGCCGCTTCTTTAGGAGTTTTCTTACCTTCTAGCATGGTTTGAAGCTCTGCCTGTATCAACGGCATAATATTACGTCCTTCTGGATGAATGACTCCTGACTGTGTAAACTCCGTGTAAGAAGCTAATTGGGCAAGATATTTTTGATCGTCATAAATATCTTTTGCTGACTCTCTAGTAGGAATGAATTGAGTTTCTCTATTAAATTTCCGTTGGTTTTCAGCACTTGTAATTACTTTAATAAACTCTGCAGCTGCATCTTTGTTATCTGAATTTACCGGAACAACAAACATGCCAGTAGTACCATAGGTAGCCTGTTTTTTATTCTTTAAGGGGGGAGCAATGACAAATTCAAAGGTCTCTTTTTCTAGCATTCTACTTACAGACTTTCCTGCTCCTTGAATAGATAGCAGCTTTCCGCTATCCCATAAGGCATCATGGTCTAAGGCAGTGATCGAATCCTGCGGAATCCAACCATTGCTATATAATTTGTTAATAAATTCAAATGCCTCTACGCCGCTTTCATTATTAATCAATACCTTATTATCCTCTGTTAGTATTTCACCGCCAGCCTGCCATAAATAAGGATAGAGAGTACCATTCATCGAGCCTCCGCCTTGGAAGCTAGAAGCATAGTAACCTTTTTCTTTAGCTTTTGCTGCCCATACTTCGAACTCCTCCCACGTAGTTGGGAGCTTGGAAGGATCTTCTCCAATTGCTTTCACAACTTCAACGTTGTACATGAAGGTTTCGACTGATTGTAAAATCGGCACACCATACATTTTTCCCTTCCACTTAGTTGGAACGAGGGAGCTTTCCACAAAATCATCCATATCGTTGTTCTTCATGTAAGGGCTAAGATCAACTAGCATCCCCGCTTCCGCATATTGAGGCATTTGGTCAGGGATGGCATAAAATACATCTGGTCCATTATTTGCTGCAAGTGCAGTCAATATTTTTTGGTCGCGATTAGCCCATGGGATTTGTTGGAAGTTAACCTTCACACCAGAAGTATCTTCATAAGAGGCAATTAACTCCTTCCACATTTCCCCTTCCTTTTCTTGATTGTCCGTGTACGGATGAGCCCATACAGTTATTTCTCCTTTACTTTGAGAATCCGTTGTTCCAGCCTCATCACTACAACCGACCATCAGTAAACCATTTAACAGCAATAAAAATAATAACTTTTTCAATTGGACCTTCCCCTTCCATTTGTATTGTAGTTACCTATACCATCCCGATTTATCCTCCATTTCACCCCTTCCAAATTCATAGAAATATTACTTTAAATCCACTTTTCCACAAGTGCGTTAAATTACATTTTCTGGATACTTAATAGTATATGACTTACATGTAAGACACAATGTCGTAATTTCGTCTGTAATTTTCTACTTCGCTAGCTTCCCTTTCATTTCATTAATAAGCTTCATCATGTTGTTTAATTTTCATATATGTTGTAAGATTCATTAGTTATATTAAAATAAGAATCTTTCAACATAAGGCTTGGTGAATAATAGATGAATACAAAAGCTTTTTTTCTCGCAATTATGTCTGTAGCTATCTGGGGATCTTCTTTTGCTGCCATTAGTGCTAGCTTAAATGGAGGCTATCCTCCAGGTCACTTATCCCTGATAAGATTTTTAATAGCCTCTCTGATTTTCATAGTGATTGCAATCCGGCCAGGAAGTAAATTTAAGCTACCTGAGAAAAGCGACCTATGGAAAATATTAATTTTAGGTTGGATTGGCATTAGCCTCTATCATGTTTGTGTGACATTTGGACAAATGACCATTTCTGCAGGTACCGCCGGCATGCTAATCGGTTCTGCTCCTATTGTCACCACTGTGATGGCTGTAATTATATTAAACGAACGATTAGGAAAAGTTGGATGGGTTGGATTAGGGTTTGGCTTTGTTGGAATAATACTTATCGCTTTAGGGACTGGAGATTCCTCCTTTGATATCTCTCCAGGAGTATTCCTAGTGCTAACGGCAGCCATTGCTACGTCTATTTTTTTCGTGTATCAAAAGCCTTTATTTAAAATATATAGCGCTATTGAGCTTACTGCTTACTTTACTTGGGCTGGTACTATACCATTTCTCTTTTTTTCACCTGGACTATTCAATACTCTTCAAAACGCAACTGTAGAAGCAAATCTATCTGCGATATACATTGGTATATTCCCTACAGCATTAGCCTACCTCACTTGGGCAATAGCGTTGTCTAACACCAATGCCAGCTCTATTTCCAATACATTATACGCAGAGCCAGTTGTTGCTATAATTATTACTTGGATTTGGCTTCATGAGCTTCCTTCTCCACTTTCTATTGTTGGTGGGACCATTGCAATAAGCAGCTTGTTACTCGTTAACTTGTATGGAAAGAAACAGCGGCTGACATTAAAGCAAGAAAACACAGCCAAAAATCACATATGAAAAAAGGTACCCATGAGACTATGTCTTCATTTGGGTACCTTTTTACTTTTGTCTATACGATGGTATTCAGACAGTTGGGTTACACGAACATTCTTCGTATTCAATTCATGGTAGATGCCTCTACTATCCCAAAAGGAAATAAACTGGTCCCTTTCATTTCGGATCAGACTTTCCGCTTCCTCCGAGGATTCCAAGTGAATAAACCTTCTTATATAGTGGTTTTCATCAAAGAAGTAAGTGATCTTAAATTCTTTCATTTTTCGTCTCCTATTGTTGCTTGGTTTTTACATTGGCTATTATAACCTTACTATGTGGAAGACTCGGGATACTTACCATGCTATAGCTTAAATCCTGATTTGGAAGGTCGTAATCTAGCTTATTTGCAAGATACTGTAGGCTCACCTTCATTACTTCAATAGTTACCCATTCTCCTGCACAACGATGCCCCATATTAAAGTCTCCGCCACCTTGAGGTATAAAGCTAAATGGGCTCTCGTTCCACTGTGCAAATCGTTCTGGATTAAAAATTTCTGGGTTGTCCCATAGATGTGAATCATGGTTGGTTCCATACAAGTCTAATAACGTTAAGGTTCCTTCTTCAAATTTAAAATCGTTCCAAATAAAGTCTTTTTTCACTCTCGCGATTGTCGCGGGAAAAAAAGGATAAAATCTTCTGACCTCCTGTACAAACATTTGAAGGAATTCCTCTCCATTTTTAAGTCTTGGCTTATTTTCTGGGTATTGATGAACGGCTAATCCAGTAAAGGTAATATACACGGAGATTGCTACGATCGGTCTAATAATATTCAGCACTTCTACAGCAACTATTTCTTTGTCTAATAGCTTGCCATCTACATCCTTATGAAAAGAAAAATTATAGAGAGCAGTACCTTTTGGTGGCAGTAGCTCTTCTTTTCTAACTTGTTCCACTAGTTCTACAATCCAGTCCTCTAATTCTTTTCTGGCATGTCTGCCCATCCAATGTTCTGGTCCTAACGCAGACGCGGACTCAAATAATTTAGTCAGTTGCTCTGTGCGTTTTTTTACTTCATCAGTCTTTAAAGGGACACCAGCCCATTCACATGCCAGTTTACATAGCAGTTCTCGGGATTCATCATATAGAACGACTTGATCTTTCTGTTCCCATTCTTTACTTTTCATGTCCCAATACTTCTCCGTCAAATGATTTAAGCGTTGCAGATGAGGATGGGTCATAATAGACATGAACATACCTTTCCTATTTCTATGTTCCTCCTCGTCCAATCCTTGAACTCCGCCTACTCCAAATAGTGTCTTTTGAAGTCTTTTTGGAGCTGCTCCCGTTCTTATGAACTTATCGTTATCATAGAAAAGCTTAGCTGCCTCTTCGCCACCCATACAGATTGCCTTCTGCCCCAGCAGTCTTGTTTCAAAGATATTAGATGCAAAGCTTTTACGTCTATTCGCTAAAAACATATACCCTTCACGTAACAATGTGAGACTATGATCTAGACCCTCTTCCTTTGGCATCTGCCTTGAATTAGTCATTTAACCATCTCCTTATTTGCTTCTATTGTTTGTTTACTTTTCCCTTTTTAATCTGGTTAAAACAAGAAAAGCGCAATCGCCTGTCACTGCCCCGACAGGCAAATGGGGAAATGCGAGGAGGCAGGTCCTCAGCCACCGGAGCTTTTATCCATTTGACCCCGAGGGGCAAGGCGATGGAGCTAGACACCAAGAAAAGCGCAATCGCCTATCTCTGCCCCGATAGGCAAATGGGAAAAAGCGAGGAGGCAGCTCCTCAGTCACCGGAGCTTTTATTCATTTGACCCGAGGGGCAAGGCGATGGAGCTAGACACCACTTAAAAGCGCAATCGCCTATCTCTGCCCCGACAGGCAAATGGAGAAAAGCGAGGAGGCAGCTCCTCAGCCACCGGAGCTTTTATCCATTTGACCCGAGGGGCAAGGCGATGGAGCTAGACACCAAGAAAAGCGCAATCGCCTATCTCTGCCTCGATAGGCAAATGGAGAAAAGTGGTTCAGAACTTTATAATTTCCTAAACAACTAGAAAAGCCGTTATACTTATCTTTTATTATTAAGAAAAGCATATGATAGAATGTATTTACTACAAGAAGGAAGGAAGAAGCTACTATGAAGTCACCTTTTACATATAAATATATAGCCCCGACCACTAAAGGAAATGACCAGCCCTCTCTTTTTTTATTTCATGGCATGGGCAGTAACGAAGAGGATTTGCTCCAGCTTGTAAAAGAATTTCAGGGAAGCCATCATATATTTAGTTTGCGTGGACCAATTATATTTAACCCTGGATATGCATTTTTTACGAGTGAGGAAGAGGGAATCCCAGATAGACAGGTTTTTGATAAGGTAGTAACGTACCTTCACCAATTTATTGCAGAGGCTATACAGGAATACAACCTAGACCAAAGTAAAATCAGCTTAATTGGCTTTAGTCAAGGTGCTGTATTGGCACAAACATTGGCTTTAACAATGGGTAGTTTGATTAAAGGAGTTGCCGCATTAAGTGGTTATTTACCTGATTTTGTAAAAGAGGAATATAGAAAACATCCTGTCGATCATCTGAAAATGTTTATTTCTCATGGGGAATACGATTATGTGGTTCCTTCCCATTGGGGATTAGAAAGTAAAAATTATTTTGAGGGACTCGAAGCTCATGTTACTTTTAAAACATATGAGGACGGCCATGGAGTTGTTCCGGAAAATCAGCTTGATTTAGTTAATTTTCTAAAACAATTGTAAAATTATCAAGTTCAATTGAAGGAAGAGAATGAAATTTATTCTTATTTAAAATGTTTGAGGAGATACTATATCTTCCTCAAACATTTTTTGATAATATATATTTTTAACTTCCATAAATAATAGTTACATGAGGATGTTTCTTCAAACAGCTAGCTGGGAATTCCTCGGAAATACCTTGTTCCTGAATTCGCTTCAAAGTCGCTATTTTATTTTCACCAAAGGCCAATAGGACAATCTGCTTTGCCATCATAATAGTTTCAATACCCATCGTAATTGCCAGCTCTGGGACTGACTTTCCTTCAGGAAAATATTTAGCATTATCCTGTTTAGTTTTATCAGCAAGCTCGACAACATGAGTTCTTGACTGAAAAGACGTACCTGGCTCATTAAACCCAATATGCCCATTGACACCAATTCCTAATAGTTGAAGATCAATTCCACCTCTTTGTTCAATCTGCTTTTCATAACGGGTACATTCTTGCTCCAAATTCTCCGCTAAACCATTTGGAAGATGAACGTTCTCCTTTGGAATGTTTACATGCTTAAATAGATGCTCATGCATATACGTGTGATAACTTGTAGCCTCCTCCGGCCCTATTCCTACGTATTCATCCAAGTTAAATGTACTTGCTTCTTCAAAAGAAATACCGCCTTTTATGTAGCATTGCACTAACTCCTTATAAAAACCTACTGGAGTTCCTCCTGTTGCTAATCCTAATACACTATGTGGCTTTTCCATTAATTGCTTTTCAAAAATAGCAGCTGCTATTTTACTCATTTCTTCATAAGTGTTAACTTCCAACCATGTTATATTACCTTTGCTCATTAGAATAACTCAGCCTTCCTCTACAAAAAGTATATTGTACTTCAAAGGAGTCATTTAGCAATACAATGTCGGCATCTTTCCCAACAGCCAAACTTCCTTTACGATCATCTACCCCTAATCTTCTCGCTGCATTTGTTGAAGTAATCTTCACTAACTCATGAAGTGACAAATCCGTTAGGTTTTGAATCTTCTTTACCCCTTCATTCATTTTGAGCACACTTCCGGCTAATGTACCCGATTTTAAAGTAGCAGTTCGACCTACCACCTTGACCTCCTGATCGCCAAGTGAATAGTTTCCATCTGGAAGTCCCTTCGCTCGCATAGAATCTGTGATAAGAATGATTCTTTCTGATCCAATCACCTTAAACACTAATCGAAGCATGTCATCTGATAAATGTATGCCATCGGCAATAATCTCACAGCAGAGCGATTCATTCATGAAACCTGCTCCCACCATCCCAATTTCTCGATGGTGAATACCTGTCATAGCATTAGTATAGTGCGTTAAATGTGTTAACCCACTTCGTGCTGCGTCATTAATCTCCTTATAGGAAGCTTTCGAATGACCTGCTGAGGAAATAACTCCTTTCTCTCTTAAATATTGAAGCATGACATGAGCTTCATCGAGCTCAGGTGCCAATGTAACCACCTTTAAATGTGTTAGCTGTTCTCCAAACCATTTTTGTAAACTTTCAATGGATGGCTTTTGTATATACTGAACAGGCTGTGCTCCTGCTTGCTCCGGATGGATAAATGGCCCCTCTAAATGAAAGCCTAGCATTTCTGCTCCATAGCTAATTTCATTCTCTTCAAGAAATTTAGAGTTTACTTCTATCGCCCGCTTAATTCGCTCAGATGAGTGTGTGATAGTCGTTGCTAAAAATGAAGTAGTACCTTCTTGAGGTAGGTACTCCGCAATCTTTTTCGTTGCAGCAATTTCTCCATCCATAAAATCAGCCCCTGTAGCCCCGTGTATATGGATATCAATAAAACCTGGTAGTGCAACGCATCCTTTACCATCGATGACTTCTCCAATAAATTCTGCTATTTTACTTTCTGAGATTGATGCAATTTTTCCATCTTTAACGAGTATCTCCCCGTTTATCATTCGTCCATCCTCTATGCATATCTGAACGTTTTGGATAAGATAATTACTCATAGGCACCCCTTTCTAAATACATACTACTATAAATAAATTAGATATTTCTAAATAATCATATAATAATTCCTCTTATAATTATATACTTAAATTCTCTGAAAGTAGATTCTCATTTTTTAAATAGGGTACGTTTAAAGAAAGAGGCGATCCTGTAGTCACTTTTATAAAGACAGACTAAAAGATCGTAAATTATTAATTTGCTTTAAATAATAACAGTCCAAGAAAATAAATGTAAAAATGATACAAGCAGTATATCCACTTTTATTGTATGATAATTAAAAGTAAGGAGGAATATTATGCCAGAATTATATTCTAAAAAATACCACCCCTCAATTGATAAAGTGATTGTACAAACCTTAGAAAGAGATGGGGTTGATAAAGCATTAATGGAAGACACATTAGTAAAAATGTCTAAAATTGAAGCCATGGATCGGTATTTTGAAGAAATAGATGCAACTACTGAATCTATCGCCCATTATATATATTATGCTTTTTACATAGATTTAAATAAAGCATATTTGCTAGATATGGAAATTACTGAAAAGCTGAAAGAACCTTCTCCAAAGGCGGCCATTACATGGTCATTAGAAAATCAACAGCAAGATTGGACCGGCGAACAGATTCGCAATCTTCTTCTAAAACTATTTGGTATAAATACGAATGGACTTGCCTTTTTAGAGAACAAAAGAATTTCCTTATATTCTAAAAAGCAATGGATTTTAAAACAGGACAACGATTTGTTTATCGTTTCTACTGGGGTAAAAGATATTGATGTTTACATCTTAGCAACAGATTATTTTAAACAAAAGACTGGATTGGATGGTTTACCAAAAAATTTACACGAAAAGCTAAATGAGCTAGGGTTCACTTATAACGAAGAAAAAATGTGTTACTATTATTGCACAGAAAATGATCAATCAGTAGAAGATTCATTTAAAGGTCAGGTATTAAATAGCTTAATAGAAGCAGCACGCACGACATATGATAATTTATAAAATACAAAAGCTCCGTTGCTTGAACGTATAAAATTATACAAAAGCTCCTACCTCGAAACACAGAGATAGGAGCCTTTTATATGGATTATTTTCCAAAGGATGATAGAAATTTAACTCGATCCCCCATTGGAGGAATGCTATTATCCACCAAAGAAATTTCTAAAACAGTAGGACCATTCATCTGCAGAAGGCCATTAATGACTTCCTCATTCAAGTCACCCATTTCCTCTATGCGGACGCTAGGAATGTTCATCGCTGCTGCCATTGCTGCAATGTTAATCGGCTCTTGCGCAAAGGTTGGGTGAACCCTTTTATATTGCAGATTATGTCCATGGTAAACCATGCCTAAGCGAGCATTGTTCATTACAACAAATAGAACTGGAATGTTGTATTCCTTAGCAGTCAAAATTTCCATTCCGTGCATAAAAAAGCATCCATCACCGGTAATGGCCACTGTAGGACGATCTGGTTCGGCAAGCTTGGCGCCTATTGCAGAACCAATACCACTACCCATTGCTCCGAAGTGGACATTTATATCAAAGGTACTGTATTCCAGGACATCCATATCATGTATGACGTAAGCCATAAACTCCCCAATATCTATTGTGTACCGAGTAGACGAAGGAAGGTACGATTGTAACTGAAGTAGCACATTCTTAGTAGTGTAATCCTCACGATTAAGTACATCATTAGCTTTTCTATTAAAAGCCATCTCTTTTCTGGTTAATCCAAGAGCCTTGAGCTCTTCTATTAAGGCAGAAAGGCTCAATTGAATATCACCTAGAACAGGAAGATCAATCGGATACTTACGATTAAAGACGGTTTCATCAAAATCCATTTGGACCGTAAATCGTCCATCCGTCAGGCTACCGTTATAGTTATTCGTAGCTGTCTCCCCGAGACTTGAACCAATGATTAGCAGGGATTTCCCATCCCCATCATTTATAAGCTTAGTTGCTTGCTCTGTAGCCGCAAATCCAAATACTCCCGCAGATAATGGATGATCTTGACGAACATAGCCCTTTGCGACAGGCGTTGTCATTATCGGCCACTCGAGCATCTCTGCCAACTCAAAAAGCAAATCAACTGAATTTCTAACTCCTTGGCCTACAAATATGTAACCACTTTTTCTTTCCAATAATTCTTTAGCTACCTGTTTAATTATGTCGAGATTTGGTATCACTTCTTCTCTTACTAACATAGTAGGAATCTCTTCGTTACTACTCGGACCTTGTTGGACATCGATAGGCATAGCCACATGGACTGGTCCAGGAACACCTGAAACTGCTATTTTTGTAGCCTTAATAATTTCCTTTAATAAATCCTTTGAATCTCTCACTGTAACACTATATTTTGTCACAGAATGATAAATTGGATCGGCATCAAGCTCCTGTGAAGCATTCAAGCCTTCTGTACTTACCGGCACAGCTCCAGTTAAAAACAAAATTGGCAAGTGCTCTCTCATTGCATTGGCTGCACCTGTAACCAGGTTAGTACCCCCAGGACCGCTACTTCCAATACATACACTCAGCTGATTCGAGTATTTTGCATAGGCTGCCGCCATGTATGAGGCTGCACCCTCATGCTTAGTGATAATAGGCGTAATCTCCGGCATATCATATAATTCATTAAAAAATGCATTTACAGAGCCAGCGGGTATCCCAAAAACGTGTTGTACTCCAATCCCCTTTAAGTATTCCAACACTGAACGAACAGCTTTCATCCCATTTCCCCCTAATTTTAAATCAAATATTCATCCTTCAATGCACCTGCATTTAAAGGAACACTAAAGTAATAACCTTGCATTAAATAACAGCCCTTCGACAAAAGAAAATCTAATTGCCCCTTTGTTTCGACACCTTCAGCAATTACATTAAGCTTTAAATTTTCTGCTAATGTAATGATCGTATTGGTAATAGCTGAATTACTATCATCATCTTCTCTAATATCCTGAATAAATGATTTATCAATTTTCAATGCGTCAATTGGGAAATTCTTAAGATATCCTAACGAGGAATAACCTGTTCCAAAGTCATCGATCGCTATCTTTACCCCAATTTCCTTAAGTTGTTTCATCATTTTAACAGTCAAATCTTTATTTTTAATGATTTGATTTTCCGTTAGCTCTAAATGTAAAAATTCTGGTGCTAAGCTAACTTCAGATAAAATTCTTTGAACCACCTCAACTAAATCATTTTCTTCAAATTGTCTGCTTGATAAGTTTACAGACACACTCATAAAGTCATTTCCTTCTTTATGCCACTCTTTTAACTGCTTACAGGCATTCTCCAGAACCCATTCTCCAATCGGCACAATTAGCCCTGTATCCTCTGCAATTGGTATAAAATCTGCAGGAGATATCATCCCTTTTGTCGGGTGTATCCATCTTAAAAGAGCTTCCACTCCTATTATTTCGTTCGTCCTACTATCTATTTGCGGCTGATAATACACATCCAATTCGTTTCGATCAAGCGCCTTATATAGAGCATTTTCTAGCTTAATACTTTCTAATGATCGGGTATTCATCTCTTGTTCAAAGAAATGATAGCCCGTTCCTGACTTTTCCTTGGATTTGTACATCGCTGCATCTGCATTCTTTATTAGTACTTCCACATCAACGCCATCTTTAGG
The DNA here is from genome assembly GCA_040274765.1 of Psychrobacillus sp. GTDB lineage: Bacteria > Bacillota > Bacilli > Bacillales_A > Planococcaceae > Psychrobacillus. The sequence goes on from JBEMAY010000002.1 coordinate 46,220, forward strand.
GAACATGCTTATTCCTATACTAGTCTTAATATAAATCTCATTTCCCATTAACGAAAAAGGTTGCGAGAATATCTCGGAAATCTGCTCTATAGCATCGAGCACGTCCTTTTTAGATTGAATATTAGGCAAGACGACAGTAAACTCATCTCCGCCTTGTCTGGATGCAATAGCATCTTTTGGGAGGACCATTTGAATACGGCTAGCTACTTCTCTAAGCAACAAGTCGCCATAGCTATGTCCTAAACTATCATTTACTAACTTAAAACGATCTAAGTCTAAGTATAAAACTGCCCCTTGTTGTTCCTTGTCTTCTAATATTTTTTTTAGCTTATCATTTAACAAAACTCTGTTTGGAAGATTTGTTAAACTATCATAATAAGCCAAGTATTTAATCTCTTCTTCCATTTTCTTTCTTTCCGTAATGTCTTTGAATGTTACAACGTGTCCAATGACATTCCCATCTTCTACAATTGAGGATAGCACATATTCTACAGCTAATTTTGTTTTATCTTTCTTACAAAACATTTGAACTGTTTCTCCAAAGGTTGAATGTTCGGGCTCTTCACAAATAATACTAGAAGATAGAGTACCGATCAGTTCTCCCTTGTCATAACCGAGCATCATTTCGCTGGCTGGATTACAAAACGTAATTTTTCCGCACAAATCTATACCAAAAATTCCTTCACCTGCAGAGTTTAATATTAATTCTTTCTCATTACTAAGATGCTGAAGCTCATGAACAACTCTTTCCAGCTCCCTATTTTTTACACGTATTTCAGAGGTCCTCTCTTCTATAATAGTCTCCTGCTTATCCATGAAAAGCATATTAGAAAGACTAGCTGCAGTTGCATCTACAATGGATTGGGCTAAAAGTATATCAGACTCAGAATAGTTTATTTCTTCATCATCTAAATTTACTACAGCAATTACCCCTAGTACTTCTCCCATCGTCACTAATGGCCACAGATAAATTCCCTTTATACCAAACGTTCTACAGGCCTCGTGATTAGGACGATCATCTATAAAAACATTAGGTATCATAATTGCTTTTTTAGTCTTAATGACTTCTTGAAATGCAAGATCATTTTCATCTACCTCTAATTTTTCATGGGTGCTTATCCACTCTTCTTCCGTCCAATCACTATTTTGACTGAGACTTGCTGGCTTAATATTCTTATCAGCCATAGGATCCAATAAATGAACTCCAATATTATAGTTACCTAATACTTTACCTACATAGAAAAAACAACGATCTATTACTTCCTGCATCGTGGAACACATAGATAGTTCCCTAGTATGATCTAGCAGCAATTGTTTTTCCGCTATTAGGTTCTCTTTTCTAGTGAGATTAGTAGCATTTTGAATGGCAACCCCAGCCATATTCACATAGGCCTCTACGGTTTGAATCTCATCTTCTGTCAGATTCATCGGAGTGCCATAATCGAATAAAAATACTAGTCCAAAAAGCTCGTCTTCAAATGAGATAGGGAGAGCTAATAAAGATTTTATATGAAATGCTTTAACATTCCTTGGATCAGGTCTGGTATCCTTTGAAGTATCTGGTATATATATAGTTTTTTGTGTTTCTATTACTTCCTTAGCAAGCAAGTCATATTCAGTCTCAATTACGTGCATATCTAACGTAAATCCATTAATATATTCAGGTTTCCCTACGAATCCCCTAAATTGCCCATCCTGCTGCGGTAAATAAATCCCTACAGAATCACATTGAACAATTTCCTCAGATATAGCCTTGACGACTTGCTCCAATACCTCTCTAAGTTCTAGCTTTGTATTAATCAGCTTAGTTATATGGGCCAGACGAGAATATCTCGTTTGCTCTCTCACAATAAAGTACCTCCATTTTTAATAATCTATAATCTTTTCATATAGATTAATTAATATCTATATTAACACCTTTTTTTGTAAATAAATCAGACATTTTCATTATGTTTAATAATAAACAAAAAATAATCAATTTTATATCTTTTTTAACAAAGAAATAAACTTAACTATTAATACCTTCCCTTTTTTCATTTAATTTAAACTAAATTTTTAGACCTTATTGCCTATTACCTTCTAATGTTTATATATTATTTTCCCTGCCTAATAAGTAGTATAAAAACAAAAAGGATGAACATATAGTCCATCCTTAGAGTTCTTTATCTTTATCAAATTATATAGAAATCTTTTTTTAGAATCCTAAGTGTACGCAGAGTTAGCGCTTTTGTGAGGCTGGTTTGTATCTCTGCAAGTCACTGCAAGATTCACCTTAGTCTCTGCAAGGTTTACAATTTTCAATGCAACATTCGGCCTTCTGTCCAAAGCTTACACTAAATTCTAGCTTAGTAATGTTCTCCTTCACTATAAGCTAGTAGTTTACCAAACCATTCGCTGTTTACGCCCTCCCCCCTGATTCTCTCGATAATTTTTCTCTTTACCTATCCCTAAATAATGTTCCTTTACTTCTGAATTTAATAGAAGACTTGAAGCATCCCCCTGTAAAGCTACTCTGCCATTTTCCATGATATACCCGTAGTCTGCTATCGATAAAGCAACGTTAGCATTCTGTTCAACAACTAAGATAGAAGTGCCTTCCTCTTCGTTGATTTGCTTTATATTTTGAAATATTTCCTTTACTAACAAGGGTGCTATTCCTAAGGATGGTTCATCTAATAGCAGTAGCTTTGGCTTAGCCATAATTCCTCTTCCTATTGCGAGCATCTGTTGCTCCCCGCCCGAAAGGAAGCCAGCCTTACGGGAAGCTAGAGGTTTTAACTTCGGAAAATAGCCATAGATTTTGTCTATATCCTTTTTTATATTAGAACGATCCTTTCTAGTAAATGCCCCGGCAACAAGGTTTTCCTCTACTGTCAAATCCTTAAAAACACGTCGCCCCTCCATACATAAGAAAATACCTTTTCTTACTATCACATCTGGCGTTAGCCCCTTTAATGATTTATCTTCAAATTCGATCGTTCCATCGGTAAGCTGCCCATCTTCTGCATAAAGCAAACCAGAAATTGCTTTTAAGGTTGTAGATTTCCCTGCCCCGTTACTGCCTAAAAGGGCAACGATATCTCCAGCTGGGACCTGAAGGGTCGTTCCTTTTAAAGCTAAAATAATTTTTGAGTAAACAGCTTCTATATTATTTACCTTTAGCATTCCCATTCCCCTCTTTTCAAGCTTAGTCCTTGTAACTAAAGTAATCAGTCAAAGGCTCCCATTTTCCGCCCTTCACGATTCCAAGACGGGTCTGCTCCGTACCTGTATGATTGTCTTCACTGAAGCTGACAGGTGCCCCCAATCCGCCAAGGTCAAAGTTATTTAAGGATTCTAGACCTGATCTGATTTCTTCACCAGTAATTTCGCCATCCGGATGTTTTTTTGCTGCTGCTTCTATTCCAGCAACCATAATTTTAGCAGCAGACCACCCTTGGATAAATTTTTGGTTTATATCCTCTAGCGTTTTTCCCTCACCTTTTAAATATTCCTCTACCTCCGCCATTCCCGGTTGATCCTCATATGGTAAAGCGTGAGAAAGAATACCAATATAGCCCTCTGCCACTTCTTCACCTACTATGGTAATGACTCCCTCACCAGAAGCCCAGTTTAGCCCGATAAACTGAGTGTCAATGTTTAGTGTTTTAGCATCTCTCAGAATAGTAGCTGTTGCACCCCACGTTTCCTGAATAATGGCATAATCCGGATTTTTCTTTTCCATATTCAATAGCTGAGATTGTGCTTCAGTCGCTTGAACGTCCACAATTTGTTCGTCCACTACTTTAATACCAATTTCTGCAGCGTAAGCTTTGATGTCTTCAATTGGCGAACGACCAAAAGCAGTATCGTTATATAACAATGCGACTGTTGGATCTGACCCTTTATGATTATCCTTAATCCACTTAAGTACCGTTCTACCCTGGTCGGAGTAAGAAGCTGCAACTAGGAAATTATAAGGGCTTTCCTCGAGGTTTTTTAAATTTTCAGAGTAGGAAGCAGAAAAGAATGGAAGTTTATCATTTGCCACTTGTTGACGCAAAGCTTCTGTGTCTCCAGTCCCCCAACCAAGCACAGCAGAAACCTTTTCTTTATCTCGTAGCTCCTGATAAATCTTTTGGGCCTCTGGTATAGAATAAGCGTAATCCTTTCCATTCAAAACTAAGTCCACACCCTCTATTTCACCTTTATCTTTTACATACTCGAAATATGCTTTTTCTCCTTCTGCATAAGGTGTTCCAACGTCTCCTGTGCCACCCGTAATATCATAAAGGCCACCTACAACTACCTTCCTTGCCCCATCACTACCCTCCGTTGTACCTTCCTCTGCACACGCCCCTAGTAGTAACACTAGCAAAATCCCCATAATTGTTTTGACTAATCTATTATTCTTCAACTGTATACTCACTCCCCTGCTCATAATGAAATACTAGAACGATTTAATAAGAAAACGGCCAAAGCTTAAAGTATTTTTTGAAGTTAAGCCAAATATGCGCTAGCCCCCCTGGTTCAAAAATTAAAAATAATATAATGACAGCTCCAAATACAAAGTCTTTAAACGCTGAAAACAACTGATAGAATTCTGGCATAAATGCTGCTAACACATCAACGAAGGAACTAAGCAGAACAGGTAACAATGTGATAAAAGCAGCTCCTAAAATAGAACCAAAAACACTTCCTAAGCCACCAATCAAAATCATGGCAAGGTACTCAATAGATACATGAAAATTGTAAAGCTCTGGGCTTACAATCATTGTGTAATGTGCTAGTAACGCTCCAGCTATACCTACAAAAAATGAGCTAATAACGAATGCCATCACCTTATATTTAAACAAATTAATCCCCATTATTTGGGCAGCTATATCTCTATCTCGGACAGCTAAAAAAGCCCGTCCTGTTCTTGTTCTCAAAAGGTTAGTAGCATATAAGACTGTGAGTAACAGAATAATGACACATAAATAGTAATATTGTGTATTGCTCGTTAAGGAAACGTCCCCAACCTTTGGACGGTTCAGGACCATTCCGGCAGTCCCCCCTGTCAAACTATCCCACCGGCTAATAACAAATAAAATAATGACTTGTGCTGCTAAAGTGGCGATTGCCAAATATAATCCTTTCAATCGCAGGGAAGGAACTCCAAATAGCCCTCCTATTAAAGCCGTTATAATACCGGCCAACGGTAAAGAAATCCAGAAGCTTAACCCATAGGTGGAAGTAAGAATTGCCGAAGTATATCCACCTACACCGAGAAAGGCGCCAACCCCTATCGATATTTGCCCGGTAAAACCCGTCAATATATTAAGGCCGATTGCTCCAATAGCTGAAATAGAACAAAGGGTAAGAAGGCCAATCCAATAATTAGTAGTAACTAGCGGCAGCAAGAGGACCATGGCTACTATTAACAAACCTTTAATCTTGCCAGAGGTTGTTCCAAACATTTTTGCATCATCTAAATAAGAGATCTTATAATTTCCACTTTCTCTAACAAACAGATTCCTCATAGGTTCACACCCTCTCAATTGTTCTACTACCAAATAGTCCGTATGGTTTTAACATTAAGATGAGTAAAACCACTATGAATGGAACAACCTCCTTTAAGCCTCCTCCAACAAGTGGATCTATATATCCCCCCGCCATGTTTTGGAGAACACCAATTATAAATCCGCCTACAATTGCTCCAAGAACACTATCCAATCCCCCTAAAATTACGACTGGCAGTACAGTCAAACCAATTGCAGACATAGTAGGACTCAAGCCATTGATATTACCTAGCAGTATTCCACCAACCGCTGCTACAACAGCAGCTATCGTCCACGTTGCAGCATAGACATACTTCACGCTAATCCCCATAGACATGGCAGCCTGACGATCATCCGCTACTGCACGCATAGCTATCCCCATCTTTGAAAATTTAAATAACAGTAAGAATAATGTGAGTAGTATTAGGACAATTACGAACGACCATAGATACACTGGACTAATAATAATGCCCGATATATTAATAGGTGTCGTCGGGAAAATTTTTGGAAACATTCTTGTCTGATGCCCCCAAATCATATGAACGGCTCCTCCAAGCAAGCTAGACAGTCCGATGGTCGCCATAATAACAGATACAACCGGTGCGTTTTGGATAGGTCTAATAACTAATCTTTCTACGATTAACCCTAAAATGGCACTGAATATAAGGGTTATTAACAAGGCAATAAAGAAAGGAATACGGTAAGCGGTCATCAAGACTAAACAAATATAAGGACCAACGATAACAAACTCTCCATTCGCTAGATTCAGTGCACCACTCGCCCTATAAATCAATACAAATCCCAATGCCACAAGACCATAGATACTACCTACAACTACGCCTGTGACAAGCATTTGAAGAAAGAATGTCATAACGTCACCTCCTGCTCTCTATTTAGTTGAACCACTCTTACGTTATCCATCTCACCCATCCCCACAGGAATACTTTCTTTTTCTGTATACATCCCATCTATTAATATTCTGTAACGATCCTCAATGAACTTTCTTCTTATTTTGTAAGTTCTCGTGAGCTCTCCTTCTTCAATTGAAAATGGTCTGTGTATAAGAGTGAATTTTTCTACCCTTGCAAAGGAAGGGAAATCTTCCATTAGCAATGACACCTGTTTTTCCAAAAACTCTATTACTTTTGCGTTTCTCGCTAGATCGCCATAGTCTGTGTAAGCAATTCTTTGTTTATCTGCCCATCTCCCTATACTATTCCAGTTCATGTTAATCATCGCAGTAATATAGGGTTTATCTCGTCCAAAGCAAACTGCCTCCACAATATAAGGGCTTGACTTTAGTTTGTTTTCTATCAATCTTGGATAAATAACTTGGTTATTTTCGGAAACGATTATATCCTCTATTCGATCCAATACGTATAAATGACCATCGTCCTCCAGGTGACCGCAATCACCTAACGATATCCACCCATCCCTTCCTTGTGTACTCTCTCCATCTACATACCTTGTAGAAACTGCTGAATTTTTAATATATACTGCACCATCCTCACCAATTTTAGCTTGCGTATTAGGTAATGCTTTTCCGGAACTCCCAGCTCTCACCTCTTTGTCTCTTTGCACAAACGCTATACCAGCCACCTCAGTCCCTCCGTAGGTTTGTTTTAGATTCACTCCAATACCGTGGTAAAAATAAAACGCTTCTGGATGCAAGGCCGCTCCTGCAACATACGCCCTTTTAACTCTAGCTAGCCCCAAATGATCGCGGATGGCACTAAAGACAATAATGTCTCCTAATAGATACATTGCTTTATCTACAAAATGAATTGGCTCATGGTTCAACTCTGCAAAGGCAACCTTGTCGCCATATTTCTTAAAGAAATGGTAAATGCCTTTTTTAAATCTACTCGCCCCTTCTATTCTGCTTGTAAAGCTAGACATGATAGATTGATAGACTCTTGGTGGAGCTAACAAAGTATGGGGGCCAATTTCCCGCAAATCCCCTAAAACTGTATGGGCACGCTCTGGGAAGTTAACAACCACCCCTTTAATTAATGGAGTTACTATCCCTAAAATTTGTTCATGTATCCAAGCAAAAGGTAAAAAAGAAAAATAATCATCCTTCGTTTTAACATGATCAATTTTAAGCAGTCCTACCGCTGCATCAATAAGATTAGCGTGAGTTAGCAGGACACCCTTAGGAACCCCCGAGGTAGCTGCACTATAAGCGATAATTGCAGGATCATCCCCTTGAACATCTTCTGTTTGTTCAGCTGAAAATTTTCCCTTGTCACGCAACAACAATATACCGTCTGTCAGCAGCTCATCCATGTGCACTAGTTTTGGATGCTTATATCCCCTCATCCCTTGCTTATCTAAAAAAATAATTTGCTCAATCAATGGTATTTGCTCTTCAATCTCCAACAGTTTGTCTACTTGCTCTCGGCCATCTACCACAACTATTCGAGCACGGCAGTCGTTTAGGTAAAATGTAATCTGTTCGGGTAATGATTCTGGATAAATTCCAACCGTTATCCCACCTAAACTTTGTGCAGCAAGTTGAGCGTAAACCCACTCTTGTCGATTGTCCGCTATTATAGCAAGTCTTTCTCCCTTAAAAAAATCAAAATATTCAGATAAAACAACAGATAGTTGGTTTACTTTTTTGCTATATTCCCCCCAAGTGACTTCATGCCAAATTCCCAGCTGTTTTTGCCTAAGAGCAACCTCTTGCTCATGATTAGCAGTTCTTTCCGCTAAAAGAGTGGGTAATGTTTTGTGTTCCATCCTGATTTCCCCTTTCTAAATAACGGTTTCTTCCCCAATGTAGGCTTTAATAACAGTTGGATTTTCTTGAATTTCTCCTGGGGTTCCAAAACCAATAAGTCTTCCAAAATCTAGTACAGCTATGTGATTCGATAGCTCCATAACAACCCCTAAATCATGCTCGATTAATACTACTGTCATATTCATCCTCTCATGCATCTCCAATATAAAATGAGACATCTCATCTTTTTCCCCTTTGTTCATTCCAGCCATCGGTTCATCAAGTAGAATAAGATCCGGGTTTAATGCCAGTGCTCTCCCTACCTCCACCCTCTTCTGTAAACCGTAAGGCAACGTACCAACCGGAATATGTCTGATCTCTTGTAGCTCCAAAAATTCAATTACCTCTTCTACTTTATGTCTATGAGCAATTTCTTCTTTAGCAGCTTTCCCAACATACATCCCCCCGCTTATGGGACCAGAATTCATCAACGTATGTCTTCCAAGCTTTAAGTTGTCGAGTACAGACATATGGGCAAACAATGCTATATTTTGAAATGCACGAGCAATTCCTAACGCTGTTCGATTGTAGGGCTTCATGCTTATAATTTCTTGTCCTTTATACAAAATAGAACCACTAGAGGGATGATAGAGACCACTGATACAATTCAACATACTAGTTTTTCCAGCTCCATTAGGACCTATTAGTGAAAAAATTTCCCCTTTGTTAATATGGTAGCTGACATCTTCTAGTGCTTTTACCCCTCCAAATTGTAAAGAGACATTTTTAATCTCTAATATAGGCTCCATCATGGATTCCCCCTTTTATTTAAAGCGTTTACATATAAGCTTTTGTTGAATATTACTTTACATTCAATAACTTTGTCAATGAGTTTTATGCGACTTTTTTCCTAATATTTTGTCGGTAAATGTATGATATTGTTGAAACAAAAACGTCCTAGTTAATTCCTTTTCTCATATCAAAAAGAAAACCTTCTATAGATAGCTCCATAGAAGGTTTTAGTAAATTCATTATTCGACATATAATTTTTATTTAAATCATTTTTATAACCGAACACTTTCAGCCGGCTGTCCTCTGTCGGATGAGTTATTAAGTAATCTGCTCCGTTTAATAATGGTGCAACCTCGATTTTATTTCTCTTCTTACAAAAACATTCCTGCTATTGCAGCACTTAGTAAGGATGCAAGTGCCCCAGCAATTACAGCCTTAAATCCTAATCGCGCAATGTCAGGTCTACGATTTGGAGCTAGGGATCCTAGTCCACCTAACAATATTGCCATTGAGCTTAAATTTGCAAAACCACATAATGCAAAGCTCACGACAAGATTGGTTTTAGCAGAAAGGTTCCCCATATCATCTGTAAAAGCCTTATAAGCAACAAATTCATTCAAAACTAGCTTTTGACCAATGAAGGATCCCGCCGCTACTGCTTCTGACCAAGGTACTCCTATTGCAAAAGCCAATGGAGAGAATATGAAGCCTAATATTCCTTCTATCGTTATCTCACCATAGCCAAAGAGCCCTCCAATCCCTCCAATCAAACCATTCAAAAGAGCAATTAAGGCGATGAATGCCAATAACATAGCTCCTACATTTACTGCAAGCTTCATCCCGTCTGCGGCACCTCTTGCAGCAGCATCAATTACATTGACGTTTGAATCATCTTTTTCCATCTTGAAATCGGTGTCTTCCACAGTTTCCGTCTCAGGAAACATTAGCTTAGCCATGATCAAACCTGCTGGCGCAGCCATGAAGCTAGCGGCAAGTAAATATTCCAGTGGCACCCCTAACAAAGAATATCCTACTAAAATGGATCCTGAAACCGATGCAAGTCCACCTGTCATTACAGCAAAAAGCTCTGAGTTAGTCATCTTTGCAATGAAAGGGCGAACAACTAGAGGAGCCTCTGTTTGTCCCACAAAAATGTTTGCTGCAGCAGATACGGATTCTGCCCTACTAGTTCCTAAAAGCTTGGAAAGTCCTCCTCCAATAATCTTTATAAAGAATTGCATGATGCCCAAATAATACAAAACTGAAATTAAAGCTGAGAAGAAAATGATGATAGTTAACACCTGTATAACAAAGATACTCCCAAACTCATCCACATCAGATAATGAGCCAAATAAGAAAGATATCCCCTCATTGGCATACCCAGTTAAATTTTGAACTCCTTCGGAAAGCCCTAGTAATGCCCACCGTCCCACATCCCACTTCAATACCATAAATGCAAATGCAATCTGTATAGCTAAACCAATCAGTATGGTTCGTAAATTTATCGACTTTTTAGCATTGGAAAGGAGAAAAGCAATCCCTATAACAACAAAAACTCCACCTATTCCCCATAATATATTCATTAAAGCACCTTCTTTTTTAGTGTATGGTAAACAACAATAAAGAGAGAGTAAATTTCAGACACCTGCTTTAATAACAAGTTATTGTTTTTACTTGTAGTCTCCTAATTGCCTCCATATTATATCTTTACCTATTCCCTATATTCTTCTCAGGAAACGAAAAGTTTTAATCATTCTAATTAGATCTGGTGCAACTAAAAAAATCGAAATCTCTTTTGGAGATTTCGATTTTTTGGTTTATTCTATTCTCTAACACATTTAGCTACATTATTATTGAAAGAAAAGTGGCGCGTTCATCTGAAGATATTCTTTTTAAATAAATAGTCATAGGAGATATCGATAAACATATATTCACTTTCATTAATCGGTACAGAGAAGGTTCTTATCATGTCTCCCGTTTCAATATCACTATACATATCGGAAAATACACCACTTTGATCATTTCTCATTTTGATAATGGTTTTTAGGAAATATGGGCGCCAGCTCCAGTTTTTATTAATAGCATCTTCTTGAATCTCCCAATTTGAATCGATTCGAACAATATTGGGCGAGGTCTGGAAGCCTTCCTCGTCACAGATATACAGACGGAACGCGTATTCACTCAGATCTTCCGCAAGCTTCAATAACTCTCCCACATCATCATGAGATGATTTAATCACGTGGACTTTTTTCTCAAGATTTACTTGTAGTTCCTTCAATGCCTTGTAATTCTCTTCTAATATACGTTTTTCTGTTGCAATGAATTGGCGGCATCTATCCTTAAAGCTTTTCTTTAGTTGATTTCGCGGGATTAAACCAGTACCTTCTTCAGCTAAATATTTTCCTTGATAGTATCGACCACTGTTTTTCCAAGCAAATTGAAGCTGGTGAACTGTATCAATACCTTCAAAAAGCATGTTCGCTCCAATTTTACGCGCCGATGAACTAAGCGACGTAAAAAGATCATTTTGAGCTCCCCAAGATTCATAGCTTAACTGCTCGATATTTACCTTAAGGATATTAGGTGCTAGCATTTGAATATAATCGAGATGACTTTCAGATCCTAGTTGGTTAATCGCTATTTTTATGCCATAGGTTTTAAAGTAGCGTATGATGTTATTTAATTGGTGAAAATCACCTTTAAAGTTATGTTCCGAAATTACTATAACAATTCGAGAAAGCTCTTCCTCGGGAATAAATTCCTTTATAATGTCAAAAAAACCTTCACCATAATCCAGCACGAGCAAATTAGCATTGCAGGGAAGATATATATCAAAGTTTTTTGGTTGCTCTATAAGCTGCCCCAAGGCAATTTTTATAATTTTTTGTTCAACCTCTACTCTGTATTCCTCTGGTATCTCTTCATCATAAGCAAACGCACTTAAGTTTATAAGCCAATCATCATGCAGTAATTTTCCAGAAACCTCATAGGCGACGACAATATGCTCGTCTGCACTAAAAATAGGTTGAAAATATACTTGCAAGTTATCTAAGTTCGTTAGAATATCGATTGCATCCATCCTGAACCCTCCTTACCTTTATATACATGATAAGTTGTAAAAAGGTAATATGCAAATGGATATTTCGTATTTTTATACATAAAATTAATTATTTATTAATATTGAAACTTAACTGTGACTCTAGCTATTATTGTAATTACACCTTGTTCAATGGGGGTCGCTCCTGTTGAGGATTCCAATAACATCGCTCTATATGGTACTATTGGACTTCCTTCTTTATCTTCCACTATCTCTATTGCTTGGGGAGAAACTGACAGTCTCATCGTTTCCGCTATTGTTTTTGACTTTAATTGTGCATTCGCTAAAGCTTTACTAAGAGCTCTTTGATAATAGACCTCTTCATCGTCTAAACGAAATTCAATAGAAGATATTCGATTGGCCCCATTCGCCACTGCTGTATCAATTACTTTTCCCACCATGCTGATATCAGGTACCTTTACCGAGATGGCATTCGTCACTTCATAACCTCTAAAGACCTGTTTGCCATCCACATAGTCGTAGCGTGGAAAAATGTTATATGCAGCTGTTTGTATATTTTCTCTTGGTATATCTAGCCCTATTATAGATTGAATGACCTGATTCATAATTGCTGCATTTCTTCGCTGGGCTTCCTCCACCTCGCTACCGTCCGTGGTAACTTCGATTTGTAACAACGCATAATTCGGTGGAACTGTAGTTGAGCCTTCTCCATTAACAGTGATCGTCCGAATGAGAGGACAAGGATGTAACGCATTTAAATACATAAGATCCCCTTCCATATTGCATATATAGATAGCATATGCTTGCCGGCCAAAAAACTTGTTTAAAATAATAATTTAGGTATGAGAGCTGTCCAAAAATGTTTTTACTATATTGGTGTAAATAGCAGGCTGATCTTCATGTACTAAATGTCCTGCAAAAGGTACAACTGCAACGTGAATATGCTTGTTTTCTTTCGGATAAATGGTTGCCCCTACAGTTTCATGGGCATTCGCTTCCCCTACTATGTAAAGAACAGGGAACTGAAAACGATACATAGCTAGCATCCCTTCAAATGGATACCAATCTTCTTTTTCACCTATATAAATAAATTTTTTCCAGTCAGATGAATGTAATGTATTAAAATAATTTGTGAACTCCTCGTTTGCTAGAAGCTGCTCCTGAACTTTTACATCATGCACATGTAACTCTAGCCAATTGACCGGTTTAACTGGCATGATACCCGAAACAGTAATCGTTTGAATCCTCTCCGGAAAAAGTCTTGCAAAGTGTACAGCCACAATTGCGCCTAGTGAACACCCTACCAAATGAACTTTTTCTAGTTCGTAATGGTTGATAGTTTCCAATAAGTCCTGGGCAGAATCCAAAAAGAAATTTTCAATGTCATTGGAAGCCGAATGACCGTGCGCCCTTAAATCTGGGGCAAACACTCGATAGCTGTCTTTGAAAAAATCCTGCTGATATTGAAAATCTGTGTTTCCAGTTTGTAAGCCTGTATGCAAAAATAAGAGTGGCTCACCGTTCCCCTGAATAGATGTGTGTAAAATCATTTAATCACCTCTTTTTCATCATTGATATGATCAAGTCTATTCAAAAAATTTATGATACGCTTATCCTTTTTTATAGATAGTAAATGAATTCCAGTGTCTCCCGTAGTGAAAATATAGTCACTTGTAACTGGTAATTGAAGAAATGCCTTGATAAGATTGGAGATCATACCACCGTGTGACACAATAGCTACTCTTTGATAATCCTTGTATTCTTCTATAATTTTGTGAAGTATGTATTCCGCTCTGTAACGAAACTCTAGCTCTGATTCTCCAGCTTCAATGGGTAAATAGATTGGTCGCCCTTGTTCAGGTAGTGGGTACTTTATAGCTGCCTCCCCTCTGGGAAGACCCGCAAGCACTCCGTTATTAAATTCCATTAAATCGGGTTCCTCATAAAACTCACAACCGATCATGCTATGAAGGATAGTAGCAGTACTCATGGCACGACTAAGGGTACTAGACAATATGACGTTTGGTGGAAAGTGAATATTCACGTAAGCAGCCATCTTACGCGCTTGTACTATTCCTAACTCTGTTAAAGGAAAGTTTGCTCGACCTTCATGAACGCCTAACAAGTCTGCTTCTGATTCTCCATGTCTAATGATTAATAGTTCCATTCAACTCACTCCAATTACTGGTAACTTTTACATAAAATTATACCCGAACAGGGAGCTACGATGTATGAATATTAATCCTTTTTAGCTAAAGTTTTTAATCATGAGGCATAGAATGTTTATTTTGATTTATTTTCGGGGAAATTCTAAGCAAGGAGGCGATCGATATGCCGTGGAGTAAAAACGATTATCCAGCTTCGATGAAGAATCTCGAGCCACACGTACGTGAAAAGGCGATTGAGATTGCTAATGCTTTATTAAGAGACAATACAGATGAAGGTAGGGCAATAGCAATTGCCACTGCACAAGCCCGAGAAGCTGTTAACGGAGATAGCAGTAATCGACCGAGGTATGAAGTAAAGGCTCGGGAAAACGACTGGGTGCTACTTAAAGAGGATGGACAACGAGCTATTTTCTCTGAGGAAACCAAGGCTACTTTATTAGAAAAGGCAAAGCCATACGTTAATGACCATAATGGAATTCTTTCTATTTATCAGGAAGATGGAGATTTAGATAGTACCTTATATGAATAGGAAGAAAAACAAAAAGAACTTCAAATGCTGATTGAAGTTCTTTTTGAGTTTCTCTCATATAGTTACATCCATATGATCCAAGTTCCGTCACTCTATATCACTAATTAAAAAGGTGGATATCTCCGGAAAAATAGATAATACTACTATTAACATAATCATAATTATTGCATATGGAATGACCCCTTTAACAATTTCATCAATCCTATTTGTTCTGTCTATTCCCTTTAAAACAAATAAGTTTAATCCAACCGGAGGAGAAATAAGAGCAAGCTCCATATTAATAACCATAATAATAGCAAACCAAATTGGGTCAAAACCTAATGCCATAATTATTGGATATAAGATAGGTAAAGTGATTACCAAAATAGAAATTGTCTCCAAAAACATACCTAATATTAGTAATACTATGTTGATTAATATAAATATAATCCATGGCGAAATATCTTGACTTGTAGCATAGTTTGTAATCGTCTGAGGAATGTTTAAAATTGTCATTATGTAGCCAAGTAACATAGCTCCAACAATGATAAATAGAATCATTGCATTAGTTTTTACAGTTTCAATTATTATCTTTTTAAAATTAGCTAGAGTAAGGTTTTTATAGATAAATAACGAAATTGCAAAACTAACCATTACACCTACTGCCGCAGCTTCAGTGGGTGTAAAAATACCAGTGTAAATTCCCCCTATTACAATTGCCGGCAATAACAAGCCCCAAATAGCAGTTTTAGTACCTTCCATTCTTTCAGCCCAAGTAGCTGGTTTATCTTTGATGTGACGAGTTTGATAAGAAGCAAAAATCATAAAAGATATAGTTAATATTATTCCCGGCACAATCCCAGCTATAAATAGTTTACCAATTGATTCACCAGTAACAGATCCATAAATAATCATCGGAACACTCGGTGGTATTAATATACCGAGAGTACCACCAGCAGCTAACATTCCTAACACGTGCCTCTTATTATACCCTCTCTTAACCATTTCGGGTAAAGCTACCGCCCCTACTGTTACTGCAGTGGCAACGCTCGAACCAGAAATTGCTGCAAAAATAGCACAACAAAAGAGCGTTGCAATGGCAAGTCCTCCCGGTAAGTGACGAAACCACCTGCTGGCCATTTCATATAAATCTCTTCCAACTCCACTTACTAGTAGAACTTGACTCATTAATACATACATTGGGAGTGCAGTTAAGGAAAAATCATCTAAAGCTTTATAAGAGATAATCGGCACTTGCATAAATGCAAAAGTACCACCATTAAAAATATACATTCCAACTACTGCAAGTAATGAAAGAGCAAATGCCACAGGTAAACCTAGAAGTAAAAACGTCCCTAGACCACCAATAAAGAAAATGTTCAAATATGTTCCCCTCCCCTGTGAATATCACCATCTATTATCTGCAAGATAAAGGCTATGCACATTAAGGCACCCCCTACTGGTAAAAATAATTCCGGTAGGTACATTGGAATCCTTAATAAAGAGGAAGAGGTAATCCCTAATTCAAATGTATTCATCACATGGTGAAATCCGTAATACGTAAAGATAATACTAAATACTAAACCCATCGCATTTGATAAATAAGCAAGGATTTTCTTAAACTTATCGTTCACGTTATTGATCAAGAGATCTACAGTAATATGAGAATAAGTTCTCACTGCATAAGCACTCCCCAAGAAACAACTTCCAATAATAGAGTATGTGGAGAGTTCAGTTGCCCAAATGGTAGGGCTATTAAATAACCATCGAGAAATAACTTCATAGAATGTCATAAATGTTGTTAGCACTATTAACAAACCTGCCGTATATGCACCTATTTTTATTAGTGTATCGGAGAGTTTATAAAGTGATTTCATAACTTACCCTCCTTTATTGAACCAAGTCTAAAAGTTCATTCCCTGGTTCACCAGTGTTTTTTATAAATGCATCCCATGCAGGTTTAGCTGCTTCCTTCCATTCCTCCAGGTCTTCTTCGGGAACTTTATAAACTTCCATACCTCTGTCTTCTAACTCTTTAGCCGTTTTTTCATCTTCAGATTTTGCTTTGTCACGGATCCACTTTTCTGTCTCTTGAGCAGTTTCAGTTAGTAAGGTTTGAGTCTCTATAGGAAGGTCATCCCAAAACTTTTTATTAACCGCTAAAATAAATTCGAGATACGCATAATTGTTAATCGTTAAGTATTTTGTTACCTCGTCATACTTCCTTTGAACCATAGCGGTTGTTCCAGAGGTTGCTCCGTCAACCGTGTTACGCTGTAATGCCATGTATACTTCTCCGCCACCCATGAAGACCGGTGAAGCTCCATAAGCCTTTATCATTTCAGAAGGAATGTCACCTATGCTTCTAATTTTTAGTCCTTCAAAATCTTTCGGAGATTTTAGTGGTCGTTTATTATTTGCAAATTGAGCAAATCCATAATCTGCAAACATTAACACTTTTGCACCTTTATCTTCCATAGCAGTACGTAGCTTATCTCCAAACTCACCATTTAAAGCTTCGCCTGTTTTCTCATAGTCATTAAAGACATAAGGTACGTCGAATACTCCCATCACAGGTACTGTACTAGCCCAAAGAGTTGATGAGTTTACTCCCATCTCAACACCACCAGTTAAGATAGACTGGTTCATCTCTTTATCAGTTAATAATTGACCTGAAGGATATACTTGCATTTTTATAGCTCCACCTGATTTTTCCATAACATCTTTTGCAAATTGTTCGATACCTATCGCTACATGGTGATCCGCAGGTAAATTATAGGCTAGGCGAATTGTAGTTTCTTCATATCCTTTCACATCTGAGCTAACTGCCTTAGTTTCTCCATCACTAGAACTACATGCCGATAATAGTAAAGTTACTACAATTAGAAAAGAAAAAGCTTTCCACAATTTTGTCATTTTATTTCCTCCTTAATAATATTTCTTTCGATATGCCTAATACGCCCTAATGGGTTCTTCGAGGATAAGCTTGCCGCAAAATCTGCTGCATCTATTAATTCATTTAAATCTAAGCCTGTGCTAATGTTCATTCGATGAAATAAGTAAACTAAATCTTCTGTTGCTAAATTACCTGCAGCGCCTGGGGCAAAGGGACATCCACCAATTCCAGAAACCGCTGTTTCAAAAATGCGAATACCCGCTTCATAAGCACTGTAGGCGTTTGCCAGTCCAAGACCCCTTGTGTCGTGTAAATGAATTGCTATAGGTGTATTACCTACGATACTTAAAACTTCCTCACTTAGGGCTTTAACCTGATTAGGTGTCGCAACCCCTATCGTATCAGCAATAGTAATTCGATCAGCCCCAATTTCTTTTACTCTTTGAACTAAGTCAATAACTTTTGATTTATCTACATCTCCCTCATAAGGACAACCAAAACTAACAGCAATTGAAAAATTAGTCTTAATGCCAGCTTGTTTAGCTTCCTGTTGAATTAATTTAAATTGCTTTAAACTCTCTTCAATAGTGAAGCCAATATTCTTTTGATTAAATGTCTCTGTCGCTGAACTGACCCAATTTATTTCTGAGAGATTAAACTTTTTTAGCCGTTGAAATCCTTTATAATTGGGAACCAATGCAATTGATTCAAAACTACCCAGCTTCGTCGATTCCCGGACAACTTCTTCTGCATCTGCCATTTGCGGAACTTTTTTAGGATGAACAAATGAAGTAACTTCAATAGAACTTACCTTTGCTTTTAGTAACCTACTAATTAGCTCAACTTTTTCTTCAACCGATATAAGTTTTGAATCGTTTTGTAACCCGTCACGAGGACTGACATCAATAATTTTTACATCGGTCATTTTAAATTACTCCCTTCTCTTTAAAGGTTTTGAATTCTTCTACAGACATATTTAGAAATTTAGTATAAATTTCTTCATTATGCTCGCCTAGTCTAGGTCCACTCCACTCAATTTTGCCGGGGGTTTCAGAAAGTTTAGGTACAATTCCAGGCATTAAAACCTTAGCGCCGTTTTGTATCTCTACTTTTTGAAGCATATCCCGGGCAATGTATTGCTCATCTTCAATAATCTCCTTTATTCCATAAATAGGCCCTACCGGAACGGATGCATCATCCAGAATTTTTTGCACTTCTTTTAATGGAAATTGTTTCGTCCAGTCTTCAATAGCATTATCAATAAATTCAACATTATCTGCACGCCCTTGATTAGTTGAATACAACGGGTTAGTCGCTAAATCTTCTCTTCCTATTGCACTCATTAATCTTTGAAATATCTTATCCCCATTTCCTCCTATTACTATGTGCTTTCCATCCTTGCACATATATGTATTAGATGGTGCTATTCCAGGAAGCGTACTCCCTGTTCTCTCCCTAACTACTCCTGTTAAGTCATATTCCGGTAGTATCCCCTCAAGTAAACTAAAAACAGACTCATAGAGAGCTACATCAACTAGTTGTCCAGTCTTTAAAGGATGATTTTCCCTAGCTCTGAGCGACATAAGTGTGCCGATTACAGCATATAATCCAGCTATCAAGTCCCCCAAGGCTATCCCGACTCTGACTGGAGGTAGATCTGGATAACCAGTTAAGTATCTTAGACCTCCAATGGCTTCAGCCACACTACCAAATCCAGCTTTTTCTTTATATGGTCCTGTCTGACCGTAACCAGAGATACGTGTCATAATAATTGAATTATTAATTTCCTTTAAATCTTCATATCCTAGACCCCATCTCTCTAAAGTTCCCGGTTTAAAGTTCTCAAGAACCACATCAACCCCGCCCACAAGCTCCCGAACTATTTGCTGTCCCTCAGACTCACGCAAATTAACTGTAATCGATTTTTTATTTCTTGATTGTACATACCACCAAACTGAAGTATCCTCATGCATAACCCTCCAGCTTCTTAAAGGATCCCCATTTTTAGGCTCTTCCACCTTTATTACCTCTGCTCCAAACTCCGCAAATAATTTTCCAGCAAATGGTGCAGCTACTAAGTTGCCTAATTCCAATACTTTAATTCCTTCTAACGGTTTTTTTGACAACAATTATTTCACCTCTTTTTTTCTACATAGTTCCATAAACAAATTGTAATCGCTTTCAATATGCTGTTTCATAAATTTTCTAGCACCATCGCTATCTTGATCAACGATAGCCTGAAATATTTTTTGGTGTTCAATATAAGCTTGTTCAACATGAAAAGGATTTTCTTCTATGATGGACTTTCTATAAAAACTATTAATACCACGTAGATGAGAAACCATATTAATCAACCATTGATTATTACTAGCCTGAACAATTGCCTCATGAAAATTCAAAGACTTGTCCTCTTTACTAGTAATTTGTTTACCACTAAGCAATGAATCTCTTATCATCTCTAATTGTTCAGATGATCTTCTCTTTGCAGCGTAAAAAGATGAAAGCGGTTCCATTTCTATTCGAAGTTCATACATGTGTTGAAAATCTTCCATAGTTGGTTTTACTACTGTCACTCCTCCTGTTTTTTTTACTTTCAGAAGCCCATCTTTCTCAAGCATTCTAATAGATTCTCTAATTGGGCTCCTACTAACTTCTAGGTCATTAGATAACTTTTCTTCTATCAACCTTTCACCAGGTCTCAATTCCCCTGTCATTATTTGATTTTTCAAGTAATTATACACTTGGGTCTTTAAATTAGGATTTTTTTTAACAGTAGGTGACAACCCTATCCCTCCCTCTTAATTGTAGACTGTATACAACTTTTATATTTTAAAGAATAATCAAAAAACTTTAAATAGTCAATATAATTTATTGGAATTAATAATTATTATTTTCCACTATCTATTTTAGTTAAAATAGATAGTGGAATTTTACTCTTAATCTTTCAATTTTTTTTACCTAGAATTAAAAGACTTGCTTGTTTTAGATGAAATAACTTTGAAATCGAACCAATTAACTTTATCTATTTTATTATCGAATAAATAAAGTTAGACAAATTATCACCCCTCTACTATTCTGTTTTTAACCATTCAATATTTCCATCAGCTGCTCTTCCACTATTTCAGCTAAGGCATTAACCGTGTCAAATGAATCTCCTGGAAATTCAGTACGAACAAACTCTACCTTTAGTTCATTGCTAACGGCTTGTGTATCTCTACCTATCTCATAAAATGATTCCATATCTGCCACAATGGATAATAGCTCACATGTCACAAAGCCGCGAGAACCTTCTGCACTTAAAGACCTCATTGCGTCCTTTACATCTGGACTAAGCCATCCATCCTTGCTACTCGCACTACGGTAGGTCATCATCCAATTTTCTACTCCAGCCTCTATAGCAACTGCTTGCGCCATCGCTTGATATTGCTCAATATATACATTATTACCCGCTGGGTTTAGCGGCTGGCTATGCACAGTAAATAACACAAAAGCATCCTCCCTTACATGAGCTGGTAGCCACTTAAATGCTCGCTCCAAGCGATCACCATACACAGAGATGATGGCAGGGTGTGTATTCCAGTTTTTTATATGAATGAGCTCATGTTTTTGTCCTGATTTAGCTAGAAAATTTTCTACCTCTTTCTGATATACACCGGCTCCTGTCGGAGAAAATATAGGGTTAACAGAAAACGTGACAAAGGTTTCCACTCCATCCTCTAGCATTTTCTTAAGTGTATCCTCTAAAAAGGGGGGTGTATGTTTGTAAGCGTTATACACTTTTACATCTTTTATCTTAGGTTTTAAAAGCTTCTCCAATCCTATGGCTATTCGTGCGGTATGAGCGCCTAATGGGTCATTGGAGCCAAACTCTCGGTATCTTTTCATAAAGTCCTCCACTACCATTGATGTTACTTCATCTTCACCAATGAGGTGGGTGAAAAATTCGGGGAGATCGTCTCTTGACTGTGGGGCTGCATACGCATAAAAAACAATACCAATCACCGTACTTTAAACTCCTTTCTATTTTAGGTAAAGCTTGCATGGAAAAAGGCCAGTCAATTTTGACTGACCTTATTATATGTTTATTCTCCCTAGTGCTTACGGCTAGTAAAGTCCTTTTCTATCCTCTTCTTCCAAGAGCGGTCTATTTTGGACCCTTTACGGTAAGACGAAACTACGTTACTAACCGATTCATAGTTTAAACGTGTCCCTTCTTTATCTGCATGGTATTTGACGGCAAATTCCTCCGAAATCCCAAAGTTGGCTGCAGTGGCAATGGCGTCTATATTGGCTCCTAAAAATATAAATTCCCAACCATACGACTCCTTTTGACGAGAAATCATCGATCTAATTTTTTCGTAATTATACTCACAGCTAGAGTTTTCCATCCCATCCGTCGTAATAACAAATAATACTCTACTAGCTCGTTGCTCAAAGCTTGTTCTCTTTTGTATGTTTCCTATTTTGTGTATGGTAGATCCTATTGCATCCAGTAATGCGGTCATTCCCCCTACCTTGTAGTCCCTTTCAGTTATAGGTGAAACCCCTTTAACATTTATACGGTCATGTAGTAAATCATAGTTATCATTAAATAGCACTGTTGTAACAATTGCCTCTCCTTCCTCTTTCTTCTGTTTAGCAAGCATGGCATTAAAGCCTCCAATCGTATCTGCTTCTAGTCCTGCCATTGAACCACTTTTATCTAAGATAAACACTAGCTCTGTTAAATTGTTTTTCATCGTATAGCCTCCATTAGTTTTTGTTTATATATAAAGAATATCAATTTCTACAAGGAGAAAGGTCGCTCACAAGGCGACATCTATAGGAAGGGATAATTTTAGAGCCTTCCCTGTCAGGCTACCTTTTTCCACCTCCACGAATTGGCAAATATTTTTTTGAGCAAAATCATTGTCATATTTACTTTTCCAATGTAATATAATCCTATCAGTTTAGTAAGAATTAAAGAGAAGGCGGGATAAACGTGATACAAATGCTCATTACAGGTTTATTTTGTGGGGCGTTATTAGGATTCGTCATGCAACGAGGAAGATTTTGTTTGACTGGCGGTTTCCGTGATATGTACTTAACAAAAGACAATCGCATGTTTTATGCGTTATTAATAGCAATTGCCGTACAAAGTGTCGGGGTGTATACATTAATAGAGTTAGGCGTGTTTGAATTTAATGCCGGTACTCTACCATTAGTAGCAATAATTATAGGATCATTCATTTTTGGTATTGGTATTGTGTTAGCAGGTGGTTGTGCGACAGGGACTTGGTACCGTGCAGGTGAAGGCTTAATCGGGAGCTGGATTGCATTAGCAGGATATATGCTAATGGCTGCTATTATGAAAACCGGGGTACTATTACCTTTAAACAATAAAATAAGTTCTTCTCAGCTACCATCTAACTCCATTCCAGAAACACTTGGAATTAACGTATGGATTTTAATAGGTATCCTAGTAGCAGTAGTAGGATGGATCGTTTATAAAGAAGTAACAAAACCAAAAGTTTTTATCCCATCTTTAAAGCCAAAAAGAACTGGCTTAGCACATATTTTATTTGAAAAGCGCTGGCATCCATTTGTAACTGCAGTTTTAATTGGTGCTATTGCCGTGTTAGCTTGGCCGTTAAGTGTTGCTACAGGACGTATTGGTGGACTGGGGATAACTACTCCTTCTGCTAACATCCTTCAATATTTAACTACAGGTGACACAGCATTCATCAATTGGGGTGTATTTTTAGTCCTTGGTATTTTCATCGGATCGTTTATCGCTGCTAAAGCTAGCCGTGAGTTCCGTTTCAGAATGCCAGATGTTAAAACTGGTATCAATAGCTTTGTCGGTGGTAATTTAATGGGCTTCGGTGCTAGCTTAGCAGGCGGTTGCTCAATTGGGAATGGATTAGTAATGACTGCCATGATGACTTGGCAGGGCTGGATTGCATTAGCGTTTATGATTTTAGGTACGTGGACGGCAGTATACTTCGTATTCGTCCGTGGACGTCAAAAGAATAAAGCGATGAAAACAAGCGTAAAAACAGCATAAAAAAGGAGAGATTTTGAAATGAAACAAGTATTAGAAGTTATGGGTATGGTTTGTCCCTTCCCTTTAGTAGAAGCAAAAGAGGCTATCGCAGAAATGAGCTCAGGAGACGAGCTTGTAATCGAATTTGACTGTACGCAAGCTACAGAAAGTATCCCTCGCTGGGCAGCAGAAGAGGGGCATACAATCACCAACTACGAGCAACTAAGTGATGCTGCATGGACAATTACTGTTCAAAAGAAATAATTAAAAAGGGATGATCCAGACATCAGTCGGGGTCGTCCCTTGTTTGTTTTTTAGGAAAGTTCTGAACATGTCTATAAGTTGATGTCTAGCTACACCGCCTTGCCCCTCGGGGTCAAATGGTGAAAAGCTGTGGTGGCTGAGGAACTGCCTCCTCGCTTTTCTCCATTTGCCTGTCGGGGCAGGTATAGGCGGTTGCGCTTTTCTTCGTGTCTAGCTACACCGCCTTGCCCCTCGGGGTCAAATGGTGAAAAGCTGTGGTGGCTGAGGAACTGCCTCCTCGCTTT
>JBEMAY010000002.1:70558-81098 GCA_040274765.1 Psychrobacillus sp.
TCTCCATTTGCCTGTCGGGGCAGGTATAGGCGGTTGCGCTTTTCTTTTTTATGCACCTAGTAACGCTTGGTCAAAGCTAAACAAAGCCTCATTGATTTCGAATATATTATAGTTTTCCTGTTGGATAAAATACTCAATAATCACATCAAATTTATGGCTTCTAGATAATGTATATCCGGCTTTTTCTAAAAGGCTATTCGTTTCTTCAAGGTTTAATTGAAGGGATATGGCAAAAGCAACTGCTGTTTTCTTTAATGGAGTATAGTCCTTGTTATTTCTTATTTTCGAAAACAGGCGACGGTCAATGTTTGCATTTTTGTAAACGGACACATCGGTCATACCCTTTTCATCTATAAGGCGTAGAAGCCTTTCGGAGAAAGATTCATCCATGCGCTCAATCATTTCCTGTAAATCCTGACTAGATTGCAACACCATTGAGTCCTCTAGCTCATATGCTTCTATTCTATTTCTACCGAAGCTTATATCCATTTCCTTTACATAATGCTCATCAATATATTCCTCGATTGACTTAAACAGTTTCTCACTTAATTGAAAGGCTTTTTTATCAAACACCACAATATATACAAGCATTTCATGCTGCATAAGAAAAGAGCTGATAGTGGAAATAGCCACTTGTAACGCCTGTTCCTTTGGATAACCATATATCCCAGAAGATATTAACGGAAACGCTATGGATTCACAGCCATGCGTCAATGCTAAGTTTAATGAGTGATTATAGCAGGAGGTTAGTAGCTCTCTTTCTCCATTAGAACCCCCATTCCACACAGGTCCTACTGCATGAATAATATATTGAGCATTTAGTCTAAAGGCGTCCGTTATAACTGCTTCGCCGGTCCGACAATGCCCAATATGATTACAGGCTTTTTGTAGCTCCTGGGCCCCGGCTTGATGGAAAATAGCCCCACAGACACCTCCTCCCATTTGAAGATTTCGATTTGCAGCATTTACGATAGCGTTTACTCGCATCTTTGTAATATCATTTCGGACAATCTCTAACGGCATACTTTAACCCTCCCCCTCAGGCTCAGTTTTATTAGCTTAAATATTAAACAAAACGTGGCAAATTGAACAGCAGGATATAACTATTTATGCTAAACTTGCATACTAGAGGAGGCTATTACATGCAACAGCTAAAATTTGAGGCATCCTGGGATAAAGCAATAGCTAAACGAGATCGTTTGTATATCGAAAAAGTTTTCGAGGAAACAAAGAAGTCATTGTCTAACAACATTGTTTTCACCCCCATAAAAGAAGCTATTAATCATAAAAACGAGCTATTAGTTACCGTACTAGTCCACAACTTCACGGAGCAATCTCTATCTTTTCAAAAAACACGTATCTGCTATCTTATCGAAGAGGACACAATAGCTAAAAACGATTTCACTATTCCAGCTTTTGTCGTTCCATCCAAAACGAGTATGCCTTGGACCTTTATATTTCCAGTACACAGCCTAGTAGAAGAAAGACCTTCCTCATCGGGATCCATACGTGTAGAATAATTGGATCACATGAAATGGAAAGGCTTTTTTGGTCTGGTTTCTTTGCAATATAATTCGACCTTAGCCTTTTACATACCCAATTGGTTTAACCGAAATAGAAAAGCAGGTAACTGAATCTAACGGGTTTGGTTTTGCAGTACAAAACCAGTAAAAAACAATGGAAATAGATTCTTAAATGGTTAGGAACTAATACTGGAAATAACATATAAATGAACAGTAAAAATAACACAATAAAAAAGAGCTTGGATCATCAAGCTCCTTTTTCCTATGACTTTATATGTCACCTGCTTCAATGAAAGTCCTCGTTAGCTAAATAAGCCAATCATCTACCAATATGTTCAAGTGTATTTGAATAATTGTCGTCAATAATGAGCATCGGTTCCTTTATAGACTTTAAGATGACTCCAATATCAACTAATTCATTGCCTTTTTCTTCACTAATCGTACTAAAAACTCTAATAACGGCGTCCATCTTCTCTTTTTCTTCACTACTTATCGCATAAAAATGGTTTTCAAGAAACTTATCTGTCATACCAGAAATAAATCCATTAACACGGAATAAGCTATATTGTAGTAATTCCCAATCGGTTGCTGTGTCGCCCATATGTATGGTTGAGATAGCAAATAAGTAGGAATGAATGCTGCTATTCTCTGCGTTAACAATTCTCCAACTGTCGTACAAATCGTTTTTCACTTCATTGTTTTCCTCTTTTTCAGTAGTTAAATCAACAAACTCCCCTAGCCTCTTAGCCAAATTACTACCTTGAACAGTTATAATTGATAAACTTTCATAATTTGTATCTACACGCTGATTAACATAGTGCTTATACTCTAACTGAACATAAATACTGTATATAACAAAGACTCCCACTATCACAATAAGAAATCTGTTTAATAACTTTTTCAATTTCAGCTTGTTCATATTATCACCCTTTTGCCATTTTATTTCTTCAATTATCCTGCCCCATTCGTTGAACAAGCTCATTAAATTTTTATGTCTTGTCTTTATTTCAATCAAAACTTTAAAAATCATTATGACATTTTTTTATATGCTCGTCTTTCTGCATATTCGGAACAACCATAACAAAGCTTTAGCTTCTTCCCTTCAGGACTTTTAAAGAAACGATATGGACCAACTTTTCTATGGCAAATAGAACATTTCGTTGAAAATAGCTTAAACATCTTTACTCCCCCAAAAATCTCTTTTAATCTATGACGGTTACATTTTTACTCCTACTACTTAACTAGTTAAGTTATGTTTTCCCAAGAAATCCATCAATCCCATCGAACATACCTCGGTGTCAATTTGAATAATCTTATATACTTCATGATTATCCGGAATTTCTTGTCCCCTTAAATGATCCTTCACTAATGCCTGAAGCCTCTTTGCTAGCTCCTCATGGTCTTTATTTTCTCTTTGAACATCTTTCGCAGTTTCCACAAAAAGCGGAAGCCATTCGGAAACCTGTACCAACCCAGCCGCTGCATCAGTCGTCATCCCGAAGTGGCCATAGTAAATAGAACTTAGATTCATGCTTTGGAATCGCTCTATTGCATTTTGCATCGCCTCGGGATCGAATTGATTTGGTGATGTGGAAGGTAGCACCAAGTCTACACCATCTTTAGCTAGTTGCTCGTATCGCACCCCGACTGTATCCCCTACAAACATACCGTTACTGATCGGGTCATAAATACTAAAATGATGATTGGCGTGACCAGGGGTATCTAAGAATGTCAGGGTACAGTTTGAGCCAATTTGTAACGTTTCTCCATCAGCTTTAATTAATAATCGATCTTCTGGTATTGGTACAATCGGGTTAAAGAATTCATCGAATTTGGTTCCGTATACTGCTCTTGCACTGGCAATAAGACGCTCTGGATTTACTAAATGTCTTGCACCTTTTGGATGCACTACTACTTTAGCGTTAGGGCAGGACTGTAATAGTAGTCCAGTTCCTCCAGCATGGTCAAGGTGGATATGGGTTACAATGATATATTTCACATCTTCTAAGGAGTAGCCTAAATTCTGAATACCTTCTTTCACATGCTTTACCGAGGAGCTTGGACCGGTTTCTACTATAGTTAGTTCGTCTTCCTTAATAACATATGTACCCGTTCTTTCTGTTAAGCCCATATCCAAAATATCAATTAAACAAATCCTTTCATTCAATGATTGCGGATATCTCTCCATATACAATTCCTCCTTTAGAATTTAATTGTTCAATGCAGAAACTAGCGGCCACATCCTAACCTCCATACTTCTAGAATAGTGCAGGACTGGTTCATCTCCTTCCACATGAATCCCTTGCTCAGACAACATAGTGTTTAAACGAATATCTGCCTCAGCCTGCTGTAATAGCCATCTCTCATGAAGGATGTCACAACGCAGCGGCTCCCCTTTTTTACTTAATGTATATAGGCAATAGCGCTCTGTAAGCCATTCTTCAAAGCTCCCTTCTTTTGCATAGAAGGAATCGGAGATAGGACGGTAGCTACATTCAAATCTGGCATTCACACCGTGCCGTCGCTTACTTGTATATTCGATAAACGAATCCCTTTTTCCTACCTTCATATCGGCATGCATATACGGTAAATGGTAAATCGTTTGAGCCACCTTCACTGCCAATAAGTTTTCTGCATCTAAGCTGAAGAAAAACACACCTGGTTTTCCATTTACTGTTACATACGTCCGGACATTTAATTCTGCAAAGCTATCGGTTCCCGGAACTCTTGGCGTTCCGCGTAGTCTAATATTGGTCATATGAAAAGGAACAACACCAATCCACCCTTTTCCGTTAAACGTATCTAAAGTAAGTCTATTAGGAACAAGCTGTCGCAAAACATTTATATCAATGGGGTAATGCGCAAACAACAAGTCATTCCATGTCTGAGTCATTGTCCATGGTAGCTTGGGCAATGGCCAGGATCGATGACTAGCATCCCATTTATCTTTTTTGCTTTTCATAACCTTTCTCCTCTTCCTTTACTAAATCCCATACTTCCATCGGTTGTCTAAGCCTTGGAAAGTCAGAAACTATTTCATACTCACCAGATTGTAAAAACCAGGTTGCCTGGTATGGCCTCATTCCAACCTCACTTGCACCCCTTAGTTCATCAGATCCCCCGTCTCCTATATATAAACAATGTGCAGGTTTCACACCCAATCGTTGGCAGGCAGTTAAGTAGATGCCTGGATTTGGCTTACGCTCTTTTACTTCATAAGAGAAAACGACATCATCAAAAAATGGGGGTAATAAGCTGGTATACCATCCTTCTACTTCCTCAGATGCACAGTTACTAATGAGTCCAATTTTAATATTCTTAGCTTTAAGATTTCCTAGCATTTTTATAATAGTGTCCTCAATATGCTCAAAAGCAACAGATTTCACATATACTCTTTGTTCGTGTATTACCTGGATAACCTCTTCATCAATCGGCAAACCATTTTCAGTTAAAATTTCTTTTAACACGCTGGGATGATCGACATAAGTTCCATCCATTCTGTCATTTACTCGCGCATGCCATTCCTGTCTGTAGAGCGTCTCTTCTATACCTAGTAATTCTACAGAATAACTTGCTTTCTTAACTCCCTTTTCCCATTCTGTAATAAGCGTCTCATACAAATCAAAAATCACCGCTTGAATCAAACAGCTTCCCCCTAACTTTTTATCGGTTATAGAAAAGCTTCTATAATTAATGAGTAAAAACCTTCCTAGATTGAGATTTCAAGCCAATTATTTTGATTTTGAATAGCATTCATTTAGGGTATATAGAGAAGTGACTTAATAATAAGGGAGATGTTATTTAATGGGAAATAATTCCATGTTCGATTCATACACGTTACCATCAGGAGTTACATTAAAAAATAGAATTTTAATGGCTCCCATGACTACTTATTCTTCAGAGAAAAACGGAGATATTTCAGAGGATGAACTTATCTATTATGCACGCCGCGCTAAAAGTGGAATTGGTGCAGTCATTACGGCATGTGCTTATGCAGAGCCACTTGGAGCAGGATTTCAATACTCAATAGGCGCGGAATCTGACGACAGAATACCTAGCCTGAAAAAATTGGCGAGCGCTATTAAAGACAATGGCTCAAAGGCTATTTTACAAATTTTCCATGCAGGTAGACAATCGAATTCTAACGTGTTAAAAGGGGAGCAACCAGTATCTGCAAGTGCTGTTGCAGCACCTCGCGACAATGCAGAAGTACCACGAGAAATGACAGAGGAAGAGATTGAAAAAACGATTGCCTCTTTTAAAGAAGCAACCCGTAGAGCCATTGAAGCAGGCTTCGACGGAGTAGAAATACATGGGGCGAACACGTATTTGATTCATCAGTTCTTCTCACCCCACTCCAATCGTCGAACAGATAAATGGGGCGGAAGCTTGGAAAAGCGCATGACCTTCCCATTAACAATTGTAGAGGCTGTTCAAACTGCAGCGAAACAGTATACAAAAGAACCATTCATCATAGGCTATCGTTTTTCTCCAGAGGAGTACCAAGACCCAGGATTTACAATGGAGGATACATTAGAACTATTACGCGTATTAGCTGAGAAAAATCTTGATTATCTTCACGTTTCTCTTGGGCACTTTTTTGGATCGTCCAATCGAGATAAGAACGATCCTACACCGCGTATTCAACTTATTCAGGAAGCGGTAGGTGACAAAGTACCAGTAATTGGCGTTGGTGCTCTGGAAACGAGAGAGGACATTGAAAAAGCATTAGGCGTCACTCCTCTTGTTGCAATTGGCCGAGCAATAGTTACAGATCCTGAATGGTTCACGAAGATGGAAAAAGGGGCAGACAACACCATTCTTCCCGCTGTTTATGTAAGCAAGAAAGACGAACTCAATATTCCAGATCCATTATGGGATAAAATTATGCAAGTTAAAGGCTGGTTTAAGGTAGCCGACTAAATTAGAAAATGGCTCCGGAGGTTATACTCTGGAGCCATTTCTCATTTCATATAAAATAATCCGCCATTGATAATTTCTATTCCCACACGAGCCGCGTACTGCTCCTCAAGTGCCTTTTTCTCCATTTCATAGCATTCAGGCTTGTCCTCTACACCCTCATAAAAGTATTCCAATACTTCAAGGCTCTTTTGCAGTCGCTCCTTTGCTTCCTCGGCCCATGTATGATCGTCATTTGCAATTACACCGTCAATTACTGCATCTAAACGCTCCAAGCCTCGCAACGGTTTAATGATATAAGGAAGATTAAATACATTGCCTGGCTTCGCTACATCAAAGCAAATCTCTTTAATCGAATCATGGAAATCTTCCCGAACAATTCCCGTCATAAGATTTAATCCTAGAGAAAAAAATGTTTCCTTCGTCTGATCACTATAGTAGGTCACCTTATAGTTCACCCCAAGCCAAGGAGTAAAAATTACCTGGGAATCACTGACGACTTTTTCATACATATGGACAAAGGACCCAAGCTCTTGAACAGCCTTGAACATTTGCTTCAGCCTGTTAGAGCCAAAATGAATAACCTCACCCTTTACATCTTCCTGTAGCTTTGTTTTGTCCGTTATAAACGTAAGCTGCATGGGACTTGGCTCTGTTCCTGTAGCTTCAACGTATTGCCAATAATACGGACGGTTCATCAGCTTTTTGTCCATTTCTTCTGTCAGTTGGACAACCACATAGTGATCACTCTCGCTTAGAATAGGGCAATTATTTTCTTTGAAAAATTGAAGTAAAAAGTCGTGAACCTGATCTGGGTACATGCATACCCTCCTTCCCTACCCTGTCTGCGTTATATTGTTTTTTTATAAGTCGTTAAAATATCATCTAATTCGCCGACTACTTTTTCAAAAACATCAATTTTCGTGTAAAGCAAATCTAAAATATGCTGCTCAATGGTGTCCTGAATAGCTAAATTATAGATATGCACATCATGCTCCTGCCCCAACCTATGCACACGTCCGATTCGCTGCTCCAGCTTCATCGGGTTCCACGGAAGATCGTAATTGATCACGTGGTGACAGAACTGAAGGTTTATCCCTTCTCCACCCGACTCAGTTGCTATCAGTACCTGTGCTTGCTCCTTGAATAAATGCTTCATCCAATCACGCTTGTTTTTATTGAACTTACCGTTAAATAAAACACTCGATATTCCCTTCGCACTCAAATACCATTGCAGGTAAATTTGAGTCGCACGGTATTCTGTAAAAATAATCACCTTGTCTTTTGCTTCAGCGACAATTTCGTAGGCCTTCTCTGCCTTTGAGTTCACTTCGAGCGACATCAGCTTTTCCATCACATTTTGTACGTAGGCAATTTCTTCTTGGTTCGTACATTTTTCTACCATGTTGTTAAGCGTTAAGCACGTTGCTTCCTTACTACTACACATTTCCTTTTGAAGTGTAATCATAGAAAAAGCACCAGAAAAAACAGAGGAAATGTTTTTAAGATCAGATATCATTTCATACACTTCTTTTTCCTCTTTTGTAAATTCAATAGGAATTATTTTCACCTGACGAGATGTCCACTCGATTCCAGTATCCTGCCTTCTATTTCTTACCATTACCTGATTAACCAACTCTCTCAGATACTCATCATCCTCTAAGCTGTGCTTACTTGCAGAGAATGATTCTTGAAACGTCTCATAATTTCCTAAATGACCTGGCTTCAATAAAGAAATAAGATAAAATAATTCAAATACATTATTTTGAACAGGCGTTGCAGTCAATAACAAGCAGAATTTTTTCTTTAGCCCCTGCACGAATTCATATATTTTCGTTTTATGGTTCTTCAGCTTGTGTGCCTCATCAATAATGATCATGTCATAATTTTGAGCATATATAAGTTCTTTATGCGGACTTTTTTTAGCAGTATCCATGCTCATAATGACAATGTCATTGTGGTCAAGGGAATAACTCTTTTTGTAAGCTATTGCAGGAATATGAAATTTAAAGTTCATCTCCTCCACCCATTGATTGATCAAGGATGCTGGAGCTAGGATGAGTGCTTTTTTGACAAGCCCTCGAACCATATATTCCTTTAGTATTAACCCAGCTTCAATTGTTTTCCCGAGACCTACCTCATCCGCTAAAATAGCTTTCCCATTCATCCGCTCAATAACTGTTTGTGCAACTTCTATTTGATGGTTTAATGCTTGAAGATTTGGTAAATACTTTGGAGACTGTAGTCCCTTAAAATCTGTTATTAAATTTGTTTTTACGATATCATAGCTCATATTATAAAGATTCCAATTATCCCACGGCTCTTCGTTTTCTAATCTTTTTATAAAGCCTTCCTTCCAGGACGACGACTTTTCTATCAACATAAAAAACACCTCACAGCAAATCATTTTTCTTAGATTGCCCAAATGTGAGGTGTGTATGATTTATTTGAAGAATATTACTATATGAATAATTTTCCAATGAACTATTTACGTTTTTGTATTTCTAACACATTCCCCATGCTCAATGTATAGAACCGACCGATTATTTGTGTCGACCGACCGATTCTTGGACGGAACCGACCGATTAATTGAGTTGACCGACCGGTTTTTGCCCAGAACCGACCGATTATTAGTGCCCACCGACCGATTGTTAGATTTATCGTTAATTATGAGTCACATGGAAACACATCAATCTCGCCTTAAGACTGTTCAGCTCTCAACATGTTAACTTCCTCTGTCCAGGCATCAATTTTTTGATGGATACGATTATATTCATCCTCTACCGTTTGTTTTTTTGACTCACTTAATTCGCTGTTCCATTTGGAAAGTATATCATGTCGTTCTTGAACCTTTCTTTGTAGTGTTTCTGCTTGCTCTGCTGTAATTATTTCTTCCGCTTCCATCCATTTCACCATTTGGCTTAATCGATTTCGTTCATTCGATATGGCAAAGGAAAGGGCAAGGAAATTTTGACTGATGTCATACTGAGCATTAGAAATTGCAAATCCGTTCGGTGCATTTAACTGAATATAAGCTACATCTAAAGCACTTGGAATAACCCATTTTTCTTCGATACTACTATTCAATTCTTCACTATTGCTTGCTGAAATGTATTCTCCATTTCCTGCATTAGCTACAGCCTTTAATTGATCTTCACCTTTTTGATCAACGTTAAAACCAATGATGTTTACTTTACGATTTTCATTCCCTTTCGCAAATTCTTCAGCTTCTTTAATAGGATCACCATCGCATGTCTCTGCTCCATCGCTTACAATGTAAATAGTTAATGCACCTTCATAATTTTTACTAGCTTCGTTTGCTGCTTTGATGGCTGCAGCTAATGGTGTCCACCCTTTTGCAACTACTTCATCAACAATCGAGTCAAAGCGTTCAGGATTATAAGGCTGCATTGGATAAACTTCTTCTATTTTTGTGCAAGAAAGCTCCTTATCTTTATCCTCTTGTGACCCTCTATGACCATATATATAGAGAGAAACCTCACTAGAAGCTCCAATCGTGTTGGCAAAACGCTTCACAGCATTTTTTGCAATCCCCATCTTTTGTTTGCCTTCTACGGACAACAGCATACTTGAACTTGCATCGAGTAATAGCATTACCTTAGGCGTTGCTTCTACATCTCCTTCACTTAATATTGTTTCTTTCGTAGGCGCTGGTAAATAGGGTTCATTCAAAACTGCCGAATAATTCATTTGCTTTTCTACCAACTCGCCATATACATTGCTACCAAAATAATAGAGGAGCATTTTAAACAACTGATCCTCATTTTCCATCATTTCACTAGTTCCTTTTAATTCTACTTGTTCACCTTCTTTTAGCTCTCTTGCATCCTTTGGCCAACTAGATGTCTCGTGTTCAAATGGATACTCTTTAGCAAATATTCCAGGCTTGGTCTCCTTCCACTCCTCTATAGACTTTGGAATTACTAATTGCTCAATTGCTTGTAGCTTTTCCTTCCCAAGGTTTTCTGATGATTGTTCTTCTATAACTGGTTTCTCCGTATCATTTTTATTTTCCCCTCCTGCTTGTTGCTCATTTGAACAAGCTGACAGAAGCAATGTGAGTAATATAATTAATA
>JBEMAY010000003.1:0-65658 GCA_040274765.1 Psychrobacillus sp.
CGAAAAAAGTGTAAGAAGATGCGGTACGTATTCCATCGGAATACCAAGAGATTAACAGAGGAAGACCGCTGGTATTTAAATCGGTATCTCTCCATGTCTGAAGAATTAAGACAGGCCTATGAATTGAAAGAAGCCTTTCAACAATGGTTTACCCAAGCAAAAGAGAAGGGTCCAGAGAAAATCCTCCAGACCAAAGAAACATTATATGCTTTTTATGAGCGTGTAAAACAAGTGGACATTCCTGAATTCAATAAAGCTATAAAGACGTTACAAAACTGGCAGGTAGAGATTCTTAATAGCTTTGTTTATAACTATTCTAATGGATTTTTAGAAGGCATTAATAATTTAACAAAAGTGATTAAACGGAACGCTTTTGGTTTTCGAAATTTCTTGCGATTCCGCGCTAAAATATTACTAACTCACAAGTATAAAAAGATTGGGAATCATGTTGGTTAAGGTGAAGGGAATTTTTACTTCACCCCAACATTTGACGTAGAACCTTTTATTATGTGTTGACCCATTTGTTGGCTCAAGCAATTCATTTATTCTTCAGAAGAAAGACTTCTCATTATGCTTGTAACAGAAGTTCTAATATAATCAATATATATATATAGGAAAAAACGCACGATTATAGAGCTTATTAATAGGTAGGAGGGATTATATTGGATTGCAACAGCTGTGTTGTAAAAGATTTGCTAGTTGATTTTAAGGTTGACGGAAATACGAATAACAAGACGCTTCTAGACATATTAGAATTTATCCAAAACAGGGCATTAAGATTAGAGGAGAATGGTCAGTTCACTCTTCGTGAAAATGATGCGAAGGACTTTGTAGACTATTGTTTTGATCATATGGATATTTCGACTATTTCCTTTAAAGTTCCTAATCAGGATTGGAAGCCTCTTGAGAGGATAGAGGGGCTATTTGAAGTAGAGTGGGTTGACAAGGTGATTAGAGAAGAACAGCTAACCTGCTACTATCAGCCAATAGTGGACACAGATTATAATATTTATGCCTACGAAATTCTGTCGCGGTTTTTAGATGAAGATGGGAATATTCTATTTCCTGGTGAGGTATTTAGTGCTGCTAAGGAAAGAGGAAGACTTTATGCTTTAGATCGAATTTGTAGAATGACTGCAGTAAAATATGCAGCAAAGTTAGACAATAAAAAAGCTTTTATAAACTTTATACCTACTTCTATTTACTCACCAGAGCACTGTTTAAAATCGACTACGGAAATAGCTACTAGTCTTAATCTAAATCCCAAAAACTTAGTTTTTGAAGTAGTAGAAACAGAAAAAGTGGAGGATATCCAACACTTAAAAAAAATAATGGCTTTTTATAAAGCACGAGGATTTCAGTATGCTTTAGACGATGTAGGAGAGGGACATAGCACGATTGAAATGCTAGGGGAAATTCAGCCTCATTTTATGAAGTTAGATATGAAGTATGTTCAAGGAGTGGCTACTGATACGGAGAAACAAAGAGTTGCCATGCAATTTTTACAAAAAGCACAGGAAATTAACTCCATCCCTTTAGCGGAAGGTATCGAAGTAAAAGATGATTTAGAGTGGCTAAAAAGTGCAGGCTACCAATTGTTTCAAGGCTATTATTTTGGTAAGCCTCTACCCAACCCTATAAAAGCTTCATAGTAGCCAATAAAAAAAACCGAGCAATAATTTGCTCGGTTTTTTATTATGCTTTCTTTTTAGCGTTTGTATCATTGTCTTCTAACTTAAATTCTTCTGTTACATCATTAACAATATCTTTAGTGGAATTTTTAAATTCCTTCAATGTTTGTCCTACTGCTCTACCTAGTTGAGGTAATTTAGAAGGTCCAAATACGATTAAAGCAATAATTAGAATGATGATTAAACCTGGTACGCCGATGTTTGGCATGGTATTTCCTCCTAATGAATATAATTGTCTATCTATTCAAATGGCTAAGTATTATTGACGTGTCACGTTATTATATCATGCTTATTCACTTTGGTTGTCCTCGAGTTCTTTTTCTAAAAGAGCCTCTTTGGCTAACCGACGCTTATAAGACCAAGATGATACTAAAATGCTTATTTCAAATAATAACAATAAAGGTATGATAATGATGAAATCTGAGATAAAGTCTGGAGGTGTAATGGAAACCCCTACAACTACTAATACGAAGTATGAAACTTTTCTCATCTTACGTAGTCGATCTGGTGTGATAATTCCCAGCTTCGTAAGGAATAAAATAATTACAGGTAGTTCAAACACTATTCCAACAGGAATAATTAAATTAAACATAAATGTAAAGTATTGCTGCATTCCATAGGTTTCTGTAGCACCTATAGATTCATTGATATTAGACATGAAATCTAACATCAAAGGAAATAAAATAAAGTAGCTAAAGCTAATACCAGCTAAAAATAAGAAAAAAGAAACTGGTATAAAGTAAATAGTCCCTCGTGCTTCCTTATCCAATAGCCCTGGTCTTACGAACAACCATATTTGATGCATAGCAATTGGTAAAGTTACAAGAATTGCTAAGACTAATGCGCATTTTACATAGATTAACAGACCATCCGTATAACCGAATATATTCCATTCTACATGAGACGCTGTGGGCTGTTGCTTGAGAAAGTTTAGCGTTTTAGGCGCAAACCAAAATCCTACTGCAAGGGATAGGATAAAGGTAGTTGCGATAATTATTAGGCGTTTTCTAAGCTCAGCTAAATGTTCGACCAGTGTAAGCTCCGGCTCTTGTGTAATTGCCATTTTTTCACCCCATTTTCTTTAAACAAAGGGAAAGCCGTTTATATTAGTGCTAAAGTTAGCATATTGTTACATGAATGTCCTGTACCAACTACCCATTATACTCTTTCCAGTGAATTTGTAAACTAGAAAACTTTATATTTGTTGTTAAAGGAAAAAACTGATAACACCTTATATTTTAAGGGTTTTAGAAAGAAATTGAAATTATTTAAGCTGCTTATTTTGTGTACTTTTTATGAAGTAAAGAGATTACCGGAGAGATTTTTTAATCATTATATTTTTTGTTCTCTCTTTTCTCTTTAAAGTAATCGGATAAAATAAAGGTAAATATTTCAAAAATACACTTGTTTTCCTAAAAATGAGGTATATAATTCTATCTATCTCACAAGAAATGGACGGAATGTATCTTGAGAACGTATAACGAGAAAGTCAGTATATATCATGGCATGGCTTCTACTATTGCTTTAAATTTTTCTAATAATTTTTTTCCGATCTTTGCTATTACTATTTTAGGGGCAACTAACTACCAAGTTGGATTAATCAGTTCACTTCCGCCATTAATCGGCTTACTAATGACAGTGCCAGCAGCTCTTATATTGAACAAAGCGTATACGCAAAAGAAGCTAGTAGCAGTGTCGATTTTTCTTGCCAGACTATGCTTCTTATTCCTCGTATTAGTTATTTACTTACCGTCATCTATGCAGGCCTGGTCTTTTTTATTCATTATTGCTCTGATTAGTGTGCCTAATACAGTGGCTAATATAGGATGGCAAACGTTTATTAGCGGAATGATTGCAGAGGAGAGGAGGGGCCAATTTTTTAGTGATCGGAATCGATTGCTGACTTTAGTCGGTCTTATAGCGACGTTACTGATTGGAATTGTAATGAGAGAGGCTTCTGCAAATGTAAGTGCCTATCAAATTTTGTTTCTAGTTGCTTTGATGTTTGGAATGTTAGAAGTGTTTTTTATTATGAAGCACGAAGAGGAACCAGTTCAGGCAGAAGAGAGACTTCAAAAGAAAAAATGGATGGACTGGTCTATTTTTCGAAATTCCAAATACGTTTCGTTTTTAGTGGCGGCTCTCTTTTTTAACTTTGCATGGCAGATGGCTTGGGGCTTGTTCAATATATATAATGTCAGAATAGCAGAAGCGACTATTTTTTGGATAAGTATGTTTTCGGTGGGAAGCATGGTCATGCAGTTTTTCACATTTCCTTTATGGAAGCGTTGGGCAGAGAAATATAGTAACCTTCTTATGTTTATTTGGGCAGCAGTAGGGATGGCTACTACTCCATTCCTTGTTGTATTGTCTACCAATTTATATTACTTAACTATAATTCAGACGACGTCTGGCTTCTTTCTATCTGGTACAGTGCTAATTCTGTTTAATTTACTGTTGGAAAAGTCACCGGAGCAGTCAAGGACTTACTGTATTACTTCTTACAATATACTATTGGCATTAGTCGCGTTTATAGCACCTCAAGTGGGTATTGTCTTATTAGAGATGGTTGGAATGGAGTCCGCCATGACTATTAATTCCTGTTTACGGTTGTTGAGTGCAGGCGGTTTTCTATATGTGTATATTAGACAGAGAAATAGATAAAGATGATAGAAGGAGGTTTACAGTTTGAAAATTTTACTCCCTTTTCTATTAGTATTTATCGTCGTATTATCTTATTATAATGCACAAATCATAAACCCAATGAAAGAAGAGTTTACAGGTAAAGAAGTAGCCAATTTTCAACAAACTTATAAAGAGAGTCAAATAGAAATAGGAATGGTCGGAGATATATTATTGCATAGCCCTCTTTACAACTATTCTAGTTTTCTCCCATCTTTTGCGAATGTAGAAGGAGAACTGAACCAGCTGGACTTTTTACTTGCAAACCAAGAATCTCCACCTGCAGGAGAAGCATTTGGTTTATCAGGATACCCCAACTTTTCTAGTCCTGCTCATATTATTAGGGATCTTAAGGGCGTAGGTGTTGATATGATATCTTTAGCCAATAACCATACACTTGATAAGAAAGAAGCAGGCTTATTGGCAGCTATTGAAACAATGGAAGCTAATGATATTCCTTACATGGGAGCCCATAAATCAGTGGAGGACCAACAAACAGATAGAATATTTGAGGTTAACAATATTAAGTTAGGCTTTTTAAACTATACTTATGGATTAAATGGACATAGAGTGCCAGAAGGCAAAGAGTATTTAGTGAATATAATAAATAACAAGCAGATGGAGCAAGACATTCAATCCTTAAGGCAAAAGGTAGATGTGGTAGTAGTCAGTCTCCACTGGGGAGAAGAGTATGCCTTAGAGCCCAATCTGAAGCAAAGAGAGCTTGCCCATTTGTTAGCTAATGTAGGAGCGGATATCATTTTTGGTCATCATCCACATGTCATTCAGCCTTATGAAAAAATTACAACGAGTAAGGGAGAAAGCCATGTATTCTTCTCGCTAGGTAACTTCTTTTCCGCACAGCAATTTGATAGTACAAATATCGGTGGGATTGCCAAGTTACAAATCACGAAAAGAGAAGTACAGGACAAGGTGACGATTCGCATTGAAAACCCTTCTTTTACAGGGACGATTGTTTCAAAAGGAAATCCGTACAAAGTATCCTTGCTAGAAGAGGTTAATAGACAAAAAAATGACTGGGTCCAGCAGCATATTTTTGGTGAATAAATTGAGGAGGTCGCAATGAACGAATCAGATTATGAACGATTGTTAAGAATACAGACAGTTGGAATGAGAGAATGGAAATATCAATCCTCCCATTATAATCGTTACGAGGCAACCCCGTACGATGCCTTAAAAATACTGTTTGAAGAATATGATTGGCAGAGGGTGAAGGGGATAGTTGACTTCGGATGTGGTAAAGGCAGAGTCCCTTTTTACGTCCACCACTTTCATAACATTTCTATTACAGGAATAGAGATGAGTGGACAGCTTTACCAACAGGCAATGGAAAATCTCATGAAGTATATGGAAAGAGCAAGAACTTCTCGAGCCTCTATCAGCTTTGAATGTTGTTTAGCAGAGGAGTACAGGATAGGTGCACTGGAAGATTGCTTTTATTTCTTTAATCCCTTTTCCACTCCTATATTTCAAAAGGTAGTTCATAATATTTTAGAGTCGTTAGAAGTACACCCGAGGACAATGGATATTATTCTCTACTATCCAACCTCAGACTATATCGAGTTTTTGGAGCAGGAAACTATTTTTAAGCTTTGGAAGGAAGTACATATTCCTGAGCATTATGAACAAAACAACAACGAGCGTATAATGATTTATCGTTATGCATTATAAAAAAGAGAAGCCTGTTTCAGAAAATCAGGCTTCTCTTTTTATAAGCAATGCATTGCTTTTTCTGCCTCGTACCAGGGTACTTGATAACCAGTACCCTTAGCGCAAAAGATAGAGGTGGAGGTATATTCTGGATCAGCGTCTTTGTTGTAACCGATACTTTCTATTATCTCCACTTGATTATGACATCGGTCGTAGCCACTGAATAATAGGTTTAAAGTTCCTTTCCCGCGAGTGTAGGATGCAAAGGTAGTACTGTAATTCATAAAAGTAGCAACTGGTACTCTTCCCTTAACGATAACCTTATCATCCATATTTTCAGGCGAATCAAATGTCCCATGGGCCTGTTGGATATCCGAAATCACTCTACCAATTAGGTCCATATCCACTTTAATTTTAAAATTATAATAGGGCTCTAAGAGCACATTTTTTGCTTTTTCTAGTCCTTGTCGCAAAGCCCGGTAAGTAGCTTCTCTAAAGTCCCCACCAGATGTGTGTTCATTATGTCCGCGTCCTGTCAGCAAAGTTATATTCACATCTGTCAGTGCCGAGCCAGTCAGTAAGCCATGATGGTCTTTTTCTAGAAGGTGATCCCTTACTAGGTTTTGGTTTCCGATTGACAAATCATTGGCATGGCAAATGTTATGAAAGGTCACTCCAGAACCTCTCTCTGCAGGCTCGATTAATAGGTGCACCTCAGCATAATGTTTTAATGGCTCAAAATGA
The DNA here is from genome assembly GCA_040274765.1 of Psychrobacillus sp. Lineage (GTDB taxonomy): Bacteria > Bacillota > Bacilli > Bacillales_A > Planococcaceae > Psychrobacillus. The sequence continues at coordinate 6,789 of JBEMAY010000003.1, forward strand.
CCGTAGCCTTTAACATCGGTCTCAATCGTTTCCTTGTAAAGAATCTTTGGTTCTCCAAACATCACATCAAAATGAAAGCGCTCCTTAACAATTTGTACGAGTACCTCAAGTTGGATTACACCCATTACGTGTACATGGACCTCCTGAAAATACTCATCCCAAAAAACCTGTAGAGAAGGGTCTTCCGCGTCTAAAAGCTTAAAGGATTTTAGTACTTCTTTAACATGGATAGAAGGATCAAAAATGACCTTGGATTTTAAAGTAGGTATCAGATCGAAATGTATCCTATCATGAATAGCACCGATTGTATCTCCAATAGAAGCGGCAGTTAACCCTGTTACGGCAACTAGTTCACCTGCTGTTACCTCATCTATTGTTTTAAATTTCTTTCCACTATATTGACGTAGCTGAGTTATTTTCTCCAGTGCGTCTCCGACAGTCACTTCATCTCTTACTCTTAGCTTTCCACTTAACACTTTTAGAAAGGTTACGCGATTGCCATTTTCATCATGACGAATTTTATATACTTGGGCAGTAAAATCTTTGCTTGAATTATAGTTTGTTTCCGTAAGCTTATCGATAGCTTCCAAAAAGTCCGATACTCCAATATCCTTTAAGGCTGATCCAAATGCACAAGGAAATACGCTACATTCTGCAATCATTTGCTTGAACTTCGTTGTCCATAGGTGTTCATTAAATCTATTTTCCATGTAGGCTTCTAAAAGAACTTCATCTCGCTCAGCGATAAATTCAATTAATTCTTCAGTATAACTGGTAGGCAAGTGACAAACATCTTTACTTAGGTTCGCTTTTATTTCCTCGAGTACTTGGATGGGATTAGTATCCTGATAATCGATTTTATTGATAAAAAAGAAGGTAGGTATTTTATGTTTGCGGAGCAGCTGCCAAACTGTCTCGGTATGTCCTTCCACTCCATCTACTGCGCTTATCAATATAATGGCGTAATCCATGACCTGAATAGCACGTTCCATTTCGGGAGAAAAATCAACATGGCCAGGAGTGTCAATAATGTAATAAGTAGAATTATTATAGGAGAAGACACCCTGGTCAGCAAAAATAGTAATGCCTCTATCTTTTTCTATCGTGTGACTATCAAGGAAAGAGTCCTTGTGGTCAACTCTACCTCTTTGTCTAATTGAGTTTGTATGAAAGAGCAGTTGCTCCGAAAATGTCGTTTTCCCTGCATCAACATGTGCTAGAATTCCAATAGTTTTATGCATATGATCACCTTTTGTTTTCGTCCTTCTTTGTATTATAGCAAACGAAAGGAGAAACAAAAGGCGAGAGGATTACTATCTAGAAAGTGCTTTTAGACCATTTCCACGTCTTCTTTTATTGGCTTTTGAAACAAAGCCATCGTGAGGTTTAAATAGAAAGACGAGCATGAATAGAACACCAATCATAGCTGCCATCATACCGGCAATGGAGGTGTTCCAAAGCTTTGCCATATAGTAGCCAGTAATAGCTGCTGTGATGCCAAACGTCATACTCCACATAATCATTCCTCTTACACTTTTACTCATTAAATAAGCTGTAGCAGCAGGTCCAATAAGCATGGCAACTACTAAGACTGCACCTACACTATCAAATGCAGCGACAGTAGTAAGGGAGACAAGCGTCATGTAAGAGTAATGCATCGCCAAGATTGGCACACCAATGGATAAAGCGAATACAGGATCAAACGTAGACAGTTTAATCTCTTTATAAAACAAAATGAGGAAAGCTATATTAAGTAATAGTACAAAAAGTAGCATCCAAACTGCTTTTGGCATTTCGGCACCTAAAATACTCCATGTATCCCAAGGGACAAATGCTATTTCCCCCATTAACACATGTTCTACGTCTAAATGTACATTACCAGCAAATAAGGTGATGAATAATACGCCTAAGGCAAAAAGAGAAGTAAATACAACTCCAATAGCAGCATCCTCTTGTAATCCGCCTGATTGAAGGAGCTGTACTAGAAAAGTAGTAAGTAAACCAGCAAGGGCAGCCCCAATTAGCATCCAAACGCCGTTTAAGGACTGGGTAATCATGAAGGCCACCACGATTCCAAACAATACTGTATGACTTATGGCATCAGCTATCATAGCTGTCTTTCTAAGTATAAGAAAAACACCCGTCAGACCACATGTGATCCCTACAAGCGAACCGGTGAGTAATACCCAAAACTCATTCATGGCTAATCACCTCGCTTGCAATGTGCTGCCTTTTAAACATGCGTTTTTTATGGAGCTTAGAAATAAGTCCTCTAGTAGGTGCAAAAAAGTAAGATAGTATAAACAGAGATGCTGCTACTAAAACAATGATAGGTCCAGTGGATAAACCTGTGCGAAGAGAGCTTATCATAGTGCCTAATGCTCCAGACACTGCTCCAAAAAAAGCACTGGTAACCAAAACTATTCCTAGATGACTAGACCAAAATCTTGCAGCAGCTGCAGGAATGATTAGCATGGCTGCCATTAAAATAACACCCACTGCCTGAATGCCAGTTACGATGGTCAGCACCGTCAAGGCTGTCAATAGAATGCGAAGGCGCTCCACAGGTAGGCCAATACCTTTTGCAAAGATGGGATCAAAAATCATGAGCTTCCATTCCTTAAAGAAAAGCAAGCACATAAGAATGATTAATATAGCGCTGCTAGATAACCAAATGAGATCACTTTTTGCCATTGTTGCAGCTTTTCCAAAGATAAAGTCATTTAACCCACTTTGGTTGCCAGTGCCACTTTGATTAACGATCGTTATTAAAACAATACCGATTCCAAAAAAAACAGAGAGGATTAACCCGATTGCAGCATCAGCTTTTAGCTTGGAATGATTGACGACCCATTGAATAAGATAGACAGAAAGGGCTGATGTAATAGCAGCACCTAACAGGAGAAGAGGTAAATCTTTTTTTTCAAAAATAAGGTAGGCAAGCGCAATACCAGGGAGTGCTGCATGTGCTGCAGCATCTCCAACCAAACTTTGCTTTTGAAGAAAGGCGAATGTTCCATTTAACCCTGCTGCTACCCCTAAAAGAATAGCTCCTGCGAGCACCCAAAGAAGGTTACCTGTCAGCATCAGTTTGTCACCTCTTTTGCAGTTTTACTTGGATCTGCTTGGTCCATGAAGAATAACTTGCCACCATATGCTTCCTGTAGATTATCTGGTGTAAACGTAAGCATGGTAGGACCAGAGGCTATAATCTTTTGATTTAGTAAAACAATCCAATCAAAATAGTCAGCAGCTGTCTGGAGGTCGTGATGCACTACAAAGACTGATTTCCCTTGAGATTTTAACTTTTTTAAAATAGAAATAATCGTTCTCTCCGTGGCTGCGTCAACTCCGACAAATGGTTCATCCATAAAGTAAACCTCTGCTTCTTGAGCAAGGGCTCTAGCCAAGAAGACACGCTGTTGCTGACCACCAGATAATTGGCCGATAGAGCGATCGGCGTAAGCTTCCATCCCGACATTCTTTAAGCAGCCTAAGGCAATTTCCTTATCCTTAGCAGATGGTCTTTTAAGAGCTCCAATATGACCGTATCGTCCCATTAAGACAACGTCTAAAGCGTTAGTTGGGAAGTCCCAATCTACTGCATTTCTCTGTGGGACATACCCTACAAGGAGAGCTTTTGGATTAAGAGGTTGCCCTAATATAGAAACGGTACCTGTTTTATTGGGAAGCTGATTTAACACTGCTTTAATCAGTGTAGATTTCCCAGCTCCGTTTGGTCCAATGATCCCAGTAATCTGACCTTTAGGAATGGTTAGATTAATTTCATTTAGCACAATTTTTTCCTCATAAGCCACAGATAAATCCTTTACTTGTAATGCGTTCATGTTTCTACCTCCTATTTTAGTGAATCGACTATTGTATTGACATTATGCCTATACATGCCGATATAGGTTCCTTCCTCTGTCCCTTCAGCACCCATGGCATCAGAGTAAAGCTCTCCTCCAATGTGAATCGTGTGTCCTTTTTCCTTTGCACCTTCAATGACCGCTTTCATCGCTTTATCAGAAACGCTAGATTCTATAAATACTGCTTTAATATTTTGTTCTACTAAGAAATTGACAATGTTCTGTATATCCTTTAAACCATACTCTGCATCTGTGCTAAGACCTTGTAAGCCTCTGACTTCCATTCCATTGCTTTCGCCAAAGTAGTTAAACGCATCATGGGCGGTAACAAGAACTCGCTGCTCCTCAGGTATTTCACTAATACGTTGCTTCGTCCACTCATTTAGTTCATCCAAGTCTTCTATAAAACTAATTTCATTTTCCTCAAATAGCTCTTTGTTAGCGGAAAATTGCTTTGTAAGGGTTTTGGTGATTTCTTGGGTTGCAATTTTCCACACTTCTATATCAAACCAAATGTGGGGATCAAATAGTTCTGGATGAGCTTCGTCATTTAAAATTCTCTCCTTTGGAACGACTTCTCCAATGGCTACTACCGGTTTATCCTTTTTCATTTTCTCAAAAATATCACTCATTTTTCCTTCAAGCTCTAATCCATTGTAAAAAATAATATCTGCATCCTCTAATACCTGTAAGTCACCTTGAGTAGCCTTATAAAGATGCGGATCTACTCCTGGTCCCATCAAGGACTTAACCTCAACGTAATCCCCGGCAATCCTTTTAACCGCATCGGCAACTTGGCCAGTAGTAGTAACGACTAGGGGCTTATCAGCCTCAGCCTTCTCCTTGTTCTTTTCATTACAACCAGCCATTAAAACTACTGCAAGAAACAATAAAAAAATTTTTTTCATTTACTACACTCCTTTTCCTTTGTTATAAATTATTTCCTTAAGGAAACTTTTAGAATAAAAAAATATAAATTTCATTGACGATAATTATTTTCCTTAAGGAAACATTTGTTCAAAAGGTTAACTCATATTTTTTAAATTGTCAAATTAATTTATGCAGAAATGTAAAAAAGGTGAGTGTCTATTTTTATAAGGTGGAGTGAAGGAGCTTTAATTAGCCAAAAATGATATTTTCGTATGTCTTTAAGACAAAGTGCTATACTGAATAAACAATGATAGTGGGGAGGTAAAGTAATGCAGTATTCAAAATCCAAAATGGAAGAGCTTGTTAAGTTCAGTCCTGACTTAGCTAAACGATTGAAGCAAGTAATGAAAGAGCACGATTTAGAAAAAAGCTTTGCTCTAAAAGCTTTGTACCATTCCGAAGTTAAAGATGGCGGTAAATATCAACGGGATTATCAAGATCTTTAGTAGTAACAGCGAACCAAATGACTAAAATCATTGGTTCGCTTTTTTTAATTTAATACATAAGAAGAGGTAATCTCTTAATGGGTGCCATTACTCCTGTTCTATTCCAGCAATCTCTTTTTTTATCTGACAGTGAGCCATTATTAAATATTGTTGCAATAGATTTTTCTCCTCTATGCTCCATACTGAATTAAGCTCAATCTCTTTTTTCATTTCCTCAAAGGTAGACTGTAGAGATATCGAGGTGCTTGCAACCTGGTTTGTCATTAATACTTGTTTAAATTGCTCCATAAAAATCTCTTTTCTCATTTCCGAAATCCTTTCGTTTTAACATAAAAAGCATCCTCTTTTATATAAAAGAGGATGCTCAGTTAGTATGATTTAATAGTCAGTACGCTAAGAAACAAATAAAAACCATGATTAAATAAGGAGTTTGATCACTCCAGTGATTTTAGTATGTTTTTTCGTACGACAGTATTTTCAAGCTTTGCTTGGTCATAGCTGCACTTAACACCTCCTATCCGCGTAGGGTCGTGGTGTGTACTTGAAATAGGCAGGTCTCCTGGCTCATGTTCATCGCTTTACTTTCCTTCCCGTAATAACATACATACAGTGGTTTATAAAGTATTGCTCCCATTTACAGTTGCGGGACAGCGTCGGTCTTGCACCGAACTTCCCTTTTAAGTTCTTTTACAATGAAAAGAACACCTAAATCTACACATTATTTAGTTGTTCCTTCACTATAACATAAAAAAAGTTAGTCACTATAGCAAATTTGGATAAGTCGTGGACTGCATCTCTTTTTATAATCAAGTGGAGAGGTGAGGTAAATGAGTAATTTGAAGGATCCATATCGGCTGTATATTTATATTAGTTTTCTATCGCAACTATTTTTTACTTTAATATTTACAGTTAGTTTGTTGTATCAAGTAAGCGTTGTTAAGCTGGATCCGTTGCAACTAGTTTTAGTTGGAACTGTATTGGAGATAACCGTATTTCTCTTTGAGATTCCAACAGGTATCGTATCTGACTTAAAGAGCCGAAAATTATCCATTATCATAGGTTATTTTCTAATAGGAGCTGGCTTTTTATTAGAGGGCTTGTTTCCATATTTTTTGACGGTTTTATTGGCTCAAGTGGCATGGGGGATAGGGTATACCTTTACTAGCGGGTCTTTGCAAGCTTGGATAGCTGATGAAATAGGAGAAGAAAAAGCCTCCTTGGCATATATGAGAGGAGCTAAGGCTGGAAACCTAGGTCAATTAGTTGCCATTCCGTTAAGCATATTAACCGGCTACTTTATGATAAATCTCCCAATTATTGTTGGAGGATTATGTATGATCAGCTTGGCTGTTTTTCTAATAATTTTTATGCAAGAGAATCATTTTAAACCTTTGAAAAGAAGCGAAAGAATTAGTGCATGGGAGACAATGAAGGAGAACTTAGATAAAATCATTTTTTTCTCCAGAACTAGCTTTATACTGCGTATGCTATTTCTGATTGCTCTGTTTATAGGTTTTTATAGTGAAGGTTTTGATCGACTTTGGCTTCCTCATCTATTAGAAATGGCTAAAATAACTACCTTGCCCATGGAACAACTAGTGCTATTGACTGGAGGGATTCAATTAGTGGTCGTACTGCTGTCATTTATACTGCTTCACTTTTTAAACAAAAGTACGATTTATCAAGAATTGAATCGAATATATATTGCTCTTTTTATTGGCTGCTCCAGTATAGTGATAGCATTAATAGGCTTTGCGGCTTCGGAGTATATTATTGGTTTGTTGATTTGCTATGTTCTAATACAAGTTAGTCGGAAGGTAATGTACCCATTAGAGGACATTTGGTTAAATAAAATCATACCAGACTCTTCTACTCGGGCAACATTTTTCTCTGTAAAAGGTCAGGTGGATGCAGTTGGGCAAATAAGTGGTGGGCCTGTTATTGGATATATTGCCACAAGCTTTACTATTAGAACTGCCATTTTAATAAGTGCACTGGTTTTAAGCCCAGTGCTGTTCTTATATCGTATACTTTTGAAGAAAGGTAGGGGCTAGTGCTTCAAATTTTACCTGCCGAGAACTATTGTTTCTCTTTAATCGGCAGGTAAATTTCCATATAGATTTTGTCATACACCCAATCATGGCAGTGTTCATCGTAGTATTCAAAATCATAGCTATCTTCATCGACTTCATATTGGGAAGCTGGCAACCAGTCTTCTAAAATATATTGCCAAGTTCCTTTAATAGAGGATACAAACTGCTCTATTGGTACAAGAGGTGTTTTAAATACTGCATAAGTGGTAGCCTTAACGGTAAATTTAAGGATTCCATCAGGTACTGTTGTCCCCTCGTCAAAATTCACAGCAAATAAATAGGTGAAGTGATCTTCTAGCTCAGGTCCACTAAGGTTGAAGCAGTATTCTCCGTGTTTTTTAGGGGATAGGAGGTTATATAGAGTAGTCTCAATGGCTTCCTCAGAACGTATTCTCTGATCCCAAAAGGCGGGAGCGTCTCTTGTAAAGGATATATTTCCCATACTTGTTTCAAACGTCTTTCCTGCTACATCAAAAGAGGGCTTGGAAATAATTTTAGGCTGAAGAACTACTCCACCTGTTTTCTTTTGTAGAAGGCTTTCTAAACATAGCCTTTGTGGAACGGAAACGGGACAGTGCATCTTATATAAGCTCGGAGGACTCCCAAAGCAACGTTTAAACGATTTAGTGAAGCCTGCATGGGTTTCAAATCCATAATCAAATGCTATATCTATAATCCTTTTCCCTTTCAGTAGGTCAACTAAGGCAAATTGTAGCTTCCTTTTTTGTACATAATCCATTGGTGTATAACCAGTAGTTTGATGGAAAATACGAGAAAAATGAAAGGGAGAATAGCCGATAAGCTTTGCAAGGCTTTCAGTATTTATATCACCTTTAATATGTTCATCTATATAATCTACGACCTTTTGTAATAGAAATAGTTGTGTCATGCAATATGCTCTCCATAAATCTAAATTTTCTAAAAACGACATTAATAATAGTCTATAATAAAAGAGTGAGAATGACTAGAGGAGGCTGGATAGTGGAGGAGCTTAGAAGCAAGGTTCAAAAGTTGATTGCACCTTCCAAGGGGACTTGGGGAATTGTATTAGAGGATTTGAATACAGGTGAAAAGTGGGAGCACAATGAACAAGAGCTGTTTTACGCAGCGAGTGTTATTAAAGTGCCGATCATGGCTGCTGTTTTTCAGGCGTTGGAACGTAAGCAGTTGTCACTGAGTGATTTAATTAGCCTAAAAAAGGAGGAGTATGTAGGAGGGTCCGGTGTTCTCCAGCATTTAACTCCAGGTACTTCTCTGCCACTATCGGATATCATTCTTCTGATGATCATTCAAAGCGATAATACGGCTACTAATCTATTAATAGATTTAGTTGGAGTAGAAAACATTCAACAGACCATGAAAGATGCTGGTATGGTATATAGTACATTTTATAACAAGCTTATGTTGAGTAAACCCAATCCACTTGGTTCTAATCGCATTGCTGCAAAAGATGTTGGCATCTTGCTGACTAAAATGGCTCAAGGAGAACTGGTTAGTACTGAAGCAAGTAAACTAATGATCGATATTATGAAAAAACAACAAGTTCGAGATTGTTTGCCGGAAAAGCTTCCTTCTCCGTATTCTAACTTTAACAATGGAATGCCTGCTTGGGAATTTGCAAACAAAACTGGTTGGATACCGGGTACTCGACATGATGTGGGTATATTTTTTGTTGGAAATAGAAAACTAGTTGCAACCGTGCTCTCGGAGCAAGAGGATGACGTCCTTTCCAAAAGGATACTCTCTCAAATAGGCAACGAAATATATCATTATTTATGTAAGGAAGTATAGAGAATATTATTCTTTTCCAAAAGAAAAACTTTGACAGGTTGTAGTCAAAGTTTTTTTATATATTCACTCGGATAAGTCGTTGGCTAAAGCTCTGCCTACTTCTCTTCCGGTAAATAGACATCCTCCTAAAAAGGTTCCCTCTAACGCACGGTATCCATGCATTCCACCACCACCAAAGCCTGTGACCTCTCCAGCAGCGTATAGGCCGGGAATAGATGTACCTGCTGAGTTCAGCACACGACCGCCTAAATCCGTTTGCAGCCCTCCCAATGTTTTACGAGTTAGGATATTCAAACGAACTGCAATCAACGGACCATTTTTTTCATCTAACATTTTATGTGGTGCTGCTACACGTATGAGCTTGTCTCCAATATAATGACGGGCTCCCCTTAGTGCAGTGATTTGTAGGTCCTTTGTAAACTTATTATCCATCTCACGGTCACGAGCTAAAATTTGTTTTTCTATATGTTCGTAGTTTAATAAGCTATTGCCGACCACTTTATTCATTCCATCTACAAGGTCTTTCAAATTAGTAGCAACGACAAAATCCTCACCCTTATCCATAAAAGCCTTAACGGGAGCAGTTGGACCTGGTAAAACTCGTTTTAGCACTTGTTTAATGCTTTTTTCAGTAAGGTCAGGATTTTGTTCTGAGCCTGAGAGTGCAAATTCCTTCTCAATTATTTTTTCGGTAAGTATAAACCAAGAGTAATCATATCCAGTATCCTGGATGGCTTTTAATGTACCTAATGTATCGAAGCCCGGAAAGTTTGGAGCGGGAAAGCGATTACCCTCTGCATCTAACCAAATAGAGGAGGGACCTGGTAGTATACGAATTCCATGGTTCTTCCAAATTGGGTTCCAATTTTTAATGCCTTCCGTGTAGTGCCACATTCTATCTTTATTGACTAAACGACCTCCTGCTTTTTCTGTAATTCCCATCATTCGACCGTCTACATACTCTGGAACCCCAGAAATCATATTGATAGGAGGAGCCCCAAGACGCGTTGGCCAATTTTGCCTTACTAGGTCAAGGTTAGCCCCAATACCTCCACTTGTTACTATGACGGCTTTAGAGTTGTAGGCGAATTTGTCCAACACTTCTCTGGAGCTAGGTTGTCCTCGTTCTACGTTACTCGGTACTAAAATGGAGCCACTAACTCCAGTGACCGTACCGTTATTGGTTATCAAATGCTCTACTTGATGTCGGGGCTTATAAGTAACTAATCCACCGGAAATAGCTTTTCGCATATGTTTTTCGAAAGGGGAGATAATGGCAGGACCAGTTCCCCACACAATATGGAATCGAGGAACTGAATTGCCGTGTCCTTCTGCTAGATAACCTCCTCGTTCTGCCCATCCAACTACGGGGAAGAATCGAATTCCTTTTTCATGCAGCCAGTCTCTTTTTTCTTCATGGGCAAAACGTACATAAGCCTCTGCCCATTTTTTTGCCCAGTATTCCTCCTCGTTATCTCCATCAAACCCCGCTGTCCCTAACCAGTCCTGCCATGCGAGCTCATAGGAGTCCTTAATCCCCATCCTTCTTTGCTCAGGAGAATCTACAAGAAATAACCCTCCAAATGACCACCAGGCTTGACCGCCTAGGGAACTTTCCGGTTCTTGATCCAATAACAAAACTCGCTTTCTTGCATCTACTAGCTCTGCTGTTGCAACGAGTCCTGCTAAGCCGGCTCCTACAACGATTACATCAAAGTCCATTCGCTTAACCCCTTTTTAAAAGTATCTAATAGTTCTGAAAATTAATGTCAATTCTTATTATACTTCCTTTTTATGCTAATGAACGATTGGGTTATGATAACGGACTTTAAAAAGTGCCTCATGTTATAATGAAAATATTATTGGAGGTAATACGTTGAAAAATTTAAACGATCATCCGTCATTTATTTATACATTTGCTTATAACGATGCAGAACGCTCTCTTTGTCATCTAGAGATGCGCTCTTTTTTTGGGTACGATACTGACACGAAAATACTAAAAAGTGATATAAAAATAAATCCTAGCAGAAGCCCGTTCATGAAGGGAAGAATGGATATATTAGCAGAGGGAGATACTATAGAAGAAATTATTGCTGTTGCCCATCTATTTGGTAAAGAAGGAGAAACCAATAAGGTGATCTTTCTTAAAATAAATGATAGGCAAGGCGACGATAAGATTGAAAACAAGGAGCGTCTCCAGATTGAACGAGCTATTGGTTCAGAAATGATGGGAGATTTTGACCTTCTGCAACCAGATCAATTTTTTGCAGTAGTACCATATCAAAAGCGATGGTATTTTGGTACTTATACAAAGAGCGAGCCCATTTGGTTTAATCATATAAAAAAACCAAAAGAATATTCTACGGCTCTTAGTACACGAGTAGCTAGAGCGGTGGCTAATATAGCCGTTCCTCATCCTTCAGGTGTACGAGCAATTGACCCGTGCTGTGGAATCGGAACTGTCTTAGTAGAAGCGAGATCTATGGATATCGATATTGTAGGAAGAGATATTAATCCCTTAGTTTGTATAGGGTCTAGAGAAAATCTAGCTTATTTTGGGCTAACTGGACAGGTAGAGAAGGGTGCTATTCAAGACATAGAGGAAGCCTATGACGTAGCGATTATCGATTTACCTTATAATCTATATACTCATGCTTCATGGGAGGAACAACTGACTATATTAAAGCACGCGAAAAGAATTGCTAAGCGGGTAGTCATTGTTACAATCGAATCTATGGATGATCGGTTAGAATCGATTGGTCTTCATATAAAGGATCGCTGTATTACAACGAAACAACAATTTGAGCGAGAAATTTTAGTTTGCGAGTCAAAGTAGTGAAAGGGGGAGAAAAGGATGCATGAGCTCTCTTTAGGTGGACTCTTAGATGTAGTTGGCCAGTTGTTTTCGGACGAAATATCCATAGCCGTTTCAGACAAAGAAAAGTATATATATTATAGACCAAGCACCCGCATTGATTTAAAGATAAAACCTGGTGATCCTATAAAGGAAGGAACTTTAGCGTATAAAGCGCTACATAGTAACCAAAAGGTCTCTGAATTTATCAATCGAGAAATGTTTGGGATTCCTTATCATGGGATGGCTGTACCCTTGCAGCACAACGGTGAGGTAGAAGGAACTGTTTTAGCCATCTATCCTGCTCTAACGGATGGAAAATCAGTTATTACAGTCAAAACACTAGATGGCTGGATGCCTGTTCCCTTTTCAGATGTAATCTATTTGGAAGCAAGAGATCGAAAAACGAGAATCGTGACTAAAAATTTTACTGGTACACATGCTGGTTCACTACAGGATTTTGAATATAGACTACCAAGAGAATCTTTTATACGATGCCATCGTTCTTTTATTGTCAATGTACATCAGATTAAGGAAATATACCCGGATACTCATTCTACGTTTGTTTTAGCTATGCATTCCGGAGAAAAGGTGTCGGTTAGTCAGTCTTATTCTAGCTATTTTAGGAAGTTATTGGGTTTTTAAAAAGAAAGCATGGATAAGGGGGTAATCTCTTTTTATTCAAGCTTTTTTTATTTATTCCTTTTTTTGAGACAGCAAAATATGAATTTTTTTAAAATCTATTCTGTTTTAGTCCTTATTTTTTCTGCTTTATCCAATATATAAGTGTCTTTGACTGTTTTTATCAAATTTGTGACGATACGAAGTAAAATAATTAGACAAGGCAACTAATGAGGGGGATGTCTGTATGTTAAAAGACCTTAATCGTATTAAAAATACTAAATTACATAGCTTAATAGTAAGCGCAGAAGAGGCTGCTTCCTGGATTCAAGACGGAATGACGTTAGGATTAAGCGGATTTACACGTGCGGGTGATGCGAAAGCGGTGCCATTAGCATTAGTAGATAGAGCTAAGAAAGATACTTTTAAAGTTAACGTATTTACAGGAGCTTCAGTAGGCTCTGATATAGATAAGCTTCTATCAGAAGCAGGAATTATTAATAAACGCTTACCATTCCAGGCGGATGCAACTATGAGAAAGCATATCAATGCAGGTGATCATCTATTCGTTGACCAACACTTATCTCATACATCCGAATTAATTCGTAACGGGGTTCTACCTACAATTGACTTCGCTATTGTGGAAGCGGTTTCAATCACAGAGGATGGAATGATTATACCAACTACTTCAGTTGGTAACTCTGCAACCTTTGTTACTCATGCAAATAACATAATTATTGAAATAAACTTAGAGCAACTTGAGGAGTTCGAAGGCTTACATGATGTTTATGAGCCAGTCGCGCAAGGAGACAATAGACAACCAATCCCTGTAACCTCCGTAGGTGAACGAATTGGTACGATTGGTATTCCATTTGATGCATCTAAAGTTAAAGGTATCGTTTTTACTAAGTATTTAGATTCTCCATCTACAATTGTTCCTCCGGATGAGGAAACAAAGGAAATGGCAGATCACTTAATCTCTTTCTTACGTGAAGAAGTAAAAGCTGGAAGATTAACAGAAAAGCTAGCGCCTATTCAAGCTGGTATTGGCTCTGTTGCTAATGCTGTATTACACGGAATGATTGATTCAGAATTTGAGAACCTTGAGGTGTACTCCGAAGTATTGCAAGACTCAGTTTTTGATCTGATTGATGCAGGAAAGGTCGACTTTGCATCTGGATGTTCGATTACACTATCAGAAGAAAAGATGAACCAAGTATTCGGTAACTTCGATCAATATCGTGAAAAGCTTGTCCTAAGACCACAGGAGATTACCAATCATCCGGAAATAATCCGTCGTCTCGGACTAATCTCTATTAACACAGCGTTAGAGTTTGATATATACGGAAATGTAAACTCTACTCACGTATGTGGTACAAAGATGATGAATGGTATCGGAGGTTCTGGAGACTTTGCACGTAATGCCAAATTAGCTATTTTTGTAACAAAGTCAATTGCTAAAGGCGGAAATATCTCTAGTATCGTTCCATTTGTTTCACACGTGGATCATACCGAGCATGACGTGGATGTAGTAGTGACAGAGCAAGGGTATGCGGATTTACGCGGTTTAGCACCTCGAGAGCGAGCATCTTTAATTATTAATAACTGTGTGCATCCAATGTATCGAGACCAGCTAAGCAGTTATTTCGTGGAGGCGCTTACGAGAGGCGGACAAACTCCTCATGTATTAGAGAAAGCATTCTCTTTCCATACGAAATTTGCTGAAACTGGAACTATGCTAGATAAAGAAGAATCATTAGCTTAACATCAATTAACCCCGTATCCTTCTATAAGGTACGGGGTTTTAAATATATATCAAAAATATTAGGGTAATAACAGGCGATTACGCTTTTCTAGATGTCTAGCTCCATCGCCTTGCCCCTCGGGGTCAAATGGATAAAAGCTCCGGTGGCTGAGGAGCTGCCTCCTCGCTTTTTTCCATTTGCCTGTCGGGGCAGAGACAGGCGATTCCGCTTTTTTGTTAATGAATGTCTTTTTTCTTAAATCTGCCGCCTTGTACTTCGGCTATGTTGCCTACTGCTAAAAAGGCGTGTGAATCTATCTCTTCCACAATAGATTTTAGCTTGGCTTCTTCTAATCGAGTAACCACTGTAAAGATTACCTTCTTACTATCTCCTGTATAGGCACCTTCGCCATGAAGATATGTTACTCCGCGACCAAGACGGTCCATTACTGTATCTCCAATGATTTCTACTTTATCACTAATGATAAAGACGGATTTAGATTCGTCTAAACCTTGAATAACAATATCAATTGTTTTAAATGCAACAAAGTAAGCCAAGAAAGAATACATGGCTTGCTCCCACGTGAAGACGAAACCGGCAACAGAGAATATGACTAGATTTATAATCATAATAATCTCACCAACTGAAAAAGGTAATGCTTTATTAAAAAGAATAGCTAAGATTTCAGATCCGTCCAATGACCCTCCGTGCCGAATAACTAATCCTACTCCGACTCCAAGAACGATACCTCCAAATACAGTAGACAGGAGTAGATCCTTTGTAAAAGCATCAATATGGTGCAAATAAGATGTACAGATTGACAAAACGGTAATGCCAAAAAGAGTGGATAGGGCAAAGGTTTTTCCGATTTGCTTATATCCTAGGAAAAAGAAAGGGATGTTTAGTATGAAGATAAAAATTCCTAATCTCACTCCCGTTAAATGTGAAATAATGATAGAAACTCCAACTACTCCACCATCGAGAATTTGATTGGGAACTAAGAAAAGTTCTAGACCGACTGCCATCAGGATAGCTCCGATAGCTATCATGATCATACGTCCAGCAACAACTTTTTTGGGGGTTCTTCTGTGAGGTATTTTTACTTTTGCTAGCTCAATCGCTATATCACTCAATTTAATCTCCTCTTTTCTAAAAAATGGCCATTCTTCTATTTTATAAAAAAATTTTAACAATTAAAAGAGTATTGCAATATATTAATAAAATTATCTAAAAATTGTTAGGGAAGTTATAAGTGGATGTTTTCCTTGAAGCTTACAGATGCAAAAAAATCTCTTGGATGGAGATAATTAATCTTTTTCAATATTACTCCGAACTATAAATTAGTATTTTAATAAAGAAACCAATTATTAAATCTATCTATTATATAATTTGAATATTCATTATAGTCTGTTAATATTGTTTTAAGACAAAGTTTAATTTGAGGAGGGAGGCAAGATTCTTTTCCAGAAAAATAAGTGAAGTTGTAAGCGCATACATTGATGTGCTCTTACATATTATTTAAATGCGAAAAAAATAGAAGGGGAGGAATAGAAGATGGTTTATGCATTTCCTAATACTGAAGGGGCAAAGGTTTCTTTTAAGGACAAGTATGATAATTATATTAACGGAGAGTGGACACCTCCCGTAAATGGGCAGTACTTTGAGAATGTCACACCGGTGACAGGAAAGGTTTTTACCCAGGTTGCTCGTTCTACTTCAGAGGATATTGAATTGGCATTGGATGCTGCTCATGCGGCCAAGGAAGCTTGGGGATTAACGTCTGTAACTGAGCGATCAAATATTTTAAACAAAATTGCTAATCGTTTAGAAGAAAATTTAGAGATGTTGGCTATCGCAGAGACTTGGGACAACGGTAAAGCGGTACGAGAGACCTTAAATGCTGATTTACCTTTAGCCATTGATCATTTTCGTTATTTTGCTGGTGCGATTAGAGCGCAGGAAGGCAAACTGAGCCAAATAGACAATGATACGGTTGCTTATCATTTCCATGAACCTCTTGGGGTGGTAGGACAAATTATCCCGTGGAATTTCCCTATCCTAATGGCAGTATGGAAGCTAGCCCCAGCCTTAGCAGCCGGCAATTGTGTCGTGCTAAAACCAGCAGAGCAAACGCCAGCCTCTATATTGGTGCTCATGGAGTTAATTGAAGACTTACTACCACCAGGTGTAGTGAATATCGTAAATGGATTTGGCTTAGAAGCTGGTAAACCTTTAGCCTCTAGTCCTAGAATTAGTAAAATTGCCTTTACTGGAGAAACTACAACTGGCCGTTTAATCATGCAGTATGCCTCTCAAAATCTTATTCCAGTAACACTAGAGCTTGGTGGGAAATCACCGAATATCTTCTTTGAAGACATCATGGATGAAGATGATGCATTTTTAGATAAAGCGATAGAAGGCTTTGTATTGTTCGCTCTAAACCAAGGCGAGGTATGTACATGCCCTTCTAGAGTACTAATTCAAGAGTCTATTTATGATAAGTTTATGGAACGAGTAATTGCTCGAGTAGAGTCTATTAATATAGGAAATCCTTTAGACCCTAATGTAATGATGGGAGCACAGGCCTCCACAGAGCAAATGGAGAAAATTCTATCCTACTTGGATATTGGAAAACAAGAGGGAGCAGAGTGCCTAATCGGTGGTGAACGGAATACATTAGAAGGTGAATTGGCAGAAGGCTACTACATTAAGCCGACTGTCTTTAAGGGTCATAACAAAATGCGTATATTCCAGGAAGAAATTTTTGGTCCGGTGGTGTCGGTTACCACATTTAAGACGAAAGAAGAGGCGCTGGAAATTGCAAATGATACATTATACGGCTTAGGTTCTGGAATATGGACCCGCAATATGAATACCGCGTATCGTTTTGGACGTGCTATTCAAGCAGGGCGTGTATGGACAAATTGCTATCATCAGTACCCAGCACATGCTGCATTCGGAGGCTATAAAATGTCTGGAATAGGTAGAGAGAATCACCTGATGATGCTCAGCCACTATCAACAAACCAAAAACCTATTAGTAAGCTATAGTGAAAATAAATTAGGGTTCTTTTAAGTAACAGAGAGGAAGGGTATAGATGGTCGAAAGGGTCATCGCTACAGATGCTTCACTAGAGCTAATCGAGCAATTGAAAATTAAGCACGGTCCCCTAATGTTTCATCAATCAGGAGGGTGTTGTGACGGTTCCTCTCCTATGTGCTATCCAAGTGGAGAGCTAATGGTTGGAGACCAGGACGTACTCCTAGGGTACATTGGGGATGCTCCGTTCTACATGCATAAGAATCAGTTTGAATACTGGAAGCATACTCAGCTAATCATTGATGTGGTCGAGGGAAGAGGAGGAATGTTTTCGCTAGAAGGAGTCGAGGGCAAGCGATTCCTTACAAGATCTCGGGCATTTACCCCTGAAGAAAACAGTCAGCTTAGTTAGCAGGTTGGAATAATTTAGATTAAGCACAGGAATGGTATCCCTTTTCTGTGCTTATTTCAGTTGGTTAAAAAAGTTCGCAAGGGCTGTCTTTGCTTAGTGTTGAATAGCCATTAGTCCTCCCAAGAGTGTACATTGTTTCATTCTTAAAATAAATTAAGCTATACTTACTTTAGAAAAAACAACGAAAGAAGGAATACGAATGGTTAAAGAACTATTACGAGCACATGCTTCTGTTAGAAAATATAAAGACTATAAGTTGCCGAGAGAAGAAGTAGTTGAGCTTATCGAAACAGCACAGCATGCAGCTAGTTCCCACTTTGTACAAGCGTACAGTGTTATCTGGGTTTCTGATGAAGAGAAAAGAGAAGAATTAGGTAGACTATCCAAAAATCCTACTCAGTTTGCTACTGCAGGAGCAGCTCTCTTAATGTGTGCAGACTTCAACCGATTACAAGCCGCTGGTAAAATTCAAGAAAAAGAAATAACCATTGATACGGTTGAAAATGTAATTGTAGGAACAGTAGACGTTGCCCTGTTCGCTCAAAATCTTGTTATTGCAGCGGAAGACAAGGGCTATGGGATCTGCTACATAGGTGGGGTTAGAAACGCATTAGAGGAAATCAGTGCTTTGTTTAATCTACCAGAAGGGGTATTTCCACTTTTTGCGGTAACATTAGGGGTGCCTGACCAACAAAATGAAGTGAAGCCACGTTTACCAGTGGAGGCTATTCTTCATGAAAATAATTATAACTCTGATAAGTACGAAGAGCTGTTGAAAGAATATGATGAAACGATGAAGGAGTATTACTTGAGTCGGGGATCTAACCAAAAAGTGTCTACTTGGACAAGCCAAATGGCGGACTTCTTAGAAAGTCCTCGGAGACTTCATTTAAGAGATTTCTTAGCAAGTAAAGGATTTAACTTAAAATAAGTGAAATAAAAAGAGGGTTCCGTCATTTATTCGGGACCCTCTTTTTAGCTATTTACTGGGTAAAAAAGTTTTCGGTATAGTAGGGAGTAGCATTATCATTAAAAGCAGTTCCGACTCCTAAGTTTCTATAATTAGGACTTAGGATATTTTTTCGGTGACCGAGTGAATTCATTAGTCCCTCATGGGCAAAAATACTGCTGCTCTGGCCGTATGCTAAATTTTCACCAGCATAGGTAAAGCGAAGACCATCCTGCTCCATGCGCTCAAAGGGGGTTAGCCCTTGCAAATTATCATGACTAAAATAATTATGAACTGCCATATCCTCACTATGTTTCCGTGCTGTGTTACTTACCGATTCATCGTATGTGAGGATAGGTAAACCGCGGATTGCACGAGCAGCATTGGTTAAATCGAAAAGCTGATATTCAAATCCTTTTTTCAGCTCCTCGGAAGGCTCGCCAAAGGTCTTTTTATGATTTTTTTCTACGGATTCCTCAACAATTTGAATGGCTGTAATTGTACTGTTCTCGTGTATATCGTAAAAAAATGTAACGTAGTTATTATTGACTAAAAATAAATCATATTCACCAGACTCTGGGAGTAGATAGACAATGTTACCCTTTTTTAAACGCTTAATGGGTTCGCCCAAAGCCTCAAGCACCTGATCTCTTTTACTATCCATAGTCAATCCTAGGAACATGGAGTTAGAAGGCTGATTGGTAAACATTGCATTTACCTTGTTCTGAGAATCATAAGAAACCATCATAAAATCTTGGTAGTTTTCATGGTGAGTATGCCAAACTAACCCGTATTCGTTTAGGCTAACTCTTTGTGCTTTTCCATATATTGTTTCAATCTCGCTTTTTTTCATACCCATTTTTATCTGATCTAGCTCAATGCCAGCATCAGAAAGAGGGATATTCGTTTTAGTTGGTGATGAAGTATTGCTAGATTTCATCTCTTGCCAGTAAGCCTTCGCTTCATTCAGATACTGACCAACCTCCATAGACTCTATCCATTCATCTACAGGCTGAAGAAAAGAAAGATCAACATATTCAGTTGTATATTCCTCCCACAAAGGTCTGGAGAAGAAAATGGCTACTAACAAAAGAAGAAACCAGCCTACTTTTCTCACACGTTTCACACTCCAACTTATTTCTTAATTTCCCCACATACAATTCTTTTGCCTGAATTACCTGCAGGATCTGTTTTATAATCATCGGCACTTTCATGAATAACAATAGCACTACCATCAGCATCTAACAAAGAATTGCTTTTCCCTTCGGTTAATACTACAGCGGGTGAAATAGTTTCTAGTTCAACAGTTCCATCCTTGTCTATTTCAATATTTGGTAGATCTCCGGCATGATATCCTTTATGATTTTGAAATCCATGCTCTTTTCCAGTAGGGTTAAAATGGCTTCCAGCGGATTCAAACGTTGGTTTTTCACAGCTAGCCGTCTCGTGAAAATGAATGGCCTTGACTCCAGGAGTTAATCCTTCTGCTTTCAACAAAATGTGGGTCCCCTTGGAGGTTTCTGAGAGTGTTACAGTTCCTACTTGTTTACCTTCGGAATTCATCAATGAAACATCTATCATTTCACCTTTATCTGCATCAACTGAAGAAAAGCTGCACCCTGCCAATAAAATGCTAGTAAGTACTAAAGTACCTGTAATATGTTTATACACTTATGTCCCTCCTAATTTTACATTTTTAAGTCCACATAAGTCTTACCAAATATAGGGTTTATATACATCTATTTAAATAAAAAAGCACAATGCAGGCTACATACTGCATTGTGCTTTTATAGAAAGATGAAACGGATTAGCTGAGAATAAAGTGTTTGTCCCACAAAAGAATAGCGCTTAGCGATGAAGGTTTGCTCTCAATCGCTTCATTTGCATTAAGAATACAATTAAAGTCAAGCCAACAATACCGCTAGATAGCATATAAAGCCCTTGATACCCAAGTTTAGATGCAACAATCCCGAGGATAAAAGAACCTATAGCAATACCAGTATCGAACAATGTAAAGAAGGTAGCTGTTGCATAGCCACTTCTCTCATGAGTAGTAGACTGAATAGCTAATGTTTGGAAGCTAGGGACAATCGCTCCATATCCTAAACCAATAAAAGCACCAGACAACAAGAAGATAAAGGGACTATCCATAAATGCTAACAAAATAAGTCCAAACATAAATAAAACTAATCCAGGTATTATTATGTATCTTGGTCCTTTTTCATCAAAAATTCTTCCGGTAAATGGTCTACTTACAAGCATCACAATGGCAAAAACTGCAAAGAAGCTACTAGTTAGATACAACAAATCTTTTTGTTGGGAGTATATAGAAAGATAAGATAGAATGCTTGCATACGAAAAAGCGACTAAGCTCCCGATTAATGCGATTGGTAAAGATTTCTTTTCAAAAAGATCATTTAAAGTCATTTTTGCTCTGACAGGTGGGACGGCTGGCTGTTTCTCAGGTGGAATGGATAATGCCGTTAAAGCACCAATTAGTAAAAGTATACTCATGGCGATGAAGAAAGTATCATATGAGAAATACTGAACAATCGTCAAAGCGATGAATGGACCTACTACAACCGCTAAGTTTGTAGACATAGTAAAGTATCCCAGTCCCGCGCCACGTCTAGAAGGTGGAATATTATCTGCCGCTAGGGAGCCACTGGCTGTTGTAGCAATGCTAAACCAAATACCTTGGACAAAGCGCAAAATAAGCAATATGCTAAAAGGTTCTATGAAGTAATACATAACTGTGCAAATTAAGTATAAAAATAAACTGATCCATAGCATCTTTCTTTTACCAGCTAAATCTAAAAGCTTACCGGTAAACGGACGCATCATAATTGCAGAAATTAAAAAAATGGTCATTAGTAAACCGGCATCTTCATCCGAACGCTCTAATACATCTGTAGCGTAAAGAGGAAGAACAGTTACTAAGCCATAGAAGATGATAAATATGGAGAAGTTTGTACTGAACAAACTGATAAAAGGTTTAGTCCATATTGGTTCCTTGTTAGTCAAAAAACATTACTCCTTATTAATTTTTTTTAACAACTCCATTAAAAGCTGTTGGTCTTCTTGAGATAAGTCAGAAATCATTTCATTTTCAAAAATATTCATAGAATTTTCGATAGAAGGAAATGTTTCTAATGCTTTAGCTGAAAGTCTTACTATTTTTTCACGACGGTCTTTTCCAGCCTTTATGTCTAGCCAACCTAAAACAGCCAATCGATTGACTGTGCGAGTGATCGTAGGGGCTTCCACATTTAAATACTTCCAAATTTGAGTCAGTGTCATTTCATTATGTCGATAGACACAATTTAAGACAGACCATTGAGATGAATAAAGATTATAATCCTTTAGCGTTTTGTTTACCTCATACGATAAATAACGAGTTTTTTGGAAAAGCTCGTGAATAAGTGGATTTGTCATCTTATAGCTCCTAACAAATTATTTAACTAGCTAAGTTTTAGTTTAATACTCCTTACATAGTCTGTAAAGGAATACATGGTTAAAGAATAAAAAAAGCCGAGAATACTCGGCTTTTTAGAAGCATTGAAAAGATGTTACTCTTCCAAGATCTGTACCATAGAAGGTCCAACGAAAGCCATTCCAACGAAAACCAGAGACCGAATTTCTTCCTACGTAGGTTGGATAAATCCAAAATCCTCTACCATTGTTTAACCAAATATAAGTGTTGCGGAATAAGCAATTTCTAATAGAACCAGGGTCAACTGCAAATACGCCTACATCCTGTCTTTGTTGAGGAATAAACGAGGGAGGGGGGCTAGTAGGAGGCCCTCCTTGTGTATTTTGCCCAGGCGGCCTTCCTGGTGTGCCAGGAGTTTGCCCACCCCCTGGTGGTCTATTTGGAAATCCAGGACTCCCTGGCGAGCCTGGAAATCCTGGTGAACCTGGAGAACCAGGGAAGCCTGGTATTCCTGGTATTCCTGGAAAGCCACCTTGCCCGCCTGGTGGTCTACCTGGACTTCCAGGTCCTCCGGGTCCTCCTGGTGGTCTACCCGGAAGCCCGCCGGGGAATAAACCCGGAAAATTAAATTGATTCGTCAAAATAATATCCTCCTTCTACTTAGTCGAGTTAGTATATGTAGAAGGAGCTTTTATGGCACGGCTACTTAATGTAAGTTAAAGCCTTATTTAAGAGCTCTGTGCTAGAGAGCGATGCTTCGCCTCCACCTTGGGCAAGTGTATCGTTTCCTCCACCCTTACCATTAATTAGAGGAAGTACCTGTAAAAGCAATGCTTTCATACTCTCTTCTCTATTTGTACCACGGGCAGCTACGATTTGAAGCTTTTCTTCATTGTGTGAAACTAACACACATAGGGAGGAAGGGGATTCCTCTACAAGGAAGCGAACAAGCCTTTGGAGGTCCTGAATAGTTCTATTTTCAAAAGTAACAGCTACTATATCGTTAATAGATTGTTTTAATAACTCCTTGGCTTCGAACTTTAAAAGCTCCTGTTTGTGCTCATTTAAAAGTTTTTCTAAAGTTTTGTTAGTATGCAATAGGTTATTTGCGGCATCGACTAGCTTTTCCTCTGGTGAACTCAGCGTGCTAATTAGGTTAAGTAATACATTCTGCTTACGGTCAAGTTGTGTTAGCACTCTTTTACCGCAGACAAATTCCACTCGAATATGCCGTTTTTGTTTCTCTGTCTGGAGGATTTTAATGGAACCTACTTGTCCAGTCGAAGATGGATGAGTGCCACCGCAAGCGTTGTAATCGAAATCAGGAATAATGACTAATCGGATATCTTCCTTAATACTAGTTGCTTTACGTAATTTGTACTGAGCGAGCTCATCTTCTGTTACCCACTTTGTTTCAATAGCGCGGTTTTCAAGAATTATTTGATTAGCTAATTCTTCGGCTTTTTTTAATTGCTCCGCAGTAACTTCGGTAGTATCTAAATCTATTGTTGCAGTTTCTTTACCAAGGTGGAAGCTTACTGTTTGCATTTGGAAAAGCTCCGCAAAGACTGCAGATAGGATGTGCTGACCGGCATGCTGCTGCATATGGTCGAAACGTCTCAGCCAGTTAATACTTCCCTTTACATCTATGGACTGAGAATCTAATGGCTCAGCTAGAAAATGTCTTAGTTCTCCATCTATAACCTCTACGTTGACTACGGAAATACCATTTAGGCTTCCAGTATCACATGGCTGTCCGCCTCCAGTAGGATAGAAAGCTGTTTCTGAAATTATTACATATTCAGGTTCTTTTTTTATGATAGAGGCAGTAAAAGTAGTTAGGTAAGGATCTTCGTAATATAATTTTTTAGTCATTTCATTAGCTCCCTTATGTAGGATGTCTTGAAGGTTTCATTAGCGATAGCATCCCTGTATGATTGTTCTTCTTGTCTTACTGTATACACTAATCTCTTATAAATTCTACATTCCTTCTAGTTAGTTCTGGTAACTTGAAAGAAATAGGGAAAATATCAATAGTATTTTTAAAAACCCTTCTCTATACTAAAATTAACGAAATATTAAATAAAAGAGGAAACCAACATGAATACAACTGCTAGAGAATACTGGAACAGTTTTTGGAAAGGCAAAGAGAATGAGCCTGAAGTCTCCGCTTGGAAATTTGGTGAAGATGCAGATACATTGGCCCAACTAGTTGTAAAACGAATAAAAACTGCGACTTGTTCCGCTCATATACTATATGAATTAGAAAATGAGCCACTTCCACAGGTTGGTGAGTATAATATTATCTTAAATGCAAGGGATGAACCAGTTTGTATTATTAGAACAAAGGATGTCACCTTTAAACCCATGAATAGAATTTCTAAAGAATTTGCGCATGCAGAGGGTGAAGGAGACAGAAGTTATGATTATTGGAAAAAAACACATATAAATTTTTTCACAAATGAATTAAGTAAAGTAGGTCTCCAGTTTGAAGAGGACTTATTATTAGTCTGTGAACGCTTTGAAGTTATTGATGTTAAATAAAAAGGGGTGCGAGTATGTTTAAAACAGTAACCATGTATACAAATAAGTTGCAGGAGCTGCAAGGATTTTATGGGAATGTGCTAGAGCTCAATATTACGGAAGCAGATGACCGTTACTTTCAAGTAGAAATTGGTGAGTCTACTCTTATTTTTCAAGAATCAGAACATACTTCATTATATCATTTTGCCATTAACATCCCAGGTAACCAATACACATTAGCGAAGCTTTGGGCCAAGGAAAGGGTTATGCTAAATAGAGAAGATGGGTTGGATGATATATATTACAGCCGGTTTGACGCAGATGCATTTTACTTTGAGGATCCAGCTGGTAACGTGATCGAATTTATAGCTAGAAGACATGTAGATAAATGGAGTGATTTCAGTATTGAATCCCTGCTAAATATAAGTGAAGTAAGCATAACAACTCCTTATGTAGCACAGGTAGGCGAACAGCTTCAAAAGCTTGGTATCGCTGTGTCCGGTCACGTTCGTATTGAGCCGGAGGAGCTAAATTTTATAGGTAGAAAGGATACATTTATATTGTTGGTTCCTCCACATCGCAGATGGTATTTCTCCAGAAAGATGAGTGTTACCTCTCCAATAGATATTCATTTTACGAATGGTAAAAGAGTTACGATCAATGAAAAAGGAGAATTATCAGAGGAAGGATGAGGGCGGCTAGTTAACACTTCTAGTGTTACAGTCGCTTTTTTTAGAATGTCGCTTTTTTAGGCCCCAAAGTACAACCGGTATTTAAAATTATTTACATTATAATTTTTTCTAGGGGAAAGATATATACATAAAAAGGAGGAGTGAAAACTCATGTGGTATAAAAAAAAGACGGAAGATATAGCAGCAGATCTTCAAGTTAATGTACAAGAGGGTCTAACCACAGATGAAGCACGACAGAGATTAGAGAAAAATGGTCCAAACCGTTTAGCAGCTGCTAAAAAGAAGTCATGGCTAGAAAGAATTTTTGCCCAGATTAATAATGTGCTTATTTATGTACTTATTGTTGCTGCAGTGGTTTCTGCTTTTGTAGGAGAAATAGCAGATGCAATTATTATTGGGATAGTAGTTATCATCAATGCTGTTGTAGGTGTCATTCAAGAGTCGAAAGCGGAGGAAGCATTGGAAGCACTAAAAAATATGTCAACTCCAAAGGCTGTTGTCAAAAGAGATGGCCAAACCCAAGAGATAGATTCCATTGAGGTAGTATCAGGTGACATTATTATTGTAGGGGCAGGCTCGTATATACCATGTGATATTCGACTAATAGAATCTGCCAATCTAAAAGTGGAGGAAGCAGCTTTAACTGGAGAATCTGTTCCCGTTGAAAAGGATGCATATGCAACACTTAATGTAATAGATAAGTCAATTCCTCTAGGGGATCAAAAAAATATGTTATTCATGTCCACCCTGGTCACTGCAGGTAGAGGGACGGGTATAGCAGTCGGAACAGGAATGAACACCCAAATTGGTAAAATAGCAGGCATGCTACATACGGGGGATGAGCAAACTCCATTACAAAAAAGCTTAGCTCAAGTAGGTAAGTATTTAGGTTTTGCAGCAATGGGCATTTCTTTACTGATTTTCTTAATCGGAATGATTCAAGGAAGAGACTTATTAGAGATGTTTATGATTGCGATCAGTCTTGCAGTTGCTGCTATTCCTGAAGGTATGCCGGCTATTGTCTCTATTGTATTGGCAATTGGCGTACAAAGAATGATTAAACAACATGTAATCATTCGTAAGCTACCGGCGGTTGAGGCTTTAGGATCCGTAAATGTAATCTGTTCTGATAAGACTGGCACGCTTACGCAAAACAAAATGACCGTTACAAAATTTTTCTTAAATGGAGAGACTCAGGAAATTGCTAACCTAAAAAAGGCTAGTACTGGGCATGAACGTTTAATGAAGATTTTTGTTTTATGTAATGATGCTACGTATACAAAGAGTGCAGCAACAGGAGATCCGACTGAAATTGCCCTAATTGCAGCAGGTGCCAGTCATGGAATAGAGAAAAATGTGCTAGAAGCTGAACTAAAAAGAGTTGCAGAAATTCCATTTGATTCTGAGCGAAAGTTAATGACTACGGTTCACACATCTGATGATGGCTATTTCTATATGACCAAAGGGGCGATAGATCGATTACTTGGTCGATGTAATAGAATTTGGAGTAATGGAGAAGTTAAACCATTAACTGAAGAAGATAAAGTAATCATTTTAAATGCATCTCACTCTATGTCTAGTGAGGCACTGCGAGTGTTAGCAGCAGCATATAAGGTGGATGCGGAGATCGGGCTGGAGCAGGCTGAAAATGATCTTATTTTCGTTGGATTCGTTGGAATGATTGATCCTCCTAGATTAGAGGTTAAAGATTCTATTGCACTATGTAAGAGTGCAGGTATTCGTACAGTAATGATTACGGGAGATCATAAGGACACTGCATTTGCTATTGCCAAGGATCTTGGAATTGCTTCCTCTGATGCAGAGGTTATGGAAGGTGTTGAATTAGACTCTTTAGACCAAGCACAATTGGTTAAGACGTGTCAAAAGATCAATGTATTTGCTCGAGTTTCTCCAGAGCACAAGGTGAAAATCGTGCAAGCAATGAAGGCTGCTGGTAATACGGTTTCGATGACCGGAGATGGAGTGAACGATGCACCATCTTTAAAAGAGGCGGATATAGGAGTTGCTATGGGTATAACCGGAACAGATGTAGCAAAAGGCGCCTCAGACATGGTACTTACAGATGATAATTTTTCTTCCATTGTAAAAGCGGTTGAAGAAGGTAGAAATATTTATAAAAATATTAAAAAGTCTATTATCTTCCTTTTGTCCTGTAATCTTGGCGAAATCATTGGATTGTTTTTTGCGATTATTGCTGGATGGCCGACTCCTTTACGTTCGATTCATATTTTATGGATTAACCTGGTGACGGATACTTTCCCAGCTCTTGCTCTTGGAATGGATCCAGAGGAACCTGGAGTAATGAAGGAGAAGCCGAGACCTAAAAAGGAGCAATTATTTCATGGGATGATTCCTTTCTTATTGTTGAACGGACTATTAATAGGTGTGATCACCTTAGCTGCCTTTTTAATTGGGCTAGAGGGAGTTACGAAGAATGTGTCAGAGGAAGTATTGGCCCATGCTCAGACGATGGCGTTTATCACGTTAAGCTTTTCTCAGCTAGTTCATTCCTTAAATTTCCGATCCATGAACCAGTCAGTGTTTAAAGCGGGGTTGTTTAAAAACAAGTTATTAATATATTCTATTTTGTTAGGTGTTGTCTTACAGGTTCTCATTGTTTCAGTTGGACCAATTGCAGATGTATTTAGTGTACAATCGCTACAACTAGAGGATTGGTTAATTGTTATTGGACTTAGCTTACTACCATTAATCGTAAATGAGGTAGTAAAGATTTTTAAAAAATAGATAAAAGTTTAGGGGGAAATGTTATGGGAGAGATGAAGCAACTAATAGACACTGCTCAAAAAGAATCTCAGTTTTCAGGAAGTATACTACTCAAACAAGAGGATTCCGTGCTAGTAGAATCTACTTTCGGGTATGCTAACCGCTCGGAGCAGCTAAATAACACGAGAGACACTAGATTTGGAATTGCCTCAGGCTGTAAACTTTTCACTGCGGTTGCCATATGTCAGTTAGTAGATGCAGGGAAATTAGCTTATGACCAAAAATTAAAAGAAAGCTTATCTTACTCTTTCCCGGAATTTGATGAGTCAATAACTATTCATCATTTATTAACGCATACTTCAGGGATTCCAGACTACTTTGACGAAGAGGTTATGGATGACTTTGAAGAGCTATGGATTGAAAAACCGATGTACCATATGCGTAAGCTAGAGGACTTCTTGCCATTCTTTCAGAAGGGTAAGATGAAATTTACGCCAGGAGAACAATTTCATTACAACAACGCAGGTTATATCTTACTCGGTTTAATCGTAGAAGAAATTACAGGACAATCGTTTCAGCAATATGTAGAGAAAAATATTTTTGAGAGAGCAGGAATGAAAGACTCAGGATATTTTGCCATGGATGCATTACCCGGTAATACGGCTTTAGGCTATATAGATTATGAGGACGGGACATGGAAAACGAATATTTATTCTCTACCAGTCCTTGGTGGGGCAGACGGTGGAGCTTTTACAACGGTACCGGATATGCTTCACTTTTGGGATGCCTTACTAGGCAATCAATTATTAGAGGAGCAAACAACTGCTGCTTTACTCCAACCATACGTACAAGAACAGGGTGATGATTATTATGGATATGGAGTATGGATAAAGAAAGACGGGAACAATATTAGCAAGTACCACGTAATGGGATATGACCCGGGGGTTAGCTTTCATTCAGCCTATTATCCAGCTCAACAAATGACACTAGCTATTTGTTCCAATAAGTCTCAAGGTGCATTTGCTATGATGAAAGCAATAGAGCAAACGTACGAGCTTTAAACTATTTACGATGCTTTCGTTCCTCTCGCTGTTTGCGTAATAGGGAATAAGCAAGGTAGAGCATGGATAATCCTATAAGGAGCGATAAGATAGAATAAACGATATTGTTTAGTCCATCTCCGAATACTAATAGGAGAAGAAAGACAGGAACAAGAATGTAAATGATCTTTTCTGGATTAAGCATAAGTTTCTCTCCTTCTCTTTTTAATCTCTCTATTATAGCGAACAAAGTAAGAAAATGCTCTGTAAAAATGATAAACTATATACGGAGGTGGACTTAGTGAATATAACATCTTATGAGGTTGAAAAGTTAAAGGATCCAACTGGAATAATTGCAGGGGATCGATATGAATTTTTATTGGGCTTTGAAGTTCCAGAGGATGACGAGTTATTTGAAGAGGCAGACTCATTAGATTTAAGAGTTATTTTAGCTGTTTTAGATACAGGGTCAAAAATAGTTCAATATCACTTCCTAGATCGTAGTAATGGAAAAGTATTGGATTACGGCTTAGAAGAAAATGAAGAGTCTGTAGTGCTTGCTTTTTGCATGGAACACTATAGCGAGGCCGAATAAACCATAAATAGCCTCAAATAATGGAAAACGTGAATCGCTCTGATATCACGTTTTTTCATTTTACAGAGTAGATGAAGGTATAAGAGCTTAGATAACTAGATGAAAATAGCCGAGATATAAGTGGGAAATCCATAACTCTCCTTTGGAAGGTTATATGTTTATTCACTGAACGAATAGTATGATTTTTTAAACAAGAAGAACTGATGGAATTGTATCAATTGAGGGATAATTAAGGAAATAGTTTTGCATTCCCTTTTAGTTTCCTTCTTATTTGAATTGATGTAAACTTAACTGAGAAGATTTTACATATAAAAGGTGGCTGTTTTGATGGAACTCACAAATTTGATGAATCAACTATCTATAATTGACGTCAAAAATGCTAATAATATAAGTATTACAGGACTTGCTTATAATTCACAGAAGGTGGAAAAGGGACAAGTATTTGTTTGTATAAAAGGCTTTAAGGCAGACGGGCATAAATTTGCTGGACAAGCAGTGGAGAATGGTGCGGTGGCACTTGTGGTAGAGGAATTTATAGAATCTCTGGATGTACCACAATACAAAGTGAAGGATGCACGCCAAGCTTTAGCTGCACTTGCGGCTGCTTATTATGATCATCCAACTCATAAGCTTAAAACGATAGGCATAACAGCAACTAATGGGAAGACATCTACCTCCTTCATGACTAATGCAATATTAGAGAACCATGGTCTAAAAACAGGTTTAATGGGTACTGTCGTAGTTAAAATTGGTGATTATGCAGAGCCCTCAGAGTTAACAACGCCAGAATCTCTTGATCTACAGCGATTTTACGCAAAAATGGTAGAGGAAGGCGTGACTCATGCTACAATGGAGGTTTCTTCCTCTGCTTTGGAGTTAAAACGAGTAGGCTGTGTAGATTTTGACATCGTGACCTTAAATAATATAAGTAGAGAGCATATCGACTTACACTCTTCCTTTGAAAAATATTTTGAACATAAATCTAGTCTTATTCGAGACGCTGGAGCAGACAAGGTAGCAATTCTAAACTTGGATGACGCATACTCAGCATCTTTAACTAACAAAACAAAGGCTACGGTTATTACGATTGGTGTCGAAGATCAATCGGCAGATGTCATTTGCAGAGATTTAGATTTATCAACAGGAAGAGCAAAATTCAATCTAGTTATTCAACGTGATTTAGTTACGAATGACATGATTATACCAAAACAACAATTTTCCATTGAGCTATCTACACCAGGCTACCATTCCGTTTACAATTCTATGGTAAGTATTGTAGCTGGCATGTTATGTGGTGTTCCAGTGGA
Source organism: Psychrobacillus sp. (assembly GCA_040274765.1). Classification (GTDB taxonomy): domain Bacteria; phylum Bacillota; class Bacilli; order Bacillales_A; family Planococcaceae; genus Psychrobacillus. Next base: position 37,873 of record JBEMAY010000003.1, read on the forward strand.
GACCATTCAAAAAAGCTTATTTGAATTTGTTGGGGTAGAGAGACGTTTTGAAATCATTTTTGAGGACGACTTTAAAATTATAGATGATCACTTTGCAAATAGTGGAAATATAGATATCACACTAGGTACATTAGAAAAAATGGATTTTAATCGACTTTCCTTAGTGTATGCAATTCGTGGAGACAGAGGGGTAACTGTTAATCGCGAAAATGCAGAAGCTATCGCTAAATGGGCACCAAGATTAGGTATTCATGAGATCACTGCGACCATCAGTAAATCGCATGTTACTAAAAAAGACGTGGTGTCAGAACAAGAGTTAGAAGTATTTAAAGAAGTAATGGACGAAGCAGGCATTACAGTTCATTTATATGAAGAGCTTCCAGAAGCTATTAGCTTTGGCTTAAGTGATGTTTCTGAAGGAGATCTTGTTCTGCTAGGTGGATGCCAAGGGATGGATTATGGTGCCAAGATTGCCTTGGAGCAGCTCGAATCGATTCGTCCAGATGTAGACAAAAAGAAATTATTTCAGCCTTTAGAAAAACGAGTGGCTGGAAATTCATAAGATAAAAAGCAGTCCCACGTGTAATATGTGTGGACTGCTTTCTTTTACTATCGTTTAGGGTGATAGTCTAATTCTGCGAATAGCTCTTTTCTTTCCTGATCAGTTAAATCACGCCATTCACCAATGGCAAGACCATCAACGGAAATGTTCATAATCCGAACGCGTTGTAATCTTTTAACTGTAAATCCTAACGCAGAACACATTCTACGAATTTGGCGATTTAAGCCTTGAGTTAAAATAATATTAAATGTTTTTGGTCCAATTTTTTTTACCTTGCATGGTAGAGTCGTAGTATCTAGAATGTTGACTCCAGAGGACATTTTTTCGATAAATGTTTCTGTGATCTTCTCGTTGACTGTTACAATATACTCCTTTTCATGCTTATTTTCGGCACGAAGAATTTCATTTACAATGTCCCCGTCGTTTGTAAGTAATATTAAGCCGTCAGAATCTTTGTCTAATCGACCAATATGAAAAATGCGGAGTGGGTGATTAACAAAGTCTACGATGTTTCCCTTAATATTGCGCTCCGTTGTGCTAGTGATACCTACTGGCTTATTTAAAGCAAGGTATACTAAAGGCTGCTCTACAGTTACTGGCTTTCCATCTACACGTACATCATCGCCAGCCTCTACTCTACTTCCTAGTTCGGCTACTGAACCATTAATGGTTACCTTGCCCTCTGATATCCATTTATCTGCTCCGCGTCTTGACACGATGCCAGCTTCACTTAAATACTTATTAATACGCATAATATAACACCTACTTTTCTTTGTGGTATTAGTATAACAAATTAGTGAAACTTTCATGGGTTTTAAGCAGTAAAAAAGTAAAGGAGTGGGTGAAATGTTGATGATACAAAAAGTAGAGCATAATTATAATAAGTTGAAAGAGGTTTTAGGATGGTCAGTGGATAAAAGAGTAACACTGTCCCTTGCTGGTTATTATACGTCCTTAGAAAAAGACGTAGATCCAGTTCGCTTTAACAAGATAAAAGAGATTATGAAGAACAGAGTAAGTGTGTTCTCTCCCTTACGTTCCCACCTTCAGCCATTGTTTACTTCTGTTCTAGATGTAAGTGGCCAAGAACCGGAAGACGCAGTCGATCAGTTATTACGGAAGGTAGAGGAATTGAAGAAAAAATCATTTAAGATGAATGATTACACGTACATTGCTGCGCTGATGATGTCAGATGAACCAGAAAAGTGGGATTTTGAAATTAGTAGAGCAATGGAGCTTATGTCAGCGATGAAGGTCCATCATCGTTTCTTGACTAACAGTGATGATTATCCATTTGCTATCTTTTTAGGCAAGCTTGAAGGGGATATTACAACGAGGGCAGCGACCATGAATAGATATTATGAGGAGTTAAAAAATCATAAATTTTATCCTGGAAACGAGCTCCAGTGGTTATCTCAAGTACTTACTTATGCAAATGCGGGGTATAATGAAGACACAGTACCAAGGGTAGTAGTGATTAGGGATGGTTTTAAAAGTGTGAAGATTAAATTCTCTCTTCATCAGTACCCACTTCTTGGTTTCATGGCTGCTCTTAAATTAAATGAAAATCAATTAATGGATATAGTAGAAACCTACAGAGCATTGACTAATCTGAAACTTTTTACTTGGTATAAGGAGTCAGCGCTTCCTATTGCTCTTGGACTGACTTTGAATTCTTCTAGGGACCTATATAAAACTACAGCAATATCAATGACTACCTCCCTTGAAATACTTTTGCAGGCTCAACAGGCTATGATGATTTCATCTATTGCAGCGACAAGTTTTGCATCTTCTTCCAACTCAAATTAAAGAAGGAGTGCTATACTAAGTAAGTAAGAATAAGAAAGACATACACAGGAAGTTAAACAGCAAGGAGAGATTTTCATGAACACAAATCCAATGAGTCAATCAAGAACAATTCAAACCCATTTAATCTTACCTCCAGATACTAATCATCATGAAACTATATTTGGTGGCAAGGTTTTAGCATTTATAGATGAAATAGCAGCAATTACTGCTATGAAACATGCAAAAGGAGCTGTTGTGACTGCTTCTATTGATTCCGTAGACTTTTTATCTTCCGCAAAAGTTGGAGATGTAATTGAATTAGATGCAATCGTATCCTCAACAGGACGCAGTTCAATGGAGGTATACGTTCGAGTAACATCCATGAATCTATTAACGGGAGAAGAAAAACTCACAACCGAATCATTCCTGACAATGGTTGCAGTAGATGAAGAAGGAAAACCAGTCCCAGTCCCAGGCATTCATCCAGAAACGGAAGACGAAAAACGTTTGTATGAAACAGGACCAGCAAGAAGGGCACATCGTAAACAACGTCTAGCGATGAAATATTAAAAACTGAGGTGACTGTATGCAAAAGCTGATAGATGATAATTATAAGTACTTAATGATTTTGTTTCTTGGCATCTATTTAATAAATTCTATTTATCTCCATGAGATGATGATTACAGTTATGGTTATTCTTTTAGTAATTATTTTAGAATTATTTATACATCGTCACCAAATGAAGCAACTTAGTTATATGCAGATTGCCATCATGGGTATTGTAGTTATTGCTGGAATTGCTGGGCTTATCTATTTGCTAGTTACGCTTCAAATCTTTTTAAATACATTTAACCTTCCCCACCCTGTTGAGACTATTATAGTAGTTTTATTTCTAGCGTTTGGCCTGTATATTTTGTGGCAATTTTTACGAAAGTTATTTAAGCGTGCACTTGAACATTAAAAACACCCTCCAAAGAGAAATCTTTAGGAGGGATTTTTTTTGAAACTATTTCCGTAAAGTAATCGTAAAAGAGAGAGGGGGGATGTAGATGAAACATATTTATGAACGGACAGCTAAATATGCTAAAATTGCCTCTATTACTGTTTTAATAGTTTACATAGCAGTAATTCTGAGTTTTAGAGAGACGTTATTAACTGATTGGGAATTACATATATCTATAGGATGGACGCTTCTCATCTTCTTCAGTTTAGCTTTCTTGTTTCAGCAAGCGGCGAACAAATTACCTGCAGAGCAGAACACAGTTGTAGAACAAGCTTCCTCTGGATTTACACTAAAGGAGCTAAACTTTCAAAGCGACATCTCCATTATTCCGAGGAGTTTTTTAGTATCTTCAACTGGTGAAAGGCTTTATAGTATCAGTCCTACGGTAGAACAGCCGGTCGTAAGAAGATTGAATGCATTCCCACTTATCCGAAAAGGAATGATAATTCCAGTAACTTATGATGTTCTCACAATGGATGGTCAGTTGGTCAGCAAGTTTACTATGGCAAACAAACTTAAATTTATGGAAATACAAGTGTTTGATCACCATCAAGTACACCTTTCAACGGCAGTACTGCCAGTTTTTTCAGTAAAAAATAGAGCACTAGTATTTGATCCGAATCGAGAAAAAACACACCAAATGGAAGCAAAGAGTGTCTACGGTGATATAGATGTCAATGATTTCAATGGTAAAAGATTAGCGACCTATCGTTTTGGTATGTTTCCATATGCAACGCACCCAGCCTTTGAACTGCAAGGGAATAATGTTCATGTTTCATTAGCAGAAGGTCTTTCAAATGTAGAAAAACTAACTTTTACAGCTTTGTTTTATTATTGGACAGCTAATCAGTCATGATTTAAATAAGAAAGAAGGCTCATCCAAAATTGATGAGCCTTCTTTATATTAGTGCGCTTTATAATTATAGATTGGTTTAATGACCTCTAATACATCAACGGTATCATGGATATGTGCAAGTATATCTTCCATAGCCTTGTAGGCAAAAGGAGATTCATCAACTGTTCCTGCTACAACTGAAGTACTCCAAATCCCTTCCATAGAAGCTTGGAAATCCTCTAAAGCGACTTGTTTTCTTGCTTGAGAACGGCTCATGAGACGGCCCGCTCCATGAGGACCTGAATAATTCCATTCAGGATTTCCTTTTCCTCGACAGATAAGCGAGCCATCACGCATATTCATTGGTATAATTACGATCTCACCAGCTTGTGCAGAGATTGCTCCCTTACGTAAAATCATATTATCTAAGTCTATATAATTATGAATCGTATCAAATTCAGATTGAACACTCCAATTCATCCCTCTGCAAATAACATCGACCATTGTCTTACGATTGAAAGCGGCATACTTTTGGGCAATTGAAAGATCATATAAATAATCCTTCATATTATCTCCTTCTACATATGCAAGATCTCTTGATATGCTGTTACCTAGAGTATCGGATGCGACTTGTTGATAATGCTCTGCAATTTGTTTTCCTAAGTTTCTGCTACCAGAGTGGATAACTAGATATATACTGCCATCCTCACCCTCATTGAGTTCGATAAAATGGTTTCCTCCTCCAAGGGAACCGAGGCTCAATCTCGCACGCTGTTCATTGATAGGAGCAGAAACTTCTTCGAAAGGTATTTCTATTGTATTACGATGTTCCTTTTGTCGAATACGAGTTCCGCTCGGTACATTTTTCTTAATAGTCTTATCAAGCTTGGCGAAATCTACATCTTCTTTTTTGATATCGATTTTTGAGCAAATCATTCCACATCCTAAATCGACTCCAACAAAGTTAGGAACCACTTTATCGGTAATTGTCATAGTTGTGCCCACTGTACAGCCTTTTCCTGCATGTAAATCAGGCATCATTCTAATCTTAGTGTCCTGAAGAAATGGAAGACTACAAAGCTGCTCTACCTGAGATTTAGCTGTTTCTTCTATTATATCTGTAAAAACTAATGCATTATTGTGTGTTCCTTTAATCTCAATCATATAATCCCCCTAAGTAAATTTTAACTTTTAAATAATTTAAACCAGCCTTTGTATTGGAACCAGGCAATCATTCCAGCAGCAATTACTACCATTAAGCCAACGACAATAAAGTATCCATACTTCCACTCTAACTCAGGCATATTAATAAAATTCATACCATACACTCCAACGATAAACGTGAGAGGGATAAAGACGGTAGATACTGTGGTTAGTATCATCATTATTCGATTCATTCGGCTAGCATTGATGGAATCATAGCTGTCCCTAATATCTGCTGTTAACTCCCGATTAGCTTCTACCATTTCAGTTAACTTCAGAAGGTGATCATAAATGTCATCAAAATATGCCCGTTCACTCTGGTTTAAGTTAATACGCTCTGAGTACATCACCCGATATAGCAAGTCTCGCATCGGGATGATCGTTCTCCGCAAGCGCAACAAATCACTGCGTAGGTCAAACACTTGATCCATAGACAAATGATCCATATCCATTGAAAGCCTTTCGTCTACCTCATTTAAATAATCCTCAATGTGATAAACAATTGGGAAGTAGGTGTCGACCACTTTATCAACGATATTGTATGTTATGAGCATTGTACCTCGTTCCCAATCTCTAGGGTTGTTTTTTATTCTCTCTCTAGCCTCTTGTAGTTCTTGCATAGGAGGAAAGTGAAAGCTAACAACAAAATCTTTGCCGACAAAAAGATTGAGTTCCTCGGCCTCCATTTTTTTCTCGTTGAAGGCGTGTAGAACAAAAAATTCATAGTCACCATAGTGATCCAACTTAGGACGCTGCAGCATTTGTAGACAATCCTCTATCGCAAGTGGATGGAATTGAAAAAAGGAGCTTAAGAGTTGTTCCTCCTCTTTTGTCGGTTGAGCAATATCAACCCAATACCAATCCAGCTCATTTGTTTCTATATATTCCAGAGGGAAATCAAAAATAATCTCTTGGTTGACTGTCCTGCCTATTGTACTTATCATGAAGAAACCACACTTTCGCCCAGATCTTTGTATATTATCTCATAATATCCCAATGAAAAATATTAAAACAAAAATGCCAAGGAATTTTCCTTGGCATTTTATCTTATCTTTTCTTGTTTAACTTAGTTTCACCGTTTAATGATTTAAATAATGATATAACCATGAGTATCATAATAAATGAGAACGGCAGAGCCGCAATGATGATCGTGTTTTGTAACGCGGTAAGCCCATTGACTGACAATAAAATAAGCGCAATGGTAGATTGGATAACTCCCCACGTAAGCTTGACACTATTAGGTGGTGTCAGAGAACCATTAGTAGATTGCATACCGAGAACAAATGTGGCAGAGTCTGCAGACGTGATAAAGAAAGATGCAATTAACAAAATTGCCAAAAGAGAAATGATAAAAGAGAATGGCATTGTATTAAACATCTCAAAAATCGTCAGCTCTGTCGAAAGACTTGCTAAATCTGCAATACCTCTTTTTTGTATATCAATAGCGGTAGTTCCAAAAGATGAGAACCAAATAGCACCTAAAAGAGTAGGTACCACTAGTACTCCAATCATAAACTCGCGGATAGTTCTACCTTTAGAAACACGAGCAATGAACATACTAACAAATGGAGCCCATGATATCCACCAAGCCCAATAAAAAATCGTCCACATATCTAACCAGTCTCTATTGGTAGCATTTAATGGAGCAGTTCTAAAGCTCATTTGGATGATATTTGCTAAGTAACCACCAAATGAATCCGTGAACATATTTAAAATTAGTAAAGTTGGTCCTAAAATAATTACAAATGCTAAAAGAGCAAGAGCGAGTATTAAGTTTAGGTTTGAAAGATATTTAATCCCTTTGCTTAAGCCGGACCAAGCAGAGAAGACGAATAAGATAGTAACCACAGCAATAATGATGAACTGTGAGAAGATGCCCATTTCAAATCCAAATAAGTAGTCAAGACCTGCGTTAATTTGAACAGCGCCGAAGCCAAGGGAAGTAGCAACTCCAAATGCTGTTGCAAAAACAGCTAACACATCGACAAGGACGCCCCAAGGACCTTCCATTTTTTTGCCGAAGATTGGCTTCAGTGTTGCTGAAATTAACCCCGGTTCCCCTTTACGGAACTGGAAGTAAGCAAGCGATAAAGCGATTACGCCATACATAGCCCAAACATGTAATCCCCAATGAAAAAAGGATTGTCTTAAGCCTTCTTTAAATGCAGCATTGGTATTAGGGTCTTCAGTAGCAGGACTGGTTGCGAAGTGAGATAGAGGTTCAGCAGCACCGTAGAAGACAAGACCGATTCCCATACCTGCTGAAAACAGCATGGCTAACCAGGAGATTAAACTGAAATCTGGTCGATCTGTATCCTTACCTAATCGTATTTTCCCATACGGACTGAAGATAAAAAATATACTAATTAACAACATCACTGACATGAGTAGCATGTAATACCAACCAAACGATGTTGAAACAAACGACTTACCTCGGGTAGTAAGTGCCTCGAAACTTTCCGGAGCAATTGCTCCATAACCGACCGCTATAATAATAAGGCCGATGGTGATATAAAATACTTTTGAAATGTTCTTCATGTTTCCTCCTTTTAGGTTCAACTAAGTTAAGTCTATTACTATACTAAGATAAAATTGTTTAATCAACCCATATGCCTAGAATATCCGTTTTTCACTAAATTCAAACACTTTTATTAGGTAATTTATACGATAAAATACTTGAAAATACATTAAGTAACAAGTATTATCTATTTTTAATATTATTTGGAAAAAATAATGGTGTTTTTTCTTTTAAACCTAAATAACTGAAGGGGTTTATCCCATTCTTTTTATCTTATAAAGTATGGCTCTTTTCGAGTCAAGGTATTCACAAACAAAAATGGAGTATGAAAAAGATATAAGGTATGCGCATCTTCAACTACACTTAGTATGCTGTGTTTTTACTTAAAAACGTCTCTCGCAAAATCATGCTTTTTTTTTGGGCATTGAGGTGTTTGTCTATACATCCGAAGAATTCTTGCATTTATTATTATATGTGCAAGAGGAGGTGAAGAATATGAGTAATCATCATATGTGCCATTCATGCGGGAAGAATATGAGTTGGGGCCAACAATGTGGTTGCAAAAGACAGCTACCAGCAGCTGAGCCTATCGTTTGCCCACCGCAATACCGCGTTTGTGATTCTTTCATACCAAGAGTTCAGCCAGTCATTCAACCAATTGTAAATGTTAATAGAGAGCATATCGTAAATGTTCCGCAATATTACGTTACAGAATCGAATGAAACAGTAGTAGTACCTGAAGCACAAAATGCTTACCCTGTTAACAACCAGTTTCCAGGTGGATCCCATCGAGGATTTTTCTCTAGATTTCGTTAATTTTTGAATTATAGCGTCGACTTAACCAGGTTTGTCTATCTTTATCGAATATTGCAAATGCCCTTTATAAAAGGTGCATTTGCTTTTTTGTTTTGTTGATTAAAAACAAAATGATTTTAATAATTTTTTTTTAGTAGGCCTGTCAGGTAGCAAAAACGAGATATTGTAATTTTCCGTAAATTTTGATAAAGTTGGGTTTACTAATAGAAAACTAGAGTTAGAATTTGGGGGAGAAGGTATTGAAGCTATTTCTTTCGGTTGATATGGAAGGCATTACAGGTCTGCCAGATTACACATTTGTGGAGTCGAATAAGCATAACTATGAAAGAGCAAGACGCATCATGACGCAAGAAGCTAATGCAATTATAGAAGGGGCAATATCTACAGGAGTTACCGAGATCTTAGTTAATGACAGTCACTCCAAAATGAATAATCTTTTAGTGGAGGAATTACATCCAGAAGCCTCTTTAATAACAGGCGATCTTAAGCCGTATTCAATGGTACAGTCTTTAGATGAAAGTTACATAGGAGCAGTATTTGCGGGATATCATTCTAGAGCAGGACAACCGGGAGTTATGAGCCATTCCATGATATTTGGGGTTCGTAATATGTACATCAATGACGTAGAAATAGGAGAGCTTGGACTTAATGCATATGTAGCTGGCTATTATGGAGTTCCTGTCATTATGGTGGCCGGAGACGACGGAGCTTGCAGAGAGGCAGAAGCTCTTATACCAGGTATTGTAACAGCTGCTGTAAAACAATCTATCTCCAGGTCTGCTGTTAAAACGCTACACCCTCAAAAATCACAGATCCTTCTTAAAGAGAAAGTAGCAGAGGCTGTTAAAAAGAGAGACCTTATTCCGCCACTCACACCTCCGGCTTCTCCTGTATTAAAAATTGAATTTACAAACTACGGACAAGCAGAATGGGCAGCCCTCATGCCAGGGTGTGAAATTATAGAAGGAACAACTGTCGTGAAGTTTGAAGCAAAAGATATTCTTGAAGCATATCGTGCAATGCTTGTCATGGTAGAGCTAGCAATGCAAACCAAATTCTGTTAGGAGGAAGCCTTCCGTGACGAAGTATATTATAAAGCGTTTTTTGATGATGATTGCAACAATCCTCATCATTGCGACTCTCACTTTTGCATTAATGCACACCATACCGGGTTCTCCTTTTGATGGAGAAAGAACTTCAAATCCTACTATTCAAGCAAACTTAGAAAAATTTTATAAGCTGGACCAACCTATGTATGTTCAATACTTAAATTATTTAAAGTCCATAGTGACTTTTGATTTTGGACCATCTATTAAAAAGCCAAATGAATCTGTAAATGAACTTCTAGCAAGGGGTTTTCCTATCTCCTTTGAGCTGGGAATGGCAACTATTCTAGTTGCTTTATTATCTGGTGTTCTTTTAGGGACGCTCGCTGCCCTCCGGCATAACGGTATTATAGATTATTTTGCAATGACGTTCGCAGTTATTGGTATATCTGTTCCAAACTTTGTTTTAGCAACTTTGTTAATCCAACAAGTAGCTGTAACGTGGGAGTTACTGCCGCCAGCAACATGGAGTAGTCCGTTACATATGATTCTTCCAACACTAGCCTTAGCTACAGGTCCTACAGCCATAATCGCTCGTTTGACTAGATCCAGCATGCTAGAGGTATTGACGCAGGATTATATTAAAATGGCAAGAGCTAAAGGACTTTCTCCGACCCGAATTGTTTTTCGTCATGCCTTAAGAAATGCCTTAATGCCTGTCGTGACCATTATGGGTACTATGCTTGCAGGTATTCTGACAGGTACCTTCGTAATAGAACGTATTTTTGCTATTCCAGGAATGGGAAAGTACTTTGTGGAAAGTATTAATAATCGGGATTATCCCGTGATTATGGGAACAACCGTATTTTACAGTGCATTCTTAGTGTTTATGCTGTTTTTAGTAGATATTGTTTACGGTATTTTAGATCCACGCATTAAATTACATCGCAAAGAGGGGGATGCATGATGGTTAAAACACAAGAGCCTGTATCCCCAGTAAAGGTAAAAGATGAATGGTTCCGTCCAAAAGTAAAAGCAGAGGGGGAGGCTGAAACAGTTGTAAGACCCTCCTTGTCCTATTGGAAGGACGCTTGGAGAAGGCTAAAACAAAATAAGCTTGCAATGGGAGGTCTTTTCTTTTTAGTTCTTCTCACCTTGTTTGCTATATTTGGTCCTATTCTTTCACCATATTCGATGGATGAAACAAACTATCCGATGCAAAACCAAGGCCCATCAGCGGAGCATTGGTTTGGTACAGACGAAGCTGGACGGGACGTTTTTACAAGGACATGGTATGGAGCTCGGGTTTCTTTATTTGTTGGGGTAATGGCTGCATTAATTGATTTCTTTATTGGCATTATTTATGGAGGCTTTAGTGGTTACAAAGGCGGTAGAGCAGATGCAATCATGATGCGCATCATTGAGGTGCTTTATGGTTTACCGCATTTACTGGTAGTTATTTTATTGATGGTGGTTATGGGTCCTAGTCTAACAACAATTATTGTTGCGTTAACTGTAACCGGCTGGGTAGGTATGGCCCGAATTGTACGGGGCCAAGTATTACAGATTAAAAACTATGAATTTGTAACTGCATCCAAATCCTTTGGTGCAAAAAGCTCAAGAATCATACGGAAAAATTTATTGCCTAATACGATGGGACCCATTATTGTCCAAATGACTCTGACAGTACCGAGTGCGATATTTGCAGAGGCATTTCTTAGCTTTTTAGGGCTAGGAGTATCTGCACCTGCTGCCAGCTGGGGGGTAATGGCAAATGATGCTTTACCCGTCATTTTATCTGGGCACTGGTGGAGGCTGTTTTTCCCTGCGTTCTTTATCTCTGTGACGATGTTTGCATTTAATGTATTAGGGGACGGTTTACAGGATGCCCTTGATCCAAAGCTTAGGAGGTAAGAAAAAATGAATGAACATCAACTGGATCACGCAAAAGAACTCGCTAGAGGTAAAGTGGGTGAGGTAGCAGCATCTTTACAATCGGAGGACTCCATAAACAGATTTGAAGGTAAGCAAACAAGAAAGAAAATAACTGATGAAAAAATATTACAGATTGATAACCTACAAGTTTCCTTTAAAACATATGGAGGAGAAGTAGAAGCCGTTAGAGGAGTTAACTTTGATCTATACAAAGGGGAAACGCTAGCAATCGTTGGTGAATCTGGCTGTGGAAAAAGTGTCACCTCTAATGCCATTATGGGGCTGATACCGGAGCCAGCAGGCATGATAAAGAACGGTAGTATCTTGTTTAAGGGCAAGGATTTAACAAAGCTAAGTAAATCAGAACTTAGAAAAATTCAGGGTATTGATGTATCCATGATATTTCAAGACCCTATGACCGCTTTAAATCCGACGCTTACAATCGGCGAGCAGTTAACCGAAGGCTTGCGAACGCATAAGAAGATTGGAAAACAAGAGGCTAGGCTAAAGGCAATTGAAATGCTAAACCTGGTAGGTATCCCGAATCCTTCGGAAAGATTAAAACAGTATCCTCACCAATTCTCTGGTGGGATGAGACAGCGTATCGTAATCGCCATTGCTTTAATCTGCGGTCCAGAGCTGCTTATAGCAGATGAACCTACCACTGCCTTAGACGTAACGATACAGGCTCAAATATTGGAGCTCTTTGAAGAAATTCAAAGGAAAACCGATATTTCAATTATTTTAATTACTCATGACCTAGGGGTAGTAGCAAAGATAGCTGACCGTATCGCGGTGATGTATGCAGGTAAAATTGTGGAGATAGGGGATAAAAGAGAAATTTTTTACACTCCACAGCATCCTTATACGCAAGGGCTTCTAAACTCAGTTCCACGCTTGGATTTAATGGATGAAGAGCTACAGCCGATTGATGGAACACCGCCAGATCTTTTCTCACCTCCTACAGGCTGTCCGTTTACTGCCAGATGCAAGTTTGCTATGGAAGTATGTGATCATGTATATCCATATACAAGTAAGCTGTCGGATGCCCATAAGGTAGATTGCTGGCTCCAGGATGACAGAGCAAAAGCTTTACAATTACAAAAGTAAAAGGGATGAGAGCGCGCAAGTGCATTCACATATACAATACAGAGGGGGAAACTAGGATGAAAAAGTGGCTTTCGTTATTAATTTTGGCTATGTTTGTTCTTGTGTTAAGCGCGTGTACAGCTAATGAAGAGGCTGGGAAGACACCGACCGAGACAGAGCCAACGACTACTAAGACAGATGAAGGAAAAGAAGAACCAGCTCCTGCAACAGAAAAAGTACTTAAGCTAAATAATGGAAATGAACCAACGTCATTTGATCCATCGGTAGGATTTGATTCAGTATCATGGAGCGCGTTAAACAACCTTATGGAGGGTCTAGTAAGGTTAAACAAAGACCACCAAGCTGAAGAGGCTACAGCTGAGAAGATTGAAGTCTCAGAGGATGGGTTAACGTATACATTTACAATTCGCGAAAATGCAAAATGGTCTAATGGAGACCCTGTTGTAGCAGGAGACTTTGTTTATGGATGGTTGCATATGTTAAATCCAGAAACTGCTTCTCCAGCGGCCTTCTTAGCATACTTTATTGAAGGGGCAGAGGCTTACAACAATGGAGAAGGAACAGCTGATGCAGTAGCGATTAAAGCTGTTAGTGAGAAAGTATTTGAAGTTAAACTTGCTGCTCCAACTGAAGCCTTCTTAAATATTATCACGAACCCAAGCTTCTTCCCGGTAAACGAGAAGGTAGCTACAGAAAATCCTGAATGGTTTACAGAAGCAGAATCATTTGTTGGAAATGGTCCATTTAAATTGGCTAGCTGGGATCATGACGTGAGCTTCACTTTTGAGAAAAATGAAAGCTATTGGGATGCTGAAACTGTAAAGCTAGACAAAGTCGAGTGGGCAATGATTGATGATTCCAATACAGAGTATCAAATGTACTCAACAGGTGACTTAGACGTGTCTGGTGTTCCAGCAGAGCTTTCAGACAAACTGATGAATGATCCGGAGTTAAAAAACGAAGACCAAGCAGGTCTGTATTTCTTCCGCTATAACGTTTCAATGGAACCATTTACAAACAAAAAAATTCGCCAAGCATTTGGTATGGCTGTTGACCAACAAGAAATCGTAGAATTCGTTACGAAAAATGGAGAGAAGCCTGCTGAGGGATTTGTACCATACGGATTTAAAGGTCCTGATGGCAAAGAATTTAGAGAGACTGCAGGAAAGCTAATACAACATGATGCGGAAAAAGCAAAAGCACTTTTAGCAGAAGGTATGAAAGAGGAAGGTTACACAGAATTACCTCAAGTAACGTTAACTTATTCTACAAGTGATACACACAAGAAAATTGCAGAAGCACTTCAAAGTAAATTTAAAGAAGTTCTAGGAGTAGAAGTAGCTCTTCAAAATGTAGAGGCTAGCGTATTTGCCTCTGAGCAAAAAGAGTTCAAATACATGTTATCGCGCTCTTCCTTCCTATTTGACTATGCAGACCCTGTGAACGCATTAGAAAGCTTTATCACTGGTTCTTCTATGAATCGTACTACTTGGTCTAATCCAGAGTTCGATAAAATGATAGCAGATATTAAAAATGAAACAGATGAACAAAAACGTTGGGATATGTTAATCGAGGCAGATAAATTCCTAATGGAAGAAATGCCTGTTATTCCAATACACTACTACAACCAAGTAACACTGGAGAAATCCAATGTCAAAGGTATCGTAAGACATCCAGTTGGCTACATGGATTTAAAATGGGCAGATAAAGAATAAAGAATAAAGAATAAAGAATAAAGAATAAAGAATATAGGATAAAGGCATTTTTTATCCCTAAAAAAGATGCGGCACTTTTATGAGTGCCGCCCCTTTTCTTTAAAAACAAAGGAGATCATACATATGAAGATTAGACCAAAACGATTAAAAAAAGGGGATACGGTTGGAATTATTGCTCCAGCTAGTCCTCCTAATTTAGATCAACTAAAACGCTCCCTATCGTTTTTAGAAGAATTAGGATTATCTTATCGGATGGGAAAAAGTGTCGAACAGGTTAATGGTTACTTAGCTGGTACAGATGAAGAAAGACTAGAGGATTTACATGAGATGTTCGCGGATCCTAGTATTCATGGAATCATTTGTGCAGGAGGGGGCTATGGCACTGCAAGGTATGCAGATCAAATTGATTATCAGTTGATGAATGAAAATCCGAAAATTTTCTGGGGTTATTCAGACATCACCTACTTACATAGTGCAATGAATTTATATTCTGATATTGTAACATTCCATGGTCCGATGCTAGCTTCCGATGTGGGCAAAAACTCATTCAATGAACTATCTAAAAAAATGTTTTATCAGCTGTTTCAGCCAATGGAGTTGCATTACACAGAGGATATATCTCCCTTACCGATCGTTTCTCCTGGGATGGCTCGCGGGGAGTTGGTCGGCGGAAATCTCTCTCTTCTTGCAAGCGGCATAGGCACCAAGTACGAAGTAGATACCCATCGGAAGCTTCTCTTAATAGAGGACATTGGAGAAGAGCCATATAAGGTAGATGGTATGCTGAATCAACTACGTTTAGCCGGCAAGTTAGATGCTGCCGCTGGGTTCGTAATAGGGGATTTCTGCGATGCGGAGCCAAGGAGAGGCAAAAAATCTCTAACAATGGATGAGGTTTTTGATCATTATCTAGGGAACTTAGGTAAACCAGCCATAAAAGGTTTTCTCATTGGTCACTGTCAGCCTCACTTTGCTATTCCATTAGGAGTAGATGCAATGTTAAACACAGAAAACTTAACGTTATCTATATTACCAGGGGTAGAGTAGGAGGAACAAAGGTGAAAATACATGCTATTGAGACGTTTTATGTGGCTGTACCACTGACGAAGCCCTTTAAAACAGCATTACGTACAGTTACTACTGCTTTTTCCATAGTGGTGAAGGTAACGTCTGATGAAGGAAAAGTAGGTTACGGAGAGGCACCTCCCACTCATGTAATCACAGGGGAGTCTTTGGAAAGTATCCGATATGCCATAAATGAAATTATTTCACCACAGCTAATCGGGAGTTCTTTACTAGAAAAGGAATTAATATTTCAGAAGCTTCATAAAGCAGTTGTCAGAAATACGAGTGCTAAAGCTGCAGTGGATATGGCAATCTTTGATCTTTTGGGTCAATACGCCGAGCTCCCGCTTTATCAATATTTAGGAGGCTATCGAAATAGCCTAACAACTGATTTTACTGTAAGTGTTAATGGACCTGCTGAGATGGCAGATGATGCCGAGCGCTACGTAGGTGAAGGATTTCAAATACTGAAAGTGAAAGTTGGAATTGGCACTATACAAGACGACATTGGCCGTATAAAGGCAATAAGAAAAAGAATAGGGAAAGAAATTAAAATTAGACTGGATGCCAATCAGGGCTGGAATGCAAAGGAAGCTGTTTATGCTATTAAATCAATGGAGGAAGCAGGGCTAGACATTGAATTTGTGGAGCAACCGGTGCTTGCAGAGGACATAGAGGGGCTAAAATACGTAACAGATCGGACCGCTACTCCAATTATGGCAGATGAAAGTGTTTTTTCAGTAAATGACGCCAAGCGTGTGATAGAAAGGAGAGCTGCCGATTTAATAAATATTAAGTTAATGAAATCTGGTGGCATTTATCAGGCATTAAAAATTAATACCTTGGCAGAGGCGAACGGTATCACATGTATGGTAGGGAGTATGATTGAAACTAAAATAGGTATAACCGCTGCTGCTCATCTTGCAGCGAGTCAGCCTAATATCCTTTTCTATGATTTTGATGCTCCTTTGATGCTGGCAGAGGATATTGTGACAGGAGGGGTCATCTACCGAGCTAGTACTATGACGTTTTCGGATTCTTATGGATTAGGTATTGCGAGCGTTCAAACAGGGGAGGGACAAAAATGACAGGAGAAAATAGTAATTGGGTTTGTGCAGTAAAGGTTGCAACGGTTTGGACAGAGCCTGCATCTGCTCGAGAAGTGGATCGTCCTGGGATATCTAATCCAGTACAGCTCGTGGAATGGCTTGAGGCTTTGCCCTACAAGGAGCGACTTGCCCTTTGCGATGAAAATCGTGTTCAGACCCAGCTCCTATACGGAGAGCCGGTAATTGTGGACGAGATAAAAGATGATTGGGCTAAAATAGTTGCAATCTGGCAGCCTTCTAAAAAAGACAAAAGAGGCTATCCAGGATGGGTGCCATTGGCTCAATTGAAAGAAACGGTTGAGGTCGAAAACAAGGGCGTTGTTCGAGTTAAGGGGACGAAAGCACAGTTATGGGATACGGAAGAGAAACCATTACTAATCCTGCCTTTTAATACAATTTTACCTGTTCTTGCGGAAACTGAAGGTTACTATAGGGTTCAAGTCTCACATGGAGAAGGGTTACTCCGAAAAGAAAATGTGGATTTTGGAGTATCTAAGGAACAGTTGCCTAAACTCCCCATAGAGGAAGCAGTGAATTTGGGAGAAACCTATTTAGATTTGCCATATCTATGGGGAGGTATGTCCCCATATGGCTTTGATTGCTCCGGGTTTTCATACAATATGTTAAAGGCGTGTGGATATTTTATAGCCCGCGATGCAAGTGATCAGGCTATTGGAGGCATAGAGCTATCAAAGGATAACCCGTCTTCATGGAAAAAGGGAGATTTACTATTTTTTGCAAATGATGAAGGAACGGGCTCAGTTCGTCATGTTGGATTCTACTATGGGAATGGTCAATTGTTGCACTCTCCTTCGACAGGAAAGTCAGTAGAAATTTTAGTGTTGGAAGGCTCGAAGCTTGAAAAAGAGATATGTGCTGTAAGGAGATATGCTGTTTAAAGGGGGGAAAGATAGTGGGAAATGTTCTATTATCAGTTAAGGATTTAAAGCGCCATTTTGATATTGGTCAGGGCAGTACATTAAAAGCAGTAGATGGAATTAGCTTTGACATTCTTAAGGGAGAAACCTTTGGCTTAGTCGGGGAGTCAGGGTGTGGAAAATCTACTGCTGGCCGTACAATCCTAGGTCTGTATAACCGGACTGAAGGGGATGTGCTATTCGAACAAAAGAATGTACATGAAATGAATGATAAAGAACGTAAAGATTATTTAAAGAAAATGCAAATGATTTTCCAAGATCCCTATGCTTCTTTAAATCCTAGGTCCACGGTTCTTGAGATTATTGCCGAGCCTATTGAAATTCATAACTTATATAGCTCAAAAAAAGAGGTTAAAGAAAGAGTTTACGAGCTGTTAGAAGATGTCGGTCTCAATCGAGATCACGCTAATCGATATCCTCATGAATTTTCTGGGGGCCAGAGACAGCGTATTGGAATTGCTCGAGCGTTGGCATTGGATCCGGAATTTATCATAGCAGATGAGCCAATATCTGCTTTGGATGTTTCTGTACAAGCTCAAGTAGTTAAACTATTACAGCGACTCCAAAAGGAAAAAGGGCTTACCTACTTATTTATCGCGCATGATCTATCTATGGTTAAATATATTTCGGATCGGATTGGAGTGATGTATTTAGGACATATGGTTGAACTAACAACAAGTGGTCAGCTTTATGAAAGTCCACTACATCCTTATACGCAGGCTTTGTTATCAGCTATTCCTATTCCAGATCCAGACATTGAGGAATCACGTCAACGGATTATTCTTCAAGGCGAGCTACCAAGCCCAATCAATCCACCTTCTGGGTGTGTATTTCGTACTAGATGTTCTCACGCGATGTCTATATGTGCAGAGAAGAAGCCAGTTTGGCAAGAGCAGGAACCAGGTCACTTTGTTGCTTGTCATCTTTATAATTAATAAGATTACCACCAGTCTTCTTAAAAAGGATTGGTGGTTTTTATTGTATTTGAGTCTTCGGCTGATGGCTTCTCGTTCAACCATGGGACGCGTTCTAACGTAGAGATCAAATTTCATATTTTAAGGAATTAAAATAATTGGGTTATTTATAGAACTTATTCCAATTTGAGACGTATAACCTAGTGGAGAAAAAATTAGTGGTAAGGAAGGTGAGTTAATTGGAGCAGAAAACAATAGTAAGGCTACAAAATCTTTCTAAAATAATCAGTAATAAGAAAATTATCGATGATCTCACATTAGACTTGTACGCTGGCCAAATAACGGGGTTTTTAGGGCCGAATGGAGCAGGGAAAACAACTACTATTCGTATGATGACTGGGCTTATGGAACCAACTTCAGGTGAGGTATTTATAGAGGGGAAGCCCCTTTCAGAGAATTTTGAGGAATCCATGAGTAAGATAGGGGTTATCGTAGAAAATCCTGAAATGTATAAATTCATGAGTGGGTATAAAAATTTAGTTCATTTTGCTCGAATGAATAAAAATGTACCTAAAGAACGCATTGATGAAGTGATTGCCCAAGTAGGACTTCAAAAGCGCATTCACGAAAAGGTATCTACCTATTCTTTAGGAATGAGACAGCGTCTTGGTCTGGCGCAGGCTATTTTACATAAGCCTAAATTTCTTATTTTAGATGAGCCAACCAATGGATTAGATCCTGCAGGTATTCGTGAATTCCGAACATACTTAAAGAAGATTGCAGTCGAAGAAGGCGTAGCCATCTTTGTCTCGAGTCACTTACTCGCTGAAATAGAATTAATGTGCGATCGGATTGCTGTTATTCAAAACGGGAAGCTTCTATCTATTCGAGAGGTAAATGAACAGCAGAAATCTTATTATTACGTCGAAGCATCCGAAAATGAAAAAGTTATAGATTTCTTTAACGATAAGGAGATTACCTTTGAGACTCAAGGAAGTGGTTTTGTAATCCCACTTAATAAAGAGCAAGTTCCTGCTTTTGCAGCCGAGATGATTGCAAATGAATTACAAATCTATTCCATCACTCCAAATAGAAAAACATTAGAAGATCAGTTCTTAGAAATTACAGGAGGTGGACAAATTGCTGAATCTCGTACGAAATGAGTGGTTAAAACTATGGAGTAAAAAAGCGACCTGGATCATGGCCATATTGCTCGTATTGGTCATGCTTGCAGCTGCAAGTTTTGTGAAATGGATGACTACAATGGAAGTTGGGCAGGACGAATCAGGTGAAACTATAACAGTTAGTCAGATGGCTGCTGGCTCAGAGGATCCTGAAATAACTAAATATAGATTGGATAACGACCTGCCACCGATTAGTGATGATAGCGCGCAAGGCTTTATCACCGGCCTTCCTGGTATGATGTCAGTTGTTACATTACTTACAGTAGTTGTTTCAGGTGGTATAGTAGCTTCTGAATTTTCTCAAGGCACGATGAAAATGTTATTAACAAGACCAGTGAAACGATGGAAAATTCTAACGTCTAAACTGTTAACAGTTGGTTTATTTGCAGTAGCAATGACTGGTATTCTTCTTATTTCAGGCATCATTTTCGGATATATATTCTTTGATAATGTACCAGGAACCCAATTAGAGTTAGTTGACGGCGCTGTAGTTGAAGTTTCCTTCTGGGGTAGATTATTATTGTTAACTGCTTTGTCGCTAATCAATGTATTAGTGATTGGAACGTTGGCCTTTATGATTGGTTCTGTTTTCCGATCGAGCTCATTGGCAATAGGAATATCTATTTTCTTGATGTTTACAGGAGTACAAGTTACAGGAGTTCTTGCAGTGCTGAAAATCGATGCTTCGAAATATATTTTATTTGCTAATACAAATTTGGGGCAATTTATTGGAACGAACAGCCCACTACTAGAAAGCATGTCTATGGGCTTCTCTATTGTTGTAATTGCTGTGTATCTAGTGATATTCCTAGTGACAAGCTACTGGTCGTTTACCAAACGTGATGTAACAGCGTAATTACCTATTGCATATTTCCAAAACTTGTAGTATTCTGAATTTAACTTAAAGAAAGAGGTGAGGCATTATGGCAATTGTATATAATTCGATTCGAATCAGTAAGTTCATGATGTCTCACCCTGTTATTTTCTAATTGTAGGCTGAATAGGTATTAGTTTGATTGTACACAGACAATTGAGCTTATTTCTTCATACTTTTTGAAATTTCTTTACTAATGAACGGGAGACCATGATTGCTGATTCGAGCAATCATGGTTTTTTTGTTGCCCAGTAATTCGCTTATTAAAATGGCGACTCAAATAATTTAAGGGAAAAATTAGGAGGAAATTGAAATTGAATTTAATCGAACAGTATGGATGGAATAGTAAATGGGAAGAAAAGATGTCGAACAAAGGATTGGTAGGCCGTGTTTTACTTGAACATAAACATTCTTACCGAGTGATTACTAATGAAGGCGAGTGGCTTTGCTCTCTTTCGGGCAAATTTAAGTTTGACCACAACCGTGAAGCTTATCCGGCAGTAGGGGATTGGGTGGTTTTAGAGCAGATGCCAGGAGAAGAGAAAGGTATTATTCAACAGGTTCTACCAAGACAATCCCAATTTTCAAGAAAAGTAGCAGGTACAACAACAGAAATCCAATTAGTTGCAGTAAATGTAGACTATGTATTTTTAGTGATGTCACTCAACCACGATTTCAATGTAAGAAGGCTAGAACGTTACTTACTTGCAGCTTGGGATTCTGGTGCTACACCTGTAGTGGTATTAACGAAAAAAGATGCTTGTGAACAGGTAGATAACTTCATCAGTGAAGTAGAAACAATTGCATTTGGAGTAGACATTTTTACAGTATCCAGCGTGACAGGAGAAGGAATAGATGAATTAGCAGCGCTCCTTGTCAACGGGAAAACGGGTGCATTACTAGGGTCTTCAGGGGTAGGGAAATCCTCTTTGATCAATGCTTTATCCGGGGAAGAGGTAATGGCGGTAAGCGACATTCGAGAGGATGATAGTAAAGGACGTCATACAACAACCCATAGAGAGCTTTCTTTGTTACCTGGAGGAGGACTATTAATTGATACCCCGGGGATGAGAGAATTTCAGCTTTGGGATTCTAGCGAGGGGATAAGCAATAGCTTCCAGGATATAGAAGAGCTAGCGACAGCGTGTCGATTTAGAGACTGTCAGCATAAAAAAGAGCCTGGCTGCGCCATTGCCGAAGCGATTCAAACTGGTTTGCTGAAAGAGGATCGGTATGTAAGCTATGTAAAACTATTGCGTGAGCTTGCTCATATCGAACGAAAAAACAACTTAGCTGCTCAAAAAACAGAACGTGATAAATGGAAGCAAGTATCGAAGATCCAAAAAACTCATAAGAAAAGAAATATTTAATAGAGGTGTATATGATTCGATTAATTGATCACCAAAAACATTCAGTAGCAGAGGAAATGCTGAAAATACAAATTCCAGCTTACCGCAAGGAAGCGGAAATTATAGGCTTTGAAGGTATTCCACAGCTTAGCGAAACTATAGAGAATATTAAAGTATCTAAAGAAATTTTTGTAGGGAAGTACAATAAGGAGCAATTGCTTGGCTTTATCTCCTATGAATATCAGGGAACAGTAATGGATATTTGCAGATTAGTCGTCCACCCTGATCATTTTAGGAAGGGGATAGCATCAGAGTTGTTACAGTATGTTTTGAATACAGCTCATAAAGGGGTAAGTATAATTGTTTCTACTGGTGCTAAAAATATACCGGCACTTGCTTTGTATGAAAGACATCATTTTTCCAAAGTACAGGATATTGAGGTAGAGCCAACAATTTTTATTACACAGCTTAAATACATTTCGCAAATATAAGAATATAAGTTTTCATTTTGATACACCCTAAAACTACTGACAATAAATGTTGGTAGTTTTTTTGTTTCTTTTATGTTAGGCATATCAATTGCACAACCAAAAAATTCATTATATAATATAGTCAAAGATAGTCAAAGTCAGTTTTTGTGAGAAGAGGTGAGAGAAGATGAAAAATATATCTGACATTATTGAAGGTTATTTGAAGGCAATTATCGAAGAAGAAAGTAGAGGGCAAATTGAAATTAAAAGAAGCGAAATCGCTGAAAAATTTCAATGTGTTCCCTCACAAATAAATTATGTAATAAACACTCGATTCACCCTAGATCGTGGATATTTGGTGGAAAGTAAACGTGGTGGTGGTGGATATATTCGAATCCTCCGCGTTCGGGCCCACACAAAGGCTGAATTGATTGAGCATATAATACAAAGTCTGGAAGCAGGAGCATCTGCATCCACTACAGAAGATATAGTTTTTCGTTTATTGGATGAAGAGGTTATTACGAAAAGAGAGGCAAAAATCATATTAGCAGCTCTGGACCGAACAACTTTAGCCATCCCGCTACCAGCAAGAGATGAGCTACGAGCACGTATACTTTGTGCCATGCTTTTAACACTAAAATACGAAAAAAGTGAAAATTGAACGGGGTGTTGATAAGGTGATTTGTGAAAATTGTAAACAACGGCCAGCTAAAGTAACTGTTACACAAGTGCATAATGGAGAACACTTTGAAAGACATTATTGTGAGGTTTGTGCCAATAGCCTCCACCCGTTTTATGTTGAATACAAACAAGACCCACTATCGCTTCATCAGCTTCTATCCAATTGGTTTAACCAAGCAGATCAGATAGTTCAACAAAAACAACAAAAAACACTGGAATGTGATGAATGTGGTTGGTCTATTGAGAGATTTCTAGAAGAAGGTAAGTTTGGATGCGCTTCATGTTATGATAGTTTCCGTCCTCATTTACCTCAAGCCCTAAAACGTCTACACAATGGTAATACTACGCATATTGGGAAAGCACCAGGGGCACTTGGAGAAAAGATAGCTTTAAAGAAACGAATTGAAGCAATCAGAGTCCAAATGAAGCAAGCAGTTGAGCAAGAGCAATTTGAGGATGCTGCAAAGTTAAGAGATGAAGTAAAAGAATTGGAGAAACAACTTGCTGGTGGAGGTGGCGATACTCATGTCGATTGAGAACTTTTTAGATAATTCCAGATCTAGTTGGATGGAAGGAGAAGGAGAGCATTCTGACATCGTGATGAGCACTAGAATCCGCTTGGCCAGAAACTTAAATGGTTTTCGCTTCCCTCTAGCATTTACAGAGGATGAAGCGCATAAAATTGACCAATCTGTTTCCTCCACCCTATTAGATGCGGACGAAGAGTTACAAAAGAATTTTACATCTGTACACATTAAAGATGTATCTGAGCTAGGGCGTCAAGTCTTGGTAGAAAAGCATCTGATCAGTCCTAAGCTCGCAAATTCACCTAATACAGGGTCTGTCCTTTTATCAGAAGATGAGTCTGTTAGTGTCATGGTGAATGAGGAAGATCATATTCGGATTCAATGTCTATATCCTGGACTTCAAATACAACAAGCCTACGAACGGGCAGATACAATAGATCGTTTATTAGAAAAAGAATTACCATATGCATTCGATGAACAGTTTGGTTATTTGACAAGTTGCCCTACAAATACCGGAACCGGCCTTAGAGCGTCTGTCATGATGCACTTACCTGCTTTAACCAAAACAAAGCAAATGAACCGGATTGTAACTATTATTTCTCGGCTTGGAATGGTCGTAAGAGGAATATATGGAGAAGGTAGTGAAGCGCTCGGCAATGTTTATCAGGTATCAAATCAAACGACACTTGGTAAGACTGAGGAGGATATACTTGCCGATCTTCAAAGTATTGCTGAACAAATTATTCAAAAAGAAAGAGAAGCAAGGGACGCGCTTATCAAGCATTCCCCAAATACATTGGAGGATCGTCTCTACCGCTCGCTAGGAACCTTATCCTACGCTCGTCTAATGACCACAGAGGAGGCAGCAAGATGCCTGTCTGATGTGCGTTTAGGAATAGATATTGGACTGATTCAAGATATTGATATGTCCATCCTAAATGAATGTATGATCTTTATGCAGCCTGGTTTTTTACAAAAGTATGCGGGCACAACTTTAAATGCTACGGAACGTGATATGTTTCGAGCTAAGCTGTTAAGGGAACGTTTGCAAAAAGGAGAAAAAGAGAAAACAAAAGGAGAGGAACCTGCATGATGTTTAATCGATTTACGCAAAGATCGCAAAAAGTTTTACAATTAGCTCAAGAAGAGGCTATTCGTTTAAAGCATGAATCTATTGGAACAGAACATATTTTACTCGGTCTTATCCGTGAGGGTAGCGGAATTGCTGCAAAAGCATTAGAAGCAATCGAGGTAGATCCTAAAGTAATAGAGGCAGGGATCGAGGAGCTGGTTGGAACTGGAGCAGAGGAAGTTGGTCCGATCGTGCACTATACCCCTCGTGCTAAGAAAGTCATTGAACTTTCAGTAGATGAATCGAGAAAACTAGGTCACTCTTATATTGGAACAGAACATTTACTTCTTGCGTTAATCCGTGAAGGAGAAGGGGTAGCGGCAAGAGTATTAAATAATGCAGGTGTAAGCTTAAACAAGGCACGTCAGCAAGTGCTGCAATTATTAGGAAGTACCGATCAATCTCATAGCAATAGTAATAACAACGGAGTTGCTCCGGCTAGCACACCAACATTAGACGGATTAGCACGCGATTTAACACAAATTGCAAGAGAAGGTACGTTAGATCCAGTTATTGGGCGCAGTAAGGAAATTACACGCGTTATTGAAATCTTAGCTCGTCGTACGAAAAATAATCCAGTGCTAATCGGGGAGCCAGGTGTAGGTAAAACTGCTATTGCAGAAGGGCTTGCACAACAAATCGTACAAAATGAGGTTCCTGAAATACTACGAGATAAACGTGTAATGACTTTAGATATGGGTACGGTTGTAGCTGGTACTAAATATCGTGGTGAGTTTGAAGACCGTCTGAAAAAAGTAATGGACGAAATTCGCCAAGCTGGGAACGTTATTCTTTTCATTGATGAACTTCATACCTTAATCGGTGCAGGTGGAGCTGAAGGGGCAATTGACGCTTCGAATATCTTGAAGCCAGCACTGGCTCGAGGAGAAATTCAATGTATCGGTGCTACAACTTTAGACGAATATCGCAAATACATTGAAAAAGATGCTGCACTTGAGCGTCGTTTCCAGCCAATCCAAGTTGATGAGCCTTCTGCAGAGGAAGCTATACAAATTATTTATGGATTACGTGATCGTTATGAAGCACACCACCGTGTCAAAATCACGGATGAAGCAGTAGAAGCTGCAGTTAAAATGTCTGATCGCTACATTTCAGACCGTTTCTTACCTGATAAAGCAATAGACTTAATAGATGAGGCTGGTTCTAAGGTTCGCCTTCGTTCCTATACAACTCCTCCTAATTTAAAAGAATTAGAAACAAAGCTAGAAGCTGTTCGTTCTGAGAAAAATGCAGCTGTACAAAGTCAGGAATTTGAGAAGGCGGCTTCTTTCCGAGACAAAGAACAAAAGATTAAAGATAAATTAGAAACTATGAAAAATACTTGGAAAGAAAAGCAAGGAAAAGAAGAGTCTGAGGTTACTGTAGAGGATATCGCTTCTGTAGTGTCGATGTGGACTGGAATTCCTGTTTCCAAGCTGGCTCAAACAGAATCTGAGAAATTATTAAAGCTTGAGGATAAATTACATGAACGTGTCATCGGTCAAACGGAAGCTGTAGATGCTATTTCTCGTGCTATTCGCCGAGCTCGAGCAGGCTTAAAAGATCCGAAGCGACCAATTGGTTCTTTTATATTCTTAGGACCTACAGGAGTAGGGAAAACGGAGCTGGCTCGCGCTTTAGCGGAAGTAATGTTTGGAGACGAGGACGCAATGATCCGCGTGGATATGTCTGAGTACATGGAAAAACATTCTACTTCTCGTTTAGTAGGCTCACCTCCTGGATATGTAGGATTTGATGATGGTGGTCAGTTGACTGAAAAAGTGCGCCGTAAACCATATTCTGTTATCTTATTAGATGAAATTGAAAAAGCGCATCCTGACGTATTCAATATTCTTTTACAGGTATTAGAGGATGGACGATTAACAGATTCGAAAGGTCGCACAGTAGACTTCCGTAATACGGTAGTAATTATGACGTCTAACGTTGGAGCAGACGCGCTTAAATACAACAAACATGTAGGGTTTAACTTACAAGAGGCTGGAAAAACAGATTATAAAGATATGAAGGGCAAAATGCTGGAAGAACTGAAAAAAGCATTCCGACCTGAATTCTTAAACCGTTTAGATGAAATGATTGTGTTCCACTCATTAGAGAAAGAGCACTTAAAACAAATAGTTACATTAATGACAGAACAGTTAGCGAAGCGTCTAAAAGAACAAGGCATAGAGCTAGTGCTTACTGAAGCTGCTCAAGATAAAATTACTACAGAAGGCTACGATCCAACATACGGAGCACGTCCACTGCGTCGTGCATTACAAAAGCATGTAGAAGATCGCCTTTCAGAAGAACTGTTAAAAGGAGAAGTTTTAACAGGTCAGCGTGTAGTATTTGATGTAGAAAATGACGAATTTGTTGTGCGTACAACAGAGCCTGTCACAGAAAGTTAATAATATAGGCATTCCGAGATTACCGGAATGCCTTTTTTTACATAGCTTTGCAACACAGGGTCATACGCTTTTCGAGATGTCTAGCTTCAGCACCTTGCCCCTCGGGGTCAAATAGGAAAATACTGCGGTGGCTGAGGAGCTGCCTCCTCGCATTTTCCTATTTGCCTGTCGGGGCAGAGATAGGTGCTTTCGCTTTTCAAGATGTCTAGCTTCATCGCCTTGCCCCTCGGGTCAAATAGATAAAAGCTCCGGTGGCTGAGGAACTGCCTCCTCGCATTTCCCCATTTGCCTGTCGGGGCAGAACAGGCGATTATGCTTTTCGAGATGTCTAGCTTCAGCACCTTGCCCCTCGGGGTCAAATAGGAAAATACTGCTCCTGCGCGAGCTCGTCGCAAACAAAAGCGTTTGCGGTGGCTGAGGAGCTGCCTCCTCGCATTTTCCTATTTGCCTGTCGGGGCAGAGATAGGTGCTTTCGCTTTTCAAGATGTCTAGCTTCATCGCCTTGCCCCTCGGGTCAAATGGATAAAAGCTCCGGTGGCTGAGGAACTGCCTCCTCGCATTTCCCCATTTGCCTGTCGGGGCAGAACAGGCGATTATGCTTTTC
>JBEMAY010000003.1:65668-80651 GCA_040274765.1 Psychrobacillus sp.
AGCTCCGGTGGCTGAGGAACTGCCTCCTCGCATTTCCCCATTTGCCTGTCGGGGCAGAACAGGCGATTATGCTTTTCTTATTATAGGAGGATTATATGGCAAAAAAGAAAACGAAATTTATGTGTAACTCATGTGGCTACGAGGCTGCGAAATGGATGGGTAGATGTCCAGGATGTGGCGAATGGAACACGATGGTGGAAGAGGTAGAAGTTGTCTCTAAGGGTCCTCGACATTCTTTTCAGCATTCCACGGGAGTCACTCAAAAAGCAACGCCCATTATATCTATTGAAACAATCGAGGAACCTCGTGTACAGACGGATTTAGTAGAATTGAATCGTGTTTTAGGAGGAGGAATTGTGCCAGGCTCCCTAGTTTTAATTGGGGGAGATCCAGGTATAGGTAAATCAACGCTTCTTTTACAAGTTTCTGCTCTTCTTGCGAATAAAGGTGAACGAGTCCTCTATATATCCGGAGAAGAATCCATCCGCCAGACGAAACTCCGAGCTGAACGTCTAGGAGTTACTTCAACCGAACTTTATATCTATTCGGAAACTAATCTAGAGCTGATTAATGAAACGATTGATCAAGTAAGTCCACGTTTTGTAATAGTGGATTCTATACAAACTGTGCATCATCCAGAAGTAACAAGTGCCCCAGGCAGTGTCTCTCAAGTACGGGAAAGTACCGCGGAGTTGATGCGTATTGCTAAAACTAAAAACATTGCTATCTTTTTAGTGGGTCATGTTACGAAGGAAGGGCAAATTGCTGGGCCAAGGATACTCGAGCATATGGTAGACACCGTTTTATATTTCGAGGGAGAACGTCATCACAATCATCGGATATTGCGTTCGCAAAAAAATAGATTCGGTTCGACTAATGAGATTGCTATTTTTGAAATGGTACAACAAGGTCTAAAGGAAGTATTAAATCCTTCTGAGTTATTTTTACAAGAGCGTTCTCATGGAGCAGCAGGCTCAGCAATCGTTGCGTCTATGGAAGGGACAAGACCGATTTTAGTAGAAATTCAAGCGTTGGTCACACAGTCGAGCTTTAATTATCCAAAAAGAATGGCTACGGGGATTGACCAAAATAGAATTTCCTTGTTAATGGCAGTGCTAGAAAAGCGCATGGGGCTGCTACTTCAAACCCAAGACGCTTATATAAAAGTTGCCGGCGGAGTAAAATTAGACGAACCTGCCATCGATTTAGCCGTCCTAGTAAGTATTGTCTCTAGTTTTAGAGATATAGGAGTTTCTTCAACGGATTGTTTTATAGGTGAGGTAGGGTTAACTGGTGAGGTAAGAAGAGTGTCGAGAATTGAACAAAGGGTGCAAGAGGCTGCAAAGCTGGGCTTCAAACGAGCAATCATTCCAGCTTCCAATATGGGAGGCTGGGACTATCCTAAGGGACTTCAGGTCATTGGGGTAGAATCTGTAAATGAAGTAATGAAGGAAGCTTTTTCTTAAATGGACTAGTAGGAAACCCTAATTTAGGGTATAGAAGAGGTGACAGGAGACTGTCACCCACCTTTTAAGCGTAGTGCGTATACTTCTGAGTGGTAATGTAAATTATGTATAAGTAAACTTTTGCCCCAAGCATTATTACATATGCACGGATTAAACTCTCAAAATAGTCGTAGAGCTTTAAAGGAAGTATAATAAAATTTAAACGGAGGTGGAATATTTGTTAAAGTGGATTATTCAAATTGCTTTTGTATTAATAGGTGGTACATTAGGGTTGCTATTCTTACCGCACTTATATGAACTGATTAATTTATCCAACAACTCTTTTATTAACAATGTATATGTTTCTGTATTGATCGGAGCAATCATGCTATATGTAGCTGCGCTATTTTTAACAGATTACTTAATTCATTTCATCAAATGGATGGAGGAAAGACTATTAAAGGCACCCATTGGTGATTTATTGTTTGGGACGTTAGGAATGGTCATTGGGTTGATCGTAGCATTCTTTTTAGGATCAGCGGTATCGAGTATTGAATTTCCAGTCATTCGGTCTGTTGCCCCAGTTCTATTGACCATTATTTTAGGGTATTTAGGGTTCCAGGTAGGTTATAAAAAGAGAGATGAATTGTTACATGTATTTACTCCTTCTTCTAAGATTCCTACGTTGAAGAAAAAAACAGCAGAGGAAGAAGAACAGGCTATACCTTTAGGAACTTATAAGCTCTTAGACACAAGCGTGATTATAGATGGGAGAATCGCAGACATTTCGGAAACGGGCTTTATAGAAGGGGTGCTAGTCGTTCCTCAATTTGTCCTAACGGAGCTTCAGCATATTGCGGATTCCTCAGATACACTAAAACGTACAAGAGGTCGACGAGGCTTAGATGTTCTAAACAAACTAAAGGATGAAAGAAGCACTGCCGTATTAATAGTGGAAGAAGACTTCGAGGATGTACAAGAGGTTGATTTAAAACTGATGCGTCTAGCTAAAAAAATGGGCGGTATAGTAGTAACAAATGATTTTAACCTAAATAAGGTGTGCGAGTTGCATCAGGTTCGTGTATTGAATATTAATGATTTAGCAAATGCCGTTAAACCGGTAGTTATTCCCGGGGAAATAATGCATGTAGTTGTGATTAAAGACGGTAAAGAGCATAATCAAGGGGTAGCTTATCTAGATGATGGAACGATGATTGTAGTCGAAGGCGGTAAAGCTTATATCGGACAAGCGATTAATGTGGAAGTGACTAGTGTCCTCCAAACATCAGCGGGTCGAATGATCTTTGCGAAGCCACAAGAAACTAAATAAGTCACCGAAGGGGTGTTTCCTTTGTGGAGCATTCCCTTTTTCTTTGTAAATATAGGAGGCACATAATAATGTTGTATACAGTAATCCTACCTGCCGCAGGAAGTGGCAAAAGAATGGGAGCAGGTCATAACAAGCTTTTTATCGAATTAAAAAACATACCAGTTTTAATACATACCCTTCGAGTTTTTGAACAAGATCCACACTGTGAGCATATTGTGTTAGCTGTAAAAAAAGAAGAGACATCGTATATTGAGCAGCTACTCCAGCAATTTTCTATCCAAAAGGTGTCAGCCATTGTAGAAGGCGGGTCTGAAAGGCAGCATAGTGTGTATGCAGGCTTGAAGGCTAGTCCTGCTGAAGGAATTGTACTGGTGCATGATGCTGCTAGACCGTTCATTCAGCAGGAAGTCATTCATCAGCTAGTCCAAGCAGCTGAAAAATTTGGCGCAGCAGTTGCGGCAGTACGTGCAAAGGATACGATGAAAAAAGTTCACAATGGTATAATACAGGAAACGGTTGATCGAGAGAGTCTTTGGATTATCCAAACACCCCAAGCTTTTCAATATGATGTATTGGAAAAAGCCGAAAGACTCGCTGAGCAGGAATCCTTTTTAGGGACCGACGAGGCTATGCTAGTAGAGAAGCTCGGTGAAAATGTTCACATCGTGGAGAGTAGCTATGATAACGTTAAGGTAACCACTCAAGAGGACTTATTGTTAGGGGAAGTAATTTTAAATAAAAGAAAGCAGGAGGAGAAATAAATTGTTTAGAATAGGACAAGGCTTTGATGTACACGAATTTGCAGACAATCGACCATTAATCATTGGCGGGGTCACGATTCCTTATGAAAGAGGGTTAATCGGTCACTCAGACGCAGACGTATTACTCCATACCATTACAGATGCAGCACTAGGAGCAATCGGAGAAGGAGATATCGGGAGACATTTCCCTGATACAGATCCTGATTTTAAGGACGCAGATTCAGCGAAATTGCTCGAACATATTTGGAAGCTAGTCGATGCAAAAGGCTATAAGCTTGGGAATGTAGATTGTACGATAATAGCTCAAATGCCTAAAATGGCCCCATACATAGAGCAGATCCGTTCAAAGGTAGCGGAGCTTCTGCAAGCTGATATCTCTCAGGTGAATGTAAAGGCAACGACTACCGAAAAATTAGGGTTTACTGGACGCGGGGAAGGAATTGCTTCGATGGCAACTATCCTTTTAATGAAAAAAGACTAACTTTAAAAATGCTACATGCAGTGGTAGAATAGATAAAGTTTACTACTATAACGTGACAGGCAACAATTAAGTTGTCTATAAACAAATTAATTCCACTTTCCAGATAAAGGTTTAATTTAAACGTAAGATAATTAGGAGGATTTATCATGACAAAAGAAGTTCGCGTACGCTATGCACCAAGTCCTACAGGAAATCTCCATATTGGAGGGGCACGTACTGCATTATTCAATTATTTATATGCTCGCCATCATAATGGGAAATTTATCGTTCGTATCGAAGACACAGATATCGAGCGAAATATTGAAGG
Source organism: Psychrobacillus sp. (assembly GCA_040274765.1). Taxonomy (GTDB): domain Bacteria; phylum Bacillota; class Bacilli; order Bacillales_A; family Planococcaceae; genus Psychrobacillus. The sequence goes on from JBEMAY010000003.1 coordinate 69,993, forward strand.
CGGAGAATTATCGCAGCTGGATAACCTAAAGTGGCTAGGAATGGAATATGATGAATCCGTTGATATCGGTGGACCCTATGCACCTTATCGCCAAATGGAACGTTTAGATATTTACACAAAATATGCAGAAGAAATGCTAGAAAAAGGCCATGCTTATAAATGTTTCTGTACTTCAGAGGAACTAGAGGCTGACCGTGAGCGACAAAAAGAAAATGGTGTGGCTGCTCCGATGTATAACGGAAAATGCAGACATTTATCTAAAGAGGAAGTACAAGAGAAGGAAGCAGCAGGAACACCTTATACAATTCGTATGCGTGTGCCTGAAAACGTAACTTATACATTTGACGATCTAGTTCGCGGATCTGTTTCGTTTGAATCGAAAGATGTTGGTGACTGGGTTCTTGTCAAAGCAAATGGTATTCCAACGTATAACTATGCAGTAGTATTAGATGATCACCTGATGGAGATTACGCATGTATTCCGTGGTGAGGAGCATTTATCCAATACTCCAAAACAATTAATGGTATTTGACGTTTTTGGTTGGGAATACCCTAAGTATGGACATATGACGTTAATCATCAACGAAAGTCGTAAAAAATTATCTAAACGTGATGAATCAATCATCCAGTTTGTAGCACAATATAAAGACCTAGGGTATCTTCCAGAAGCAATGTTCAACTTCTTTGCATTATTAGGTTGGTCTCCTGAAGGGGAAGAGGAAATCTTCTCAAAAGAAGAATTCATTAAACAATTTGATGTTGCCCGTCTTTCAAAATCACCATCTATGTTTGATAAGCAAAAGCTAACATGGATGAACAATCAATACATCAAGCAGCTTCCACTTGAAAAAGTTGTAGAGCTTGCGTTGCCACACTTACAAAAAGAAGGGCTTCTTCCAGAGGAATTATCTGAGGAGCAGCAAGCATGGGCTACAAACTTAATAGGGCTTTACCATGATCAAATGAGCTTTGGAGCGGAAATTATTGAGTTGTCCTCATTGTTCTTTAACGATGATGTTGCATATAATGAAGAAGCTCTTGAAGTATTGACTGGTGACCAAGTACCAGAAGTGATGGCTGCCTTTAAATCGCAGCTAGAGGCTCTAGAAACATTTGAGCCAGCAGAAATTAAAGCATCGATTAAAGCGGTGCAAAAGGAAACTGGTCATAAGGGGAAAAACCTGTTTATGCCTATTCGTGTTGTAACTACAGGTCAGACTCATGGACCAGAATTAGCAGATGCAATCAGCTTAATCGGAAAAGAAAAAGTAATTGCTAGAGTTTCCAAATACGCTAAACAATAAAATTGACTTTTCCACTGCAAGGTGTGAAAATGAGTGTAATTCATGAACGAAGTAAAGAAAGCTAAGAAGAGGAGAAGTACGTAACGCAAGTTCCTTAGAGAGGACCATCACCGGCTGAAAGTGGTCTGAACCTATGAGTTATGGAAATGCACCTCGGAGCGCCAAGCCGAACTTATTAGTAGGCTGGACGTATCATCTGCGTTAAAGATGTGAAGCGGGAAAGGTATATATCTTTCCAATCAGAGTGGAACCGCGCAAAACAGCGTCTCTGTCTATATTTATAGACAGAGACTTTTTTTATTGTTTAGGAAATTATAAAATTCTGAACTTGTGGATATATAGATGTCTAGCTTCAGCGCCTTGCCCCTCGGGGTAAAATGGATAAAAGCTCGGGTGGCTGAGGAACTGCCTCCTCGCTTTTCTCATTTGCCTGTCGGGGCAGACATAGGCGCTTGCGCTTTTCTTAAGGAAAAAAGGAGTGATTATCGTGTTTGAGCGGATGAAAGAAGATATAGAGGTAGTGTTTGAACAGGATCCCGCTGCTACTAGTAAGCTGGAGGTTGTATTGACCTATGCAGGTTTGCATGCAGTTTGGAGTCATCGGGTAGCACATAACTTTTATAAAAGAAAATGGTTTTTCCTTGCAAGGCTAATCTCGCAAATAAGCAGGTTCTTTACAGGTATAGAAATTCACCCTGGAGCGGTAATTGGCCGTCGTTTCTTCATCGACCATGGTTCAGGTGTTGTTATCGGAGAAACGTGTGAAATAGGAGACGATTGTACGATCTATCAAGGTGTTACCTTAGGTGGCACTGGAAAAGAAAAAGGAAAGCGACACCCTACTCTTAAGAATAATGTTTTAGTAGCAACTGGAGCTAAAGTGTTGGGTTCTATTACAATCGGTGATAACAGTAAGGTAGGAGCAGGCTCTGTCGTCTTAAAGGATGTACCAGAGGATTCCACAGTAGTTGGCATACCCGGGGTAGTCGTCATTCAGAATGGTAAAAAGGTAAAAAGAGATTTAGATCATCAAAACCTTCCCGATCCATTTTCAGATCGATGCAAGGAAATGGAAGATAAGATTCAGCAGCTACAGGAAGAGATAGTTCAATTGCTAGAGGAAAAGGAGAGAGCTAATCGCCATGACAATTCAAATCTTTAATTCACTAAAACGTGAGAAAGAACCATTTGTGCCAATAGAAGAAGGAAAGGTAAAAATGTATGTCTGCGGTCCAACGGTATATAATTACATTCATATTGGTAATGCACGACCAGTTATCGTGTATGACACGGTCCGTAAGTATTTGCAATATCGTGGTTACGATGTGACATTCGTAAGTAATTTTACAGATGTAGATGACAAGATTATTAAAGCGGCCAATGAACTCGGTGAAGATGTATCGGAGCTCACTGATCGTTTTATTAAAGCTTATTATGCAGACGTAGAGGCTCTTGGATGCACGAAGGCAGACTCACATCCTCGTGTAACAGAACATATGGATGAAATTATAGATTTCATAAAAGTATTAGTGGAAAAAGGCTATGCTTATGAATCACAGGGCGATGTATACTACCGTACTAGAAAATTTGATGGATACGGTAAACTTTCTCATCAGTCCGTAGATGACTTAAAGGTAGGTGCACGCATTGAGCGTGGGGAAAAGAAAGAGGATGCACTAGATTTTGCTCTATGGAAAGCAGCAAAGCCTGGTGAGATATTCTGGGAAAGCCCATGGGGGCAAGGTAGACCAGGATGGCATATCGAATGCTCTGTTATGGCACGTGAGATTTTGGGAGATACAATCGATATACATGCTGGTGGACAGGATTTAACCTTCCCTCATCATGAAAATGAGATTGCTCAATCGGAGGCTAGAACTGGAAAAACCTTTGCTAGGTATTGGATGCATAACGGTTATATCAACATAGACAACGAAAAAATGTCTAAGTCACTTGGTAACTTTGTATTGGTCAATGATATTCGTAAACAAATTAACCCGCAAGTGCTCCGATTCTTTATGCTAAGCGTTCATTACCGTAACCCAATTAACTATTCTCAAGAGCTTGTAGAGCAGGCAGAGGCAGGTTTAGAACGTATTCGTACTTCATATGAAAATGTGCTTCACCGTTTAAATACAACAGCGGATTTAGGAGATCAGCATGATATATGGTTACACAAAATACAAGAGGTTAAGCAGCAGTTTGAGACAGCAATGGATGACGATTTTAATACTGCAAATGGAATAGCTGCATTATTTGAATTATCGAAGCTAGCGAACACTTATCTACTAGAAAAACAAACATCTGAAGCAGTATTAAAACAATTTATATCGATCTTGGATGTTTTAACAGCAGTTCTTGGAATTACCCTTTCTAAGGAGGAAGAAGTGCTGGATGAGGAAATCGATGCACTTATCGAAGAACGTAACCAGGCAAGAAAAGATCGAAATTTTGCTCGTGCAGATGAAATTAGAGATCAGCTGAAGGAAATGAATATTATTTTAGAAGATACTGCCCAAGGTATCCGATGGAAGCGTGGGTGAGCCTTGTGGAATTTAAAATATCAGATGTAAAGCAGCTTAATTCTTTAGCTTTAGCTTATATGGGTGATGCGGTGTTTGAACAAGTAGTACGAGAACACCTCATCCGCTCAGGGCGGGTTAGACCGAACATTCTTCATAAAGAAGCAACAAATTATGTATCGGCCAAGGCACAAGCAACAATTGTCAAAGAAATGTTAAACACTAATTTCTTAACGGAAGAAGAAGAGGCTGTCTTAAGAAGAGGAAGAAATGCTAAATCAGGAACTGTTCCTAAAAATACAGACGTTTTAACGTATCATTACAGCACAGCGTTTGAAGCAGTAATTGGTAGCTTATACTTAAGTGAGCAAGCAGATCGTTTGCAAGAGGTGCTGCGATTTTCCATTGAATTTATCGATGGGCAAAAGGGAGAGAAAAAATAATGACAGAGAAAAATGAGCAAACTGGTGAGATTATTGCCGGTAAAAATCCAGTCGTAGAAGCATTGCGTTCTGGCAGAGACATGAATAAGGTCTGGATTGCTGAAGGGATTCAAAAAAGTGGTGTGACAGAAATTATACAATTGGCGAAGGAATCAGGAATTATCGTTCAATTTGTTCCAAAGAAGAAGCTGGATAATCTAACGGATGCAAACCATCAAGGAATTGTAGCTTCTGTTGCTGCATACAAATACGCTGAATTAGATGATTTATTTGATCTAGCTACTAGTAAAAAAGAGGACCCGCTTTTTATCATTTTAGATGAAATTGAGGACCCACATAACCTAGGGTCTATTATGCGTACGGCAGATGCTGTAGGAGCGCATGGGATTATCATTCCAAAAAGAAGAGCTGTTGGGTTAACAGCAGTTGTAGCCAAAGCATCTACTGGTGCAATTGAGCATGTTCCTGTTTATCGCGCTGGGAACTTGGCCCAAACAGTGGACGAGCTCAAAGAGCGTGGAGTTTGGATTGCAGGGACAGATGCAGCTAAATCAACAGATTATAGAAATATGGATGCTACCCTCCCATTAGCACTCATTATTGGAAGTGAAGGAAAAGGGATGAGTCGATTATTGAAAGATAAATGCGACTTTCTTTACCATTTGCCGATGGTTGGTCATGTAACTAGCTTGAATGCGTCTGTTGCTGCGTCAATCCTTCTATACGAAGTTTTGCGCGTAAGAAACCCGCTTAAAGGATAAAATCATGCAGATTCTACTTGTCGATGGATATAATATCATCGGCGCATGGAGCGAATTAAGAAAGTTAAAAAATGATAAATTACTAGATGCTAGAGATAGACTGATCGAGCAAATGGCAGAATATAAAGCGTTTACTGGTATACGAGTAATAGTAGTGTTTGATGCCCACTTAGTGCCGGGTATAGAAAACAAAAAGAAACAGTATGATGTGGAAATTATTTTTACTCGAAAAAATGAAACAGCAGACGAACGAATTGAAAAGATGACTCGGGAGTTAAGTGGTAGGCGTGTGCAAATTTATGTGGCAACCTCTGATATGACAGAGCAGCGAGTCATATTTGGACAAGGTGCGCTAAGAAAATCTGCAAGAGAGTTAGAAATTGAAATGATTTCTATTTCCTCGAATATTACGAAAAAAGTGAAGAATATCCAAGAAACTAAGCCGTCCTCGACCATTGATTTATCAGAAGAAGTAGCGGAAATTTTCGAAAAATGGCGAAGAGGAATGAAATGACTCATTGACGCTATAAATTTGAATCCTGTATACTGATGGTAAATATGTCTAATTTAGCTGAGGTGACTTCATTGGAAAAGACAGAGCTGAATCTACAACAATTGGATAGTTTACTAGATGAAGAGCTTGTAGAAATGGTTCATCAAGGAAACACCGAAGCGCTAGATTATTTAATAACGAAATACCGTTCATTTGTGAGAATGAAAGGTAGATCCTATTTTTTAATAGGGGCGGATAAGGAAGATATTCTTCAAGAGGGAATGATTGGATTATATAAAGCGATTCGAGACTTTAAAGAGGAAAAGCTTTCATCCTTTAGGGCATTTGCAGAATTATGTATAACAAGACAGATTATTACTGCTATTAAAACCGCTACTCGGCAAAAGCATATTCCACTCAATTCATACATTTCCTTGGACAAGCCCATTTATGATGAGGAGTCAGATCGTACACTCATGGACATCATTGCAGGATCTGTAGTAGACGACCCTGAAGAGTTGATCATAAACAGAGAAAACTATGATTACATGGAAGGTAAAATGGGTGAAATTTTAAGTGAGCTAGAACAGCAGGTGCTATCGTTATATCTTGATGGCCAATCCTATCAAGAGATATCAGAGGAATTGAATAGACACGTAAAATCTATTGATAATGCTTTGCAGAGAGTAAAGCGTAAGCTGGAGCGGTATATGGAGATCGGTAGTAATTATGCATAATTTGGCATTTTGTTGACACAGTAAGTCTAAGGTGATAATCTTGAAAAAGACTTATACACCAAAAGGTGAGATTATGACTAAGAAAATTGTTTTGAGTTGCGTAGAATGTGGTAATCGCAATTATACAGTTCCAGTATCTAAAGATAGCGGTTCTGTTCGTATAGAGAGAAAAAAATACTGCACGCATTGTAATGCTCATACAGTACACAAACAAACAATATGAGTATGTAAGAAAGATAGATATTCCATGTGGAGGTTTAGCTAAATGGCTAATATTGGTGGTTTTTTTAAAAACGTAGGATCAGAAATGAGAAAAGTAAGTTGGCCAAAACGTAAAGAGCTGACACGTTACACAATCATTGTACTTGCAACAGTAGTGGTAATGGCTGTATTCTTTGCAGTAGTGGACTTAGGAATTTCTGAATTGTTCCGTTGGTACTTGGAGTTATAGGTTTGTAGCATGTAAATATTTGAAAATAGCCCGTCTTAGTCAACGAACGGGTTTTTTCATTTGTCTTAGAAAAGGAGGGAAGGACATCTAGTCCTGACACTATGGAAAAAAATTGGTATGTTGTTCATACGTACTCTGGGTATGAAAATAAAGTAAAAGCAAATTTAGAAAAGCGTGTAGAAACAATGGGGATGTCTGATAAGATATTCCGAGTATACATCCCGGAACAAGAAGAAACAGATTTTAAAGATGGGAAGAAACGTGTGGTTACAAGGAAAACATTCCCTGGGTATGTTTTCGTCGAGTTAATTATGACAGATGATGCTTGGTATGTAGTACGTAACACACCAGGAGTAACTGGATTCCTTGGTTCATCAGGTGGGGGAACAAAACCTACACCACTTGCTCCAGAAGAGGTTCAATCTATGTTGAAGCAAATGGGCATGAACGATCGCGTCGTTGAGGTAGATTTCTCTGTTGGAGAATTAGTAGAAGTCCTAGAAGGGCCATTTGCTCATTTCCAAGGTAAAGTAGAAGCAATTGAGGCAGAAAAAGGTAAAGTAACCGTTTCTATAGATATGTTCGGGCGCGAAACGAATATGGAGCTCGATTTCGAACAAGTAATTAAAGTATAATTTATACTTGCTAAAAAAATGGATAAGTGGTATCATTTCAAAGGTCAGACTGAAAAAAAGTCTGCATGAATTTTCTAAATGTTATCAGCGCAGAGCTGAGAGACAGATATTTGAGTGGGAGGGGCAACCCAATTACCACATCACGGACTTAAGGAGGTGTGTCTCGTGGCTAAAAAAGTGATTAAAGTTGTTAAATTACAAATTCCTGCTGGTAAAGCTAATCCAGCTCCACCGGTTGGTCCTGCATTAGGACAAGCGGGTGTTAATATCATGGGATTCTGTAAGGAGTTCAACGCACGTACTGCTGATCAAGCAGGTCTAATCATTCCGGTTGAAATTTCTGTATTTGAAGATCGTTCTTTTACTTTCATTACAAAAACTCCGCCGGCAGCAGTGTTACTTAAAGTAGCAGCAGGAATTCAATCTGGATCAGGTGAACCAAACCGCGTTAAAGTGGCGACAGTTAAACGTGAAAAAGTTCGCGAAATCGCTGAACAAAAAATGCCAGATCTAAACGCTGCATCTGTTGAAACAGCTATGTTGATGGTTGAAGGTACAGCACGTAGCATGGGTATTACGATCGAAGACTAATACTCTATGTGATTTTGATATGAAGCAATTGTTTTTTGGAAGGTTGTAGTTGTTCCTTAGAATAACTGCAACCTTTACACGTGGGAGGTTTATTCCGCTAAAACCACTATCAAGGAGGACATTTTAAAATGGCTAACAAAGGTAAAAAGTTACAAGAAGCTGCTAAATTAGTTGACAAAAATACTATGTATTCAGCTAAAGAAGCAATCGAACTTGCTAAAAAAACTAGCACAGTTAATTTTGATGCAACAGTTGAAGTTGCTTTCCGTCTAGGAATTGATACTCGTAAAAACGACCAACAAATCCGTGGAGCAGTAGTACTTCCAAACGGAACTGGTAAAACTCAACGTGTATTAGTTTTCGCTAAAGGTGAAAAACTTAAAGAAGCTGAAGCTGCAGGTGCAGACTATGTAGGTGACGTGGAATACATCAACAAAATCCAACAAGGATGGTTTGACTTCGATGTAATCGTAGCAACTCCTGACATGATGGGTGAAGTTGGTAAAATCGGTCGAGTACTTGGACCAAAAGGTTTAATGCCAAACCCTAAAACTGGTACTGTTACATTTGATGTTACTAAAGCAATCGAAGAAATTAAAGCTGGTAAAGTAGAATACCGTGCTGACAAAGCAGGAATTATTCATGCTCCTATCGGAAAAGTTTCTTTCGAGGACGACAAATTAGTAGAAAACTTCATGGCAGTATTTGAAGTAATTCAAAAAGCTAAACCAGCTGCATCAAAAGGTGTTTACATGAAATCTGTAAATGTAACTACTACAATGGGTCCAGCTATTAAAGTTGACGCTCAATCAGTAAAATAATAATTGACAACTAGTAGTCGATCTGATAAGATGACTTCTGTTGTGTAATATACATTTGTACCGTAGACAGTAGGAGTGACTTGTCACTTAATATCCTACCGAGGACACGTAAATTCAGATTCTAATTAGATGATGACTTTCTGCCTCTGTGTCTATCCGTAGATCAGAGGCTTTTCTTTTGTCGGTATAAATGGCCAATTCTTATAGGAGGTGCCAAGATGAGCAAAGCAATCGAAACAAAAAAAGTAATTGTAGACGATATCGCTGGTAAATTTAAATCTGCTGCTTCAGTAGTAGTTGTTGATTACCGTGGTTTAAACGTTGCACAAGTTACAGAATTACGTAAACAACTTCGTGAAGCTGGCGTTGAGTTCAAAGTTTATAAAAACTCACTTACACGTCGTGCTACTGAAATCGCAGGTGTTGAAGCGATCAACGAATTCTTAGTTGGACCAAATGCTGTTGCATTCTCTAACGAAGATGTAGTTGCTCCTGCAAAAATCATCAACGATTTCGCTAAAAAGAACGAACAATTAGAAATTAAAGCAGGGATCATCGAAGGTAACGTATCTTCAGCTGAAGATGTAAAAGCACTTGCAGAACTTCCATCACGCGAAGGACTACTTTCAATGCTTTTATCTGTACTTCAAGCTCCAGTGCGCAATTTCGCACTTGCAACAAAAGCTGTTGCAGAACAAAAAGAAGAGCAAGGCGCATAATTTTCTATGCAACTCTTCACCAAAAAACCGGCTAATAGCCTAACATACCCACTAATAGGAGGAAAATAAAATGAATAATGAGCAAATCTTAGAAGCTATCAAATCAATGACAGTTCTTGAATTAAACGACTTAGTAAAAGCAATCGAAGAAGAATTCGGTGTTACTGCTGCTGCACCTGTAGCTGCTGCAGCTGGTGGCGGTGCTGCTGCTGCTGAAGAGAAAACTGAATTTGACGTAATCCTTGCATCTGCAGGCGACCAAAAAATTAAAGTAATCAAAGTAGTTCGCGAAATCACTGGTCTTGGCTTGAAAGAAGCTAAAGAAGTAGTAGATAACGCTCCTAAAGCTATTAAAGAAGGCGTATCTAAAGAAGATGCTGAAGCTATGAAAGCTCAACTTGAAGAAGTAGGCGCTAACGTAGAAGTTAAGTAATTTTTGGTACAACTCGGGGAAAAAGCTCGTCTATATACGACGGGCTTTTCTTCGTATGTATGATGGAGGGTTAAACGGTGTCTGAACATTATTATTCTAGAAAACCTCAAACGGAAAGTAAGCCTCAACATTGGAATTTTAAATTGCTTGGTCATAATTTTCGGTTTGAAACAGATGCTGGTGTATTTAGTAAGAGCGAAGTAGATTTTGGCTCCCGTGTATTAATTGATGCTTTTAATGCCCCTGATCTCGAAGGAGATATATTGGATGTGGGCTGTGGGTATGGTCCAATTGGGCTTGCCGTTGCAAAAGCAAATGAAGAAAGAACAGTTCATTTAGTAGATGTTAACACACGTGCAATCCAACTTGCAGTAAAAAATGCGGCTGCTAACGGGGTACAAAATGTGCGAATCTATGAAAGTGATGGGTTGTCAGCAGTGGAAACTGCAAACTTTGCGGCTATTATAACTAATCCACCTATTCGTGCTGGAAAAGAGACTATATTTCGTTTCTATAAGGATTCCTATGAAAAGTTAGTTTCAGGGGGAGAATTGTGGGTTGTAATTCAAAAGAAACAAGGGGCACCATCTACTTTTAGTTTTTTAGAAGAGATTTTTGGTCAAGTAGAAGTTGTGAACAAAGAAAAAGGTTATTGGATTATAAAAGGTACAAAAGATTGACTTGACAAAATCGCTATGATATTATAATAAAATGCAAAAATATTATTTTGAGGACTTATGCCCTTTTGTA
>JBEMAY010000004.1:0-80360 GCA_040274765.1 Psychrobacillus sp.
ATTCAAAGTAAATCATTGTTTGAGAAGATGCGGCAGTTAACGGAAGAAGCTGCCGTTAAAGCACAAGAAGACAATCTCTTGAATGACAAATTACAAAATGCAGTGCATGTCATTTCAACCAATTTAGAACAGATTCGCACAAGTACACAGTCCGCAAATGTTGCACAGCAGGAAATGCTGTTTGCAGTAGGGGAAGTGAGTGTCGGTGCTCAACGTCAAGCGGACCATGTGTCTGATATTGTGAGAAATACAGAAGCAACCTCCAGCTCAGTTAAAGAAATGGCAAATAGCTTGGAGTTAATCGTTCAACAGGCAGAGTCAGCAGGAAAAGATGCTTCAGAGGGATCTAAAGTAATGGAAGAAATGACAAAAGACATTACGCAGTTTACCGTCTTTTTTGAAGAATTAAACGAAACGTTTCAAAACTTGTTTGCCAAAATTAATGAAACCAATCAATTTGCAAAAGATATTCGACAAATTACAGAGCAGACAAATCTATTGGCCTTGAATGCCTCTATTGAAGCCGCAAGAGCCGGAGAGCATGGCAAAGGATTTTCCGTAGTAGCCGAAGAAATTAGAAAACTTGCAGGTGTAACCAATCAAACAGTAGAAAAAATAGATGACAATCTAAATAACGTCAATAAATTTAACGAGGCTGCCCTTGAAAAACTTAAGTTAGGTTTAGCTCAAACGCACACACAAGCTGATGTAGCGGAGCAATCCAATGAGTCTTTCAAAGGCCTTTATGAAACAATGCGTACCCTACAAACATCATTAACAAGCTATTTAAAAGAGATGGAGACAATTGCAGAGAACAGCGAATCCATCAATGAAAGCACAACAGAGTTTGCTGCCATTATTGAGGAAAGCACTGCAACTGTTGAGGAACTAAATGCTACTTTAGTCAATATTACCGAGGATCAGCTTGCAATCTCAGATTACATTGACGAAACTTATAAGGAAGCACAATCTATTAGTAAATAATTGCTTGGAAATAAAGTGTATCTAATTTATTTTAGATACGCTTTTTTATTTTGTGCAAGTAGCTTGTTAATACACCATCTTGCTAAAGTTCACAAAAATCAGTTCTGTTGTTATACTATTTCAGGTTAAATAAAAGAATTTACATGAAAGAGGAATAGCAATGACTACTACGACAAATAATAGAGCGCATAAAGAAATTTCTCCATGGATGGCGAATGCTAGAGATTACTTTTACGTCATCATAGGTGCAGCAATTGTAGCAATTGGCTTTAATGTTTTTTTATTGCCAAACCAGGTTGCCTCTGGTGGAGTTAGTGGAATAAGCACCATTTTAAAAGGAGTATTTGGCTGGGAGCCAGGACTCGTTCAATATGCTTTTAATATTCCTTTGTTTATCTCTGGCCTCATCTTTTTAGGTGCTAGATTCGGGATTAAATCGCTGGTTGGAACATTAGTTTTACCTGCAGTAGTTTTGCTAACAGCAGGCTGGGAGCCATGGACCTTTAATCCTTTGTTAGGAGCATTATTTGGTGGTATTACAGTTGGTCTAGGTTTAGGGATTGTTTTTAGAGGCGGTGCATCAACAGGGGGAACCGATTTAGCAGCTCAGATCATAACCAAGTATACTGGCTTTTCTTTAGGCCGAAGTGTATTGCTTATTGATGGCTTGATTGTACTGAGTGCTGCAGTAGTATTTGATATTGAACAAGCTTTATACGCCCTAATCGGTTTATTTGTAACTACTAAAACAATAGATATTGTGCAGCTAGGATTTAGCCAATCAAAAATGATTTATATAATTACGAATAAACAGGACGAAATGAGAGATGCTATTTATAAGGAGATTGATCGAGGGGTAACTAAACTACCTGCATATGGTGGATATACCAATGAAGAGAAATCTATCCTTATGGTGGTGGCGTATCAAACAGAGTTCACAAAGCTGAAACAAGTGGTCCAAATCATTGACCCCACTGCATTTGTAATAGTTTCTGATGCTTATGAGGTGTTAGGAGAAGGTTTCAAAAGGTACTAAATTTGGTATAATATGAGTGCATTTATAATGTTGAGGGAGGTTTACTAAATGAAGAAAAAATTATTAGCTGTTATCTTTGGAGCAGGTCTTATGCTTGCTGCATGTGGCGGTGGAGACGACGAAGCAAAAGATACCGGCACAACTGATACTGGTACAACTGGTTCATCTGAAACCGCGTCTGTAGATGCTGAAAAAATTGTAAATTCTAAATGTATTAGCTGTCATGGCGGAAATTTAGAAGGACAAGGTAGTTTCCCGGCACTAGCTGATGTAGGTTCTCGCTTATCAGAAGATGAAATCTTAAATGTTATTTTAAAAGGCCAAGGCGCAATGCCACCTAAAATCATTGAAGGTGCAGATGCGGAAGCAGTAGCTGCATGGTTAGCAGAGAAAAAATAATATCGTGAGACAAGCAGCTACTTTTACTAGTAGCTGTTTTTTGTTGGAATAAGATATAGTGTAGGGGATGGTATCCCGTAAATTTGAGGAAAGTGCCTCGTAAGTGAGTGGAAAGCGACCATAAAGTATTTAGAAGTGTCCTATAAATGCGTGGTATTCGCCCGTAAAGATGAAAAGCGCCCATAGAGGTGAAGGAAGTGCCCCATAAGTGAGTGGAAAACGCCCAAAAAGTATGTATAAGTGTCCCATAAATCACAGGTATACGCCCGTAAGGATGAAAAGTGCCCATAGAGTGGAAGGAAGTGCCCTATAAGCAAGAAGAAAGCGCCTATAAAGTGTGAGAAGGTGTCCCATAAATGCGGGACATCCGCCTATAAGGTTGAATAGCTTTAACTAGTTTCTAGTGGGGGAACCTAAATCTCAGCCAATCACACTTAAAAAGAGCAAAGTGTTACCTACATCCCAGCAACCCGCACATAAATCAGCGAAGCGCACCTAAATTAGTAAAAGGGACACCTAAATCATAATAAAGTGCACCTAAAGTTAATAGAGATGACACCTAAATCTCCGAAACCCGCACATAAATCAGCGAAGCGCACCTAAATTAGTAAAAGGGACACCTAAATCATAATAAAGCGCACCTAAAGTTACTAGAGATGACACCTAAATCTCCGCAATCCGCACATAAACCAGCAAAGCGCACCTAAATCCAAGATCCCACACCTATAAATAACCTTCATACAAGTGTCTCTTATATTAAAAAAACTGAGCAAAAGACATCCGCTCTTTCACCAAAATATACCGCAATAATAAAAATGAACTATAAAAATCTCTTGAATGTATCTTGAACCCCTCGTAAAAAAACTTCAATAACCACTTAGGAAACTAGTCTCCGTTCATAGATTTATTTGTCGATTTTCACAGAATGTTAACTATTTTGGAGAAAAACTGCCACGTATGTAAATATTTTCTCGAAGGTGAAAATACGGCAGGAATTATGATAGATTGTGTAGAAATAAGAGGTGTAGTGCTTTTGTAACTGAGCATAAAACACTAAAAAAATTGAAAAATCGATAATATTATTGTTTTTCTGACTAAAATTACCTACAAAATGAAATCTATTTGTAACATTATGAAAGGAATCAAGTGTTATAATAGGCATTGTTGTATTTAATAAAAGAAAGTAATTAGGTGGTATAAAATGATAGAAATGACTAACGTCTATAAAAAATATCCTAATGGTATTGTTGCGGCTAACGGGATTGACGTAAATATTAAGCAGGGTGAATTTGTGTATGTAGTTGGACCCAGTGGTGCAGGAAAATCGACATTTATTAAAATGATGTATCGAGAAGAACGCCCGACGTCAGGTACGATCATAGTCAATGGTATGAATTTAGCAACCTTAAAAAATAAAAATGTTCCTTACTTAAGAAGACAAATTGGTGTTGTCTTTCAAGATTTCAAACTACTTCCTCGTCTAAACGTTTATGAAAACGTAGCATTTGCTCTAGAAGTAATAGAGGAATCCCCTAAGGTGATTCGCAAAAAAGTGATGGATGTATTGGAGCTAGTAGGCCTTAAAAATAAAGCAAGAATGTTCCCAACTGAACTTTCAGGCGGTGAGCAACAACGTGTTTCCATAGCACGCTCCATTGTCAATACTCCTAAACTAGTAATTGCAGATGAGCCAACCGGAAATTTAGACCCCGAAACTTCATGGGAAATTATGAACACTTTTGAAGAAATTAATTCCCGAGGAACTACAATTGTTATGGCAACTCATAATAGAGAAATTGTAAATACAATTCGACACCGTGTTATTGTAGTTGAGGGTGGCTTAATCACTCGAGACGAGTACGGAGGAGATTACGGATATGAAGGCTAGAACAGCAGGACGACATTTCAGAGATAGCTTAAAAAGTATTAGTCGAAATGGCTGGATGACATTTGCATCGGTCAGTGCAGTTACCGTTACATTATTATTAGTAGGCGTATTCGTCATGATCATGATGAATTTAAATAAAGTTGCAGACGACCTAGAAAGAGACGTTGAAGTTAAAATTTATGTTGAATTGACAGCAAGTGAAGAAGACGTTGCTAAGCTAGAAGAAGAAATTAAAAGTATGCCTGGAGTTGCAGAGCTAGTATATGCGACTAAGGGAGAAGAACTAAAGAAACTGGTTATGGATTTTGGGTCAGATTTAGAGTTATATGAACAAGAAAACCCATTACATAATGTATTTTATGCAAAAGCGGTAGACCCTCAAGAAACTGAAGCGATTGCGAAGGAAATCGATAAGTTAGATAACACATTTGAGGTTAGTTACGGAGAAGGAAAAATAGAACGATTATTTTCCGTGCTTAATATGGGTAGAAACGTAGGTATAGTGCTAATTCTCGCTCTATTATTTACAGCTATGTTCTTAATATCGAATACTATTCGAATTACGATTGTGGCTAGACGACGAGATATAGAGATTATGAAACTAGTTGGAGCTACAAACTGGTTTATCCGTATCCCCTTCATATTAGAAGGTATGTGGCTTGGCATATTAGGAGCGATACTGCCAATCACATTAGTTACGGTTCTTTACTATAATCTTTATAATGCATTACAGCCTAAATTAGAGTTAGGAAATTTATTTAATTTACTAGAGTTTTCCCCATTTATTTATCAGTTAAACGGATTAATTCTTTTAATGGGAGTTTTGATTGGTATCTGGGGTAGTTTCATGTCAGTTAGAAAATTTTTACGAGTATAAGAAGGTATCTTGAAAGGAGCAATAAGATTTGAGAAGACAATCCAAATGGATGTTGCGTATTGTTGCAATAGCTGCATCCGGAGCGCTACTAATTAACACTCCAAGCGCTCTTGCCGATTCATTGACTGACCTTAAAAAAGAACAACAGAACATTCAAGAAAAGAAAAGTTCAATTAAGTCAAACATTAAAGAAACTGAAACGAAAATTGATACAAATGAGTCTAAAATTGAACAAATTATGGCTCAGATCCAAGCTTTGGATAATGAAATTATGGCAACAGAAAAAAGTATTGCTGCAGTTTTAAGTGAGATTGAAAAAACTACAAGTGAAATAGAAGCATTAAAAGCTTCTATCGCGGAATTAGAAGAGAAAATTGCAGCACGCGATGAATTGTTGAAAGAAAGAATACGAGCTGTCCAAGTTAGTGGTGGATCAGTTAATTATTTAGATGTATTACTAGGAGCTAATAGTTTCGTAGATTTTATTGACCGCTTTTCAGCAGTTAATACATTGATGGAAGCTGACCGTAAGATTTTAAAAGAGCAGGCCGAAGATAAGCAAGAACTTGAAGAGCAAACGGCAAGCTTAGAAAAGAAACGTCAAGAGCAAGAAGCAAGTAAAGACAAGCTTCTTTCCTTAAAAGCTAATTTAGATAAACAAAAATCTTCTAAAGCTACATTAGTAGATCAGCTAGAAGCAGAGCAAGTTAAACTTCTTGAAGATAAAGAACAAATGGAAACAGAATATGAAGAAGTTTTAAACTTGGATAAAGCAATTCAAGATAAAATTGTAGCCGAGCAAAAACGTCAAGCAGAAATAGCTAGAAAAGCAGCAGAAGAGAAAAAGAGAAAAGCGGCTGCCGAACGCCAACGTCAACAAGCAGCTAGCGGATCTTCCACTGCAATTCCAGCTGTTTCAGCTGGTAACTGGACGAAACCTGCATCAGGAAGCTTCACTTCAGGATATGGATACAGAATGCACCCGATTTATGGGAAAGGAAAAATGCATTATGGAATTGATATCGCGAACAGTACCGGTACACCAGTACTATCAGCTGCTGACGGAGTCGTATCATATGCATCTCCTTTAAGCACGTATGGTAATGTAATTATGGTGACGCATTCTATTGATGGACAAACTTTCACTTCACTATATGCACATTTGAGCAGTATAGGTGTAGGAGTTGGACAGGTTGTCTCAAAAGGTCAGCGTATCGGAGCAATCGGTACTACTGGTAACTCTACTGGACCTCATCTTCACTTTGAAATCCATTTAGGATATTGGGAAGGTATGGCAGGTAACTCAGTGAATCCATTGAGATACATTTCTCTATAAAGTAACAACAAAATGAGGCATTCAATTATTATATAATTGGATGCCTCATTTTTTAGAATAAGAGAATTCATTAGAAGTCTTTTTTTGTACACAAATTGTATAAAACTTAAGCTGGTGAATAGTATCTATTTCAATTTATGCATATAATTAGTTTAATAATAAGTTATTGATTACAGTGGAGGTTAAGAGTGAAGAAAATAATTGGATTACTAATTGTAGGTTTCTTAATAGCGAGTGCTACCATATCATTTGTTAAAAACAATATCGACGAAAAGGAAGACCCTTTTGAAGGGGAGCAAATGGGGACGGATATGGCTGAAAATCCGGCTAACGAGGGTACGGGTAAAGGTGATGCAGCCCCAGACTTTACTTTGACAACATTAGATGGAAAAGAGGTATCGTTGTCAGACTACAAAGGAAAAAAAGTAGTATTAAATTTTTGGGCATCGTGGTGTCCTCCATGTAAAGCAGAAATGCCGCATATGCAAAACTATTATGAGGATATGACCGAAGAAGATAATGTGGAAATCTTAGCTGTTAACCTCACTAACAAGGATAATGGATTGGATGAGGTGACTTCCTTTGTAGAAGATTACGGTCTTACGTTTCCAATACCTATGGACGAGGAAGGTCAAGTAGGAAACGCCTATAAGGTTATTCCTATTCCAACTACTTACATGATCGATACAAGTGGAATCATACAAAATATGATAGTCGGACCGATGGATGAGCAAATGTTGATAGATTATGTCGATAAACTAAATTAAGAATCTGATTTTTGGGCAAGTATTAAACTTCGTTTTTCTCACATATATTAGTGGAAAACTAGGAGGTTGAACTTGCGCAAAAATCGGATTATTTTATTTGGATTTATTTTAGTCGTTGTATTGGTATTAGGGTATTTATGGATGTCTAGAACACCATCAGAGTCGGAGAAGAAAAATGTTAGCAGTAGCCAAGTGATTGACGAAGCCTATGAATTAATAAAACAAGAGGCTGTCTTTTCCAAGAATGAAAAATTATTAGTGGAGGGTGCTATCAGAGGGATGGCAGAAGCTTTAGAAGATCCTCATTCATCCTATTTAACGAAAGAGGAAGCGGAAACGCAAGAATCTTCTTTAGCAGAAGAACGAGTTGGTATTGGCGTTGAAATTATGAATTCCGGTGGTAAATTTGTTGTAGTGGCTCCTATTAAAGATTCTCCAGCTTATAAAGCGGGGTTAAAGCCACAAGACGAAATCGTACGAGTGAACAGTGATCGAGTGGATGGGAAATCCATGGCAGAATTAGTTCGATTATTAAGTGGTGACAAAGGAAGTAGTCTTAAAATGACCATCTATCGTCCAAGTGAAAATCGTCATGTAGAGCTACATATGAAACGAGAGACGATTGCGTTGCATACTGTTTCTAGTGAAGTACTAGAGGTTGATGGAAAGTCTCTAGGGATAGTCACGATTTCTATTTTTGGAGAAAAAACGGCTGAAGAGTGGGAAAAGCAAACCAAAGCGCTTGTAGAACGAGGAATAAACGGACTAGTTGTGGATGTCCGAGGCAATCCAGGAGGTTATTTATTTAGTGTTTCTTCTATTATAGGAACGCTTCTGCAAAATGGAAGCACCTTTGCTTATATGCAGGATGCAAAGGGAGTTTTAGAGCCGCTGAATACGGTCAATAAGGATACCCCTTACCTGAACAAGCTACCAGTTGTTTTATTGCAAAATGGGGGTAGTGCTTCTGCTAGTGAAGTTTTGGCCGGTGCGCTAAAAGATAATAACCGTGCCATGATTGTAGGGGAAACAAGCTTTGGTAAAGGTACAGTTCAAGAGACACACCCTTTATCTAATGGCGGAAAGCTAAAAATTTCTACGCATAAATGGTTAACTCCAAAGCAGCAATGGATTCATCATAAGGGGATAGAGGCAGATTTAAAAGTGGAACAGGATGAGTTGTTTAGCACGGACATTAAATATTACCATGGCGAATTCCATCAAGGAGACTATGGAGATGAAATAAAATACGTGCAACAAGTTCTTGCTGGATTAGGCTATAATCTTTCTCGCAAAGATGGGTATTTCGATGAAAATACCGTTGAAGCTGTTGATAAATATCGAGAGGTTCAAAAACTTGAAGTGAACTCGAAGCTTGATGAGACATTCTTTCAAGATTTAACTACGACCATTAATGAGTATAAGGCTAGAAAAGAGAATGATCAGCAGCTACAAATGGGCGTAAGTTATATAATTCATTCCTTAAATAAGTAACTTGATACAATAAACCTATACGGAAGTTCTCCTCGTTTGATACAATAATAGGAACACTATGTTGTAAGCGAGGAGGATTCGTATGGTACAAGAAATATTAATAGAATTGGCAAAAGGGATTGGACGTTTCTTCCTTCATCCAGCTGTTTATATAACACTTCTTTTTTCTGTATTAATCGGATACTTTCGGGTGAAGAGAGAAAGAAAACAATTTAGGGCTAGAATTCTTTGGGGTTGGACTGAAGCCAAGCATTATTTGCTAGATGGTTACATATGGGCAATTATAATCTCTGTTATTAGTGTAGCCGTTGGATTGGTTATACCAACCACTTGGTTAATAGTTTATAGTATATGGATGATTTTGTTTGTCCTGCTCTTTATGTATCAGGTCGGTTCTGCAATTTATACAATTGCCTTAGCGGTAGCTACTTTTTATATCATGTTTTTCTATGATTGGTCTTATGAAATATTTTCATGGAAGATTGTTGGAGAAGATATAGATGGACAAGTTATTGTTCCAATTGCTATTTTAGCAGGTTTATTGCTGATAGCAGAGGGCTTGATTATCCAAAAGCATGGAGCGGCAAATGCTTCGCCTAGATTGGTTAAAACGGCAAGAGGCAGCGAGGCAATGGAATATGTAACTAAACGACTTTGGTTGTTACCGATTCTATTAGTCATACCTGGAGATGTTATACATACATATCTACCGTTTTGGCCACAATTTACTTTAGGAGAGTCTACATTTTCTTTAATATTGTTTCCTTTTGTAATAGGCTTTCAACAAAAAAGTCGACATACACTGGCAGAAAAATTTTTCCCTATGTACGGAAAAAAAGTTTGGCAAATTGGAATAATCGTGACGCTTATTGCAGCAATGGGCTATGTGACATCACTCATTAGCTTAGTAGCTTTAGGACTAGGGGTTATAGGGAGACTATTAATATCTTTTAGTGAATATATAAGAGAGCGTAATGGATCATTTGCTGTATCTCCACAACCTAATGGTGTTATGATTGCGGGTGTGCTATCCGATTCTCCAGCAGAAAAAATGGGCTTAAAAATTGGAGAATGTATTGTTAAAGTAAACGGACAAAAAGTAACGGATGAGCAGGAGCTTTACGAAGCAGTCCAAATCAATGCAGCACACTGCAGGTTAGAAGTATTGGATCATAATGGAGAGCTTCGATTAAGACAGCATGTGTTGTTTAGACACGATCATTACAGACTAGGATTAATATTAGTAAGGTAGGAGAAATAATGGAAACTTTATCTATACCAACACAAGTGATACTGGCTATTATTGCACCTACTTTGTTAGTCGTACTGTTCACGAGAATAACCTTTAATCGATATGTAGCCTTGCTATTAACAGTTGCATTATTTGCAGCTTCTGTATATGCAGGCTACACCCATCGCTGGTGGATTTACATTCTCGATGCGGCATCCTTAACATTTGGTTTTTGGTATGCTGGCTATATGATGGAACGCAACAAAAAATCCGCCTCTTGAGGGCGGATTTTTTTAATCCATCGAGTTGATGGAAAGTAATAGCTAAGTAGATTTCCTCAAACAGGGGGGCAAGAGGAAGTCAATTGGTAAAGTGAGATACTTGGATAGGTGCAACACTTTAAGCCGTAAACGCAACACTTGAAGTCATTCCCGCAACACTCTAAGCCGTAAGCGCAACACTTTGCTCATGTGCGTACTTCCAGTTGCTAATGCAACACTTTTATCCAAATGGACATAGCTTCACCACCTAACCATAGGCGTTCATTCATCGAATCAGGTATTCAGCTCAATCTTGCTTCTTAGCTAGTGCTATTTCATATTCCTTTCGAACATTGTGAAGCAACTCAGCATCAGTCAGGATGCGGTAACCTGCAGAGGCTAGTGCCTTAGCTCCCTTGATCAATGCTTCATCACCAAGCTTGGATTTTGCGGCTTCGCGGAACTCGATGGTATGACCGACTAAATCATCCGGACCAATCTTAATATGTGGATGGGCAGTAGGGACAGCGTAGCTGATGTTGCCGGCATCTGTTGATCCCTTGCCTTTTCGTTTTTCTGTATGGACAAACTCTCCGACTGCTTCTAGCTCTTCATGAAGAATTTCATCTAACTTAGAGTTTAATACAAAGTCCTGCACCTCGTTTTGGAATCGCTCAATTCTTACCGAGGCACCTGTTGCAAGGGCTGCACCATTTGCAATAGCATGGACCTTTTCTGCTACTTCCTCTGTTTTCTTCCAGCTTTCTGCTCGGATATAAAAGCGAGCAGAAGCGTAGTCAGGAATGATGTTTGGAGCATCACCACCATGGGTGATAATTCCATGGATACGTACAGTGCTTGGCAGCTGCTGACGAAGAGCGTTAATGCCGTTAAATAAAAGGATGACTGCGTCTAAAGCATTTATCCCTTTTTCAGGAGATCCAGATGCATGGGCTGCTTTCCCATGAAAATGAAAATCTAAAGGGTCTACAGCTAATGTCTCACCAGTTAAAGAAGTCTTGCCAGAAGGGTGGATCATTAGTGCAACATCCACATCCTTAAGCAAACCGTGTTTCACAAAACTTCCTTTTGCACTTCCATTGGGTCCACCTTCCTCAGCGGGTGTTCCAAGTACAACTACATTTCCACCTGTAAGAGGGAGAGCCTCTGCTAAGGCAATTCCAGCAGCTACGCTTGTTGTTCCGATGATATTATGTCCGCAAGCGTGACCTAGACCTGGAAGGGCATCGTATTCTGCAAGATAAGCTACAGTAGGACCCTCCTTAGTTCCTTTTTTAATCGCGTAGAACGAGGTTTCATGTCCTGCAACGGCTGTATTTACTTCAAATCCAGCATCGCGTAGTAGCTTTACATGTTTGGAGCTAGCAAAGAACTCCTGATTGCCGATTTCTGGGTTACTATGGATTTCCTGACTGACCTGTACGTATAGTTCTTTATTCTCCTCAATTGACTTCAGTAATAATTCTTTCGGTTCTTTTACAATACTCATCTGTATTCCTCCTCATATTTATTTAATTAGATTTTCAAACGTTTGATCTAGCTGTTCATGCGTTAAAATGACTAAGGCAGAGCCGCCTTTTGTATCCTCCGTGATTACTTTTTGGATATCTTCTTCTTGATATAGTTCTACAATTCGGTTGTACGTTTTATTATTTTTATCTTCTCCACGAGCTACTATTGTGTTGACATAAGGGTAGATGGATTCATCCTGTCCAGCTTCCTTAAATATTGGGTCCTCACCAGGGGAGAAGCCAGCTTGACCAGCAACGCCGTTATTAATGATAGAAGCTGCAACGTCAGGCAACACGCGAGGTGTTTGCTGGGCAACCATTGGGATAATGTCTAGATTCAATGGGTTCTCTATAATGCCACTTGGGTCTCCAAATAGCCCAAAGCTATCTGAAAGAGTGATTAAATCTGCAGACTCTAACAAACGTAGTGCACGAGCCTGGTTGGAGGGGTCATCTGGAATTGCAAGTTTATCGCCTTTTTTGATTTCACTAATGTCTTTAATCTTTTCCGAATACACGCCAAGTGGAGCAAACATAGTTGAACCAATTGGAACAAGGTCATTGCCGCTTTCTTTCACATATTGAGATAGAAAAGAAATATGCTGGAAAGCATTTAAATCGATATCTCCCTGTGCCAAAGCATTATTAGGTAAGGTGTAGTCTGCAAACTCGATTAACTCAATCTCTATTCCTTCTTTTGCTGCTTTCTCCTTTAAAACCGGCCACTGGGCACCATCTGAACCATTCACTCCGATTTTAACTTTTACCGTATCTTTGTCTGAAGCAGCGGAAGAGTCGTTACAAGCTGCTAAGACTATTGCTGTCAGAAGAGCAATTACTAATAAACTAATTTTTTTCATATCTATTCTCCTTATCGTCTGATGAATTTTTTAGATAATGCATTTCCTAGCCACTGGGCGAGCTGAACTAAAACGATGAGTATAATTACAGTTACGAGCATGACACTTCCATCAAATCGCTGATATCCATAGGTCATTGCTATATGTCCAAGTCCGCCTCCACCGACTGTCCCTGCCACAGCAGAAAAGTCTATTAAGCTAACAGTTATAAAGGTTAAACCGAGAATAAGAGGTCCAAGAGCTTCAGGTATTAAAACGGTAAATATAATCCGTAATGGACTTGCACCCATCGCTTGTGCCGCTTCAATTACTCCTGGATCAATACTCACTAAGTTGTTTTCTACTACTCGAGCAATAGAGAAGCTGGCGACAATCGTCATTGGAAAAATGGCGGCTGCAGTGCCAATCGTGGAACCCATCACTAATCTTGTGAGCTGCGAGATAGCAACTAGGAAAATGATAAAGGGGATCGGTCGAATAATATTGATTAATATATTTAATACCTGAAAAACAATTTTATTTTCTAAAATGTTTCTTTCTCTTGTTACAAATAACAAAAGTCCAATGCTTATTCCTAAAATAGAACCAAATAGGAGAGTGGCGATAACCATAATAATGGTTTCTCCCGTTGCCTCCACAATCCTTGGCCAGAAAGTACTCCAATCAACCTTCATGCTTTGCCACCTCCTGAATGTCCACAATCGTCTCTAGCTCTTTGATCGCACTCTGTATACCAGCCGCGTCTCCCTCAAAAGAGACAACTAAATCACCGAAAAGCCTTTCCTGTAGCTCACGTATAGATCCGTAAACAATATTGAAATGGATACGGTGCTTCTGAGTCACTTGAGACAATACGGCTTCATTTGTTACATCTCCCTTAAAAATTACACGGTAAAAGCCGTTACCTCCTCGAGACCGCCAGTCCTCTAAAATTTGAGGAGAAGGTAGGTCCTGTTGAACAGATCGTATAAATCGCTGTGAGGTAAGATGCTGCGGGTTAGTAAATACATCAAAGACATCTCCTGACTCAATAACCTCTCCATTTTCCATGACAGCTACTCGATCGCAAATAGACTGAATAACGTGCATTTCATGTGTTATTAACAAAATGGTAATTCCAAACTCCTTATTTACCTTTTTAAGCAAGCGTAGAATTTCAGCCGTAGTTTCAGGATCTAATGCAGAAGTTGCTTCGTCGCAAATGAGAATATCAGGTGAGGTTGCAAGAGCTCGAGCAATGCCAACGCGCTGTTTCTGTCCTCCAGATAATTGACTAGGATAATCCTTTTCCTTATCAGAAAGTCCGACAAAGCTAAGTAGTTCAGTTACTCTTTTTGTAATTTCACTCTTGCTAAGACCTTCTAGCTTTAACGGATAGGCGATATTTCCGCCAACTGTGCGAGAGTGGAACAAATTGAAGTTTTGAAAAATCATTCCAATGTTTCTTCGTCTCGTTCTCAAATCCTTTGAGGATAATGTATTTACATCGATATTTTGAATAAATACTGAGCCTGCAGAAGGACGTTCTAACATATTGACTAACCGGAGCAGCGTACTCTTTCCTGCACCACTAAAACCAATAATGCCAAATATTTCACCTTCCTTTATTTTTAGAGAAACATCCTTTACTGCATGCACCTCCCGCTTGCCAAGACGAAAGGTCTTGGAAACATTTTTAAACTCAATCATTCAAAATTACCTCCTCATACATCATTGATTCGTTACAGACAAAGGATAGTCATCTACCTTTCTATCACGAGAAAAAGAGAGCTCCCTTATTCTTATCTAAAAACGATAAGAAAAAGAAAGCTCTCCAAAATTTACGAAAAAGCCAACTTTTCTCATCTTTCAAGCAGTACGCTTGCAGGAGTTGGCACAGTATTCAATGATTTGAACCTGTTGCCGAAACGTCATAGGGCCTGATCCCTCGGTTTCTCTAGATAAGAAAGTGATGTGCTATTTAATTGTTGTAAGAATTGTTTTAAACTTTAAACAATAAAAACATAACCGTCAAGAGGTTTTTTTGAAATCGAGTAATTTGGACCATTTAATTGATTGATTGAATATGAATTTTTGAATAACACGAATAAATTAATAAATAACATAGATATATACTCTGGGATGAAGGATTCGAGTTATGTGATAAGCCTTCCGATACCACTGTCACTTTATTAATAATACGTGTTTAATAAATAAAAATAATTAAAGAAATTGACACCTTTATATAAAGAGACTATAAACTGCTAAAAAACCAACTGTTCCAAGGACGACAACCATCACATTTTGAAATAAAAAAGCGAGAGTAAAAGCAATGATGGCGCCTATAAACCCAAATAAAATATTACCTTGTTGTATGTATAATACTGCAGGGAATATTAATGCACCTAATACAGCAAAAGGGATATTACGTAAGATCCCTGATATAACAGGGGGCAGTTCCTTACCTTCTAAAAATGTTAAAGGAAATGCCCGAGGAATGTATGTAACTACTGCCATACCAAAAAGCATCCACCAATACCAACTACCCATTTTATAACACTCCTTTTGGCAAGCTTTTTTGTTTTCTTGTATAGATGATTTCAACTAAGATAGAAGAAGCAAGTGTTGCGACTAATATAGCCCATCCAGTAGAAAGCAAGCTTGTCCAGTAAAAAAAAGCATTAATCACAGCAGAAATGAGGGCTAGCATCACTACTTTTCGGTTACCCTTCATAGACGGGACTAGTAATCCTATGAACATGGCATATAAAGCTATAGCCATCGCTGCCTTTAAAAATGCAGGTAGGTTTGCGCCGATCGCATGACCAATTGCAGTGAAGGAAACCCAGCTGCTATAGGCAATAATCACGACACCAAATGCAAACGGGGTGGAAATTTTCTCGCCTTTTTTAGTAGCAAGAACCGAAAAGGCTTCGTCCGTTATCCCAAATGCATAAATGCCTTTAATCCATCGTTTCTCGCTTTGCATCTTTTCATTGAGTGATGCCGTCATAAGAAAGTGACGGATATTTACTACAAAAGTGTTTAATACAATTAAAATAGGGTCTACCCCTTTTGTAATAAGCGTTAAGGACATATATTGAGCTGCTCCAGCGTAGACAAATATGCTCATGGCGGTTGACTCTAGAAGAGACAATCCTGAGGTTTTTGCTAATAGGCCAAAGGTGAGAGCTACGGGAAAATAACCAATAGCGATACTTAGTCCATCTCGCATTCCGCTCGCGAAAGATCTATTCACAAAATATTCACATCCTTTTTACATAATGAAAAAATTATACTATAAGAATATAGTTTTATGTATACAATAAAAGGGGAAAGTATAAATATACATAGGCGGAGGAGAGAGACATGCCAGATTGGTTATCGTTTGAGACACTTACTGATTTAACAAAAGAATATCGGACACTTGGCCCGATTATTGGCATTTTTCTGCCCTTCCTGGAAGCTTTTCTGCCATTTTTACCATTAGTCGTTTTTATCGTTGCGAATGTTGCGGCATATGGATTATTATTTGGTTTTTTATTATCCTGGGTTGGTTCCTTTGTTGGAGCTTATACCGTCTTTTTAGTTATTCGTAAATATGGACGAGCCCGAGTTTTAGGTTTTATAACTAGGCATGAAAGAATACAAAAATTAATATTATGGGTAGAGAGGAATGGTTTTGGACCACTATTCCTATTGATTTGTTTCCCTTTTACTCCATCTGCCTTGGTTAATATCGTAGCTGGGTTATCGAATATAAAGAAACATACGTATTTATGGACTGTAGCTTCAGGTAAGCTCATTATGATTTTTGTCGTTAGTTTTATTGGCTCTGATCTTAAAGCGCTTGTTACACAACCTGTTCGAACTGCAATTGTTATCCTAATTATTGCTATCTTATGGTTTATAGGAAAGCATGTGGAAAAAAGAATTGAAAAGAGAGTAGAAGAAGACATAAGTGGAGTCAATATAAAAAGAAAGAGAAAAAGAGGAGAGACATTTGAGTAACTTTAAGCAGGAGACAATGGAATGGGTCATTGCCATAACTATCGCTATAGCTATTGTAGTCGTAGTTCGAATGTTTCTTGTAACAAATTATGAAGTTAGTGGTAAGTCGATGATGCCAACCCTTGCGGATAAGGATAGGGTTTTAATTAGTAAAATCTCACCAATCAACCGTATGGACATCATTATTTTTAACAATGGTGAGGAAGACTTTGTAAAGCGTGTCATCGGAGTACCTGGAGATACCATCCGATACGAAAAT
Source organism: Psychrobacillus sp. (assembly GCA_040274765.1). GTDB lineage: Bacteria > Bacillota > Bacilli > Bacillales_A > Planococcaceae > Psychrobacillus. Next base: position 16,914 of record JBEMAY010000004.1, read on the forward strand.
GATGAGCTATTTATTAACGAAAAAAAGGTAAAGGAACCATTCCTAGAGAGTAATCTAGCTTATAAAAGTCCAAATGACCATTTTACGGAAGACTTTACTTTATCTGAACTGACTGGCAGTAAAACTGTCCCAAAGGGAAAATTATTTGTCTTGGGAGATAATCGAATTGCGAGTCTTGACAGCCGTTATTTTCATTTTATAGATAAAGATGAAGTTATTGGAGAGGTTAAATTTAAATACCTTCCATTGGCAGATGCTACCTTCAATTTTACGTCCGAATAATTTCCCTCACTTGACTATGTTTTGTACAATAGAGAGTAGGAGATTATTCGTTTTTTTTATGGAAAGGAGCTTGTTTCACTTGTCATTACGAATTATAAGTGGTCGATCTGGATCAGGTAAAACGAAGTTTATGCAGCAAGAAATTGTTCATACAGTAGAAGCGGCTCCATTTGGAGATCCCATTTTTTATATAGTACCTGACCAAATGTCATTTTCCAGTGAATATGACATGGCTGCAGGTTCAGGTGTAACTGGAATCATTCGAGCGCAAGTAAGTACATTTAAACGGCTTGCTTGGCGTGTTCTTCAAGAAACTGGGGGCATAGCAAAAGAAGAGATTAGCGGCTTTGGCTATCGCATGCTTATTCGCAGCTTACTAGAGGACAACAAGGATGAATTTACCTTGTTTAAACGTGCATCTACAAAGAGAGGATTTACCGATCAAGTAGAGGTGCTGTTAAAGGAGTTTAGCCGTTATTGTGTAGATTCTTCTTCGATGAGTAATGCCTTTACTAGCCTAAAGGCAGCTGATGCTCCTCAAACACTATTAGACAAGTCCTCGGATATTATGATGATGCTAGATTTAATCGAGCAAAGGTTAGGGACTAGCTATGTAGATGGTGAAGGGTATTTAACACTGCTTGCCAACAACATAAAGGACTCTTATTTACTTGAAACTGCAGAAGTTTATATCGATGGTTTTACTTCTTTTACTGCTAGGGAGCTGGAAATTCTACAGGCATTGATGAAAAAGGTTAAACGATTAACTATAGCTTTACCAATGGTAAGCCTTTCAGATGCATATGATGAGCAATCGCTGTTCTTCCAACCTGCTAATACTGCAGCTAGATTAATAGAAATGGCTCAGACGGAAAGCGTCAAGGTGGAGGAAACGGTACATTTTACGGAGCAAAGACGTTTTGTAGAAGCAGAGCTTGCTCATATTGAAGCAAATTTTGATCAAATACCAACGCCTCAAATTTCGTCTAACGGAGCGTTAAGGATAACGGAGGCGATGAATAAACGCGCAGAAGTTCATGCCGTCGCAAGACAAATTAGAGATTTAGCTCAATTTAAAAATGTCCGCTATAACGAAATTGCAATCTTACACCGTGATACTGAAAGCTATGAAGGACTGATAGAGACCACTTTTCCTCAGTATGAAATTCCATTTTTCATAAGTAAAAAGAAATCCATGCTCCACCATCCTCTCATTGAACTCAGTAGAACTGTTTTAGAAATTATTCACTCTGATTGGAAATATGAGCCGATGTTCCGAGCGATTAAGACAGATCTATTCTTCCCGGTTGATGCACCTAAAACGATGTGGAGAGAACGGGCGGATTGCTTAGAAAACTTCGTCCTGTCCTTTGGAATTTACGGAGATAGATGGTTTGATGACCGAAGATGGGTGTATAAAAAGTATCGTGGTCTAGAATTCTATTCTAAAGTACAGACCGATGAAGAACTTAGTATTCAGGCGGATATTCATGCGGTAAGAGATATTCTTGTCCATCCAATTAAGAAGTTGGCAGATACGTTAGAGGAATGTAATACGGGTAAAGAAATCGCTACTGCACTATACACATTTATGGAAACGTTACATGTATATGAAAAATTGCAGAAACTAAAAGAAGCGGAGGAGGAAAGCGGCCAGCTGTTACTGGCTACAGAGCATGACCAAGCATGGAATGAATGGGTTGATGTGCTTGATCAATTTGTTTTAATGTTCGGGGAGAAAGAAATGTCATTAGAAGAGACGATGAAAATTCTTGACGAAGGCTATGACCAGCTGGAGTTTTCTCGCATTCCCCCATCAATCGATCAGGTGATTGTTGGAAACGTGGACACTGCTCGTCTGACTAATATCAAAGCCGTGTTTGTGGTAGGGGTAAATGATGGCGTGTTTCCTAAAAGAATTGATCATGAGGGATTACTATCGGATACGGAGCGCGAGTGGTTTTCACAAGTGGGCTTTGAGCTAGCCCCGACTTCTCGAATGAGATTGCTCGATGAGAATTATTTAACATATAAAGCCTTTGCTACGCCTTCTCATTATTTGTTTGTTTCCTATGCTATTGCCGATAGTGAGGGAAAGGCTCAGTTGCCTTCTATGTATATTAGTAAGCTTCAACAGCTGGTAGGTGGAGTACTATTAGAAACAGCTGTCATTGATCCTTCTGATGTGAAGGATCCTAGCTTTAATATGACATTAATCAGCCACCCGAGAACGACACTTGCATACTTGTCGATGCAGTTACGACAGGCTTTACAGTCGGGGGAGTTACCAGAAGAATGGCAAGCCGTATATCAGTATTATATGGAAGACCCTTATTGGTCCACGCTTATTAAACGGATTGTTCGACCGATGCTCCGTGGAAACAAAACAGACCTTCTCTCCTCTGATATAACTGCTGCATTGTACGGAGAAACGATTAGCTCTAGTGTTTCGAGAGTTGAGAAATATTACAGCTGTCCCTTTGCACACTTTGCGGGTTATGGGTTGAAGCTAGAGGAACGTGCAGAATATCGCTTAGAGGCACCTGCGATGGGTGATCTTTTTCACGCTGCGATGAAATGGATTTCAGATGAAACCTCTCGTTTAGATTTAACATGGGGTCAGCTGACGAGAGCACAGTGTATGCAGCTTGCAAAGCAAGCGGTAGATCATATCGTACCTATTTTTGTTCATCAGCTACTGTTGAGTACTAATCGATATCGGTATATTCAAAGAAAACTAGAGCAAATAGTCGGTAATACTCTAGTGGCGTTAAGCAGACATTCCAAAGTGTCGGGCTTCGTCCCGATTGCAATCGAGGCAGGTTTTGGTCCAGGCGAGCAATTGCCACCGCTCGAGATACCATTAAAGCATAGACGGAAGATGCAATTGCGTGGAAGAATTGACCGAGTGGATGCTGCCAACGTAAATGGAAACATGTTTATGCGCATCATTGATTATAAGTCTTCTAAAAAGGGGATTGACCTTAACGAAGTGTATCATGGCATTTCCCTACAGCTTTTAACGTATTTAGACGTTGCTGTAGAAAACGCAAAAATATGGCTGCAGGAAGAAGCGGAGCCTGCCGGTATACTTTATGTTCATATGCATAATCCGTTTATTCAAAGTCAGAAGGAATTAGAGGATGCAGAGCTACAGGACTCCATTTATAAATCCTATAAAATGAATGGGCTGTTATTAGATGACCCAGAAGTGATTACGGAGATGGATGAGCAAATAGATGGATTTTCAAAGGTTATTCCTGTTCGAATGAATAAAGATGGCAGCCTTTCTAAATCCTCTTCAAAAGTAGTAGAGCCAAATCAAATGAAACTTCTTCAATCCTTTGTTCGTAAAAAACATGAACAGGCTGGTAATGGTATGAATGCAGGAGACACCAGGGTATATCCTTATGTCATGAAGGATAAGATGCCTTGTCAATTTTGCTCTTATCGAAGCGTTTGTCAGTTTGACCCACAGGATCCGGAGCAAAAGGTACGAGTGCTCAAAGTAGAGAAACCAGATGTAATAACGGACAAGATACAAAAGGAGATGAGTACACATGAAGATTCCTAATATGCCCGATGATTTAACTTGGACACCCGCGCAGTGGAAGGCAATTTGGGCTACTGGTTCAGATGTGCTTGTAGCGGCTGCTGCAGGTTCTGGTAAAACAGCTGTGCTCATCGATCGACTTATACAAAAAGTGGTTGCAAAGGAAAATCCAATAAATGTAGACGAATTATTAGTCGTTACATTCACAAATGCTTCAGCTGCAGAAATGCGACATCGAATGCGAGAAGCGTTAGAAAAAGCGATTGCCTTGGATCCTAACTCTAATCACTTAAGAAAGCAGCTGACGTTATTAAACAAAGCGCAGATTTCTACGTTACATTCCTTTTGTTTAAACATCGTGCGTCAGTATTCCTATATGCTGACTATCGATCCAGGCTTCCGGATAGCAGATGACACTGAGGCTGCCCTTATGCGAGACGATGTGCTAGCGGATATTTTAGAAGAAGCTTATCAAACGGAAAATCCGGAAGCTATGTATCTATTATCCGACAGCTTTACATCAGACCGAGATGATCAATCAATTGAAGTGATGATAGACAAGTTATATACGTATGCTCGTGTTCATCCAGAGCCAAAGAAATGGCTGCTTGCCATCCCTGAGGCATACGAGCTAGACAGCAGTATGACTATTGATGAACTACCCTTCATTGAGCCTTTAAAGCTAGCGATTATTTATCAATTAGAGGAAGCCATGGCGTTAGCAGAGGATATTCGTAAGCTGGCCAATCTACCAGATGGACCATCCCCTCTAGGTGAAACGGCTATAAATGATCAGCAGCTTATACAAGAAGCGATCCGCTTATTGAAGAATGAGAGTTGGCAAGATGCATTCTTCTATTTCCAGGGGCTAAAATGGGGCAAAGCTGCCTCTATTAAAAAAGATTCATGCGATGAGGAGCTAAAAAAGAAGGCTACAGCAAAGAGAAATAAGGCTAAAAAGGTAGTCAATGATTTAAAAGACAAATATTTTACGAGAACGCCTGAACGCCTTTTAGAAGAGATGAGATTGATGGCTCCTCATCTGAAAACGCTTGTAAATCTTGCCATCTCTTACGGGGAAAGATATACTGCAGCAAAAAACGATAGAGGGCTAGTAGACTTTTCAGACCTTGAGCATTATGCCTTAGATATACTAACCGACCATGATGAGGACGGAAATCTAGTCCCTTCTGCTATCGCAAGAGAATATCAGGAGCGGTTTAAAGAAGTGCTCGTGGATGAATACCAGGATACGAATAACTTACAAGAAACTATTCTTCAACTAGTTAAAAGTGGCGATGAATTGACTGGGAATATGTTCATGGTGGGTGATGTAAAGCAATCTATTTACCGTTTCCGCCTTGCTGAGCCGATGCTGTTCCTCGGGAAGTACCGAGTATTTCATGAGGAACCGATTGATTCTGGCGTCAAAATCGATTTAAATGCTAACTTTCGAAGTCGACAAGAGGTACTCCACGGAACGAACTATATATTCCAGCAAATAATGGGCAAAAGTGTGGGAGAGATAGATTATGATGATGCGGCTTCCTTAAAACCGCAAGCTCCTTATGACGACAAAGATGCAGCGGTAGAGCTGGCATTGTTATATGAAGTGGAGGATGGAAGCGCCGAGGTAGATCCAGATGAGGAGGATTTTACATCTGCGGATGCCGAGGAGGAATTAAAAAAATCTCAAGCAGAGGCACGCTATATTATTTCTAAAATAAAAGAAATGATTGCAAGCGGACACACTGTCTATGACCCATGGAAAAAGAAAGAGCGTCCTGTTCAATATAGCGATATGGTTATTCTTATGCGCTCTATGACTTGGTCACAGGAAGTAAATGAACAGTTTAAGGAGGCTGGTATTCCTTTATACGCAGAGCTTTCCAAAGGTTATTTTGAAGCGATAGAAGTTCTAATCATGCTACATACGCTACGTACCATTGATAATCCTTACCAGGATATTTCACTAGCCTCCGTTCTTAGAGCCCCTTTCGTTGGGCTAACTGAATCAGAGCTTGCTCTTATCCGATTAGCTGCACCGAAGGAACCGTTTTATGAAGCATTGAAGTTATTTGTGGCTAATGGAGGGTCGGGTCTAAACACCGAAACAGCTGAAAAGCTACAACGATTCCTGCTTCAATTTGAGGATTGGAGAGATCTTAGTCGTAGAGGCTCACTAGCGGACTTAATATGGCAAATATATTTGGATACACATTATTATGAAATAGTGGGCTCCATGCCTAATGGGAAGCAACGTCAAGCAAACCTGCGCGTGTTACATGACCGAGCCGTTGCTTATGAAAAGACATCCTTCCGTGGATTGTTCCGCTTCTTACGATTTATCGATCGTATGAGGAAACGAGGAGACGATTTAGGTGCGGCTAGATCTATTAGTGAAAAAGAAAATGTTGTCCGTTTAATGACCATCCATTCCTCTAAGGGTCTAGAATTTCCAGTCGTATTCCTTGCTGGTATGGGTAGACCATTTAACCAAATGGACTTTAATGAGTCTTATTTATTTGACCAAAACTTTGGACTTGCCGTAAAAGCTATAGATCCTGTCAAACGTATTTCCTTTACTTCGCTTCCATTTTTAGCAGTAAAAGAAAAGAAGCAGATGGAACTAAAAGCAGAGGAAATGCGAGTTCTATATGTAGCTATGACTCGTGCCAAAGAACATTTATTTTTGGTCGCAACAGTAAAGGACTTGGCAAAAACATTAGAGAAATGGGAAGATTCTCAAACACTTATGAGTGATGAGATGATTCCGGATTATAAAAGGGCAAAAGCGAAAGGGTATTTGGATTGGATTGGTCCAGCTCTTGCTCGTCACCGAGATTATAGTCAGTTATCTCAAGTAAACGATGCAAACCTAGTGGAAGGGCCATCTAAGTGGAATATTATTGCCAAACCGATAGATGAGCTTAAGGTTCAGCAAGAAGAAGAGAAACAAGAGGGAAATTCGCTGCAGGAACTTCTGCGATTAGAAAATCCTGAATTACTAGATGATATAAAGAAAATCTTTGATACGCGTTATAAATACGAGTCATCCACTCATAAGCGATCCAAGCAGTCAGTGAGCGAGATGAAGCGGCTACAATTATTGTCAGAGCGCCATGATGAAGAATTCTTTGGGCCTACTGCTACCCTTTCAAAAAGCACAGTAGCTAAGCGACCTTTCTTTTTGCAGGAAGGAACGAAATTGACAGGAGCTGAAGCTGGTACTGCTGTCCATGCCTTCATGCAACATGTAGACTTATCGGAACGAAAGACGGAAGAACAAGTACTGGCATTTGCAGAGAGGTTAAAAGAACGAGAAATCATTACTAATGCTGAAAAAGAAGCGATTAATCCTCAAAAGATGATCCCTTTCTTTCATTCTGAAATGGCAGAGCGGCTAAGAAACGCTAACGAAGTAATGAGAGAATTTCCTTTCACCTATGCTTTAGTTGACCAAGAAGGCGATAAACAAATTGTTCAAGGGGTAGTAGACTGTTTATTCCAAGAGGAAGATGGTCGATGGGTACTGCTAGATTATAAGACAGATAAAGTAAAGCATCTACAAAGCAACGAGGACCTTTTGCTACAAGAAATGAAAAACAGATATGAGACGCAGCTTTCCTTGTATGAAAGGGCTATAGAAGATATTTTGAAGGTCGATATAAAAGAGAGAGTATTATATCTATTTGATATAAATAAAACAGTAATTATTTAGGGGGAAGCTTGGTGATTTTACCTACGCAAGAAAAAGAAAGAATCATTTCTATCGATGTAATGAGAGGCTTTGCTTTACTAGGGATTTTTGTAGTGAATATGCTATTTTTTCATGGTCCGTATATTTATGTAAATCCATATGATTGGTATCAAACTCCGGCTGATCAAGAAGCCTATAAGTGGATTGATATCTTCGTACAAGGCAGTGTCTATCCATTATTTGCAATGCTATTTGGATACGGATTAGCAATGCAATTTATGAAGTCGGAGGAAAAGGGAACCTCCTTTTCCCGTCTCGCAGTAAGAAGGCTATTGATTCTACTAGGGTTAGGATGTATTCATGCATTTCTAATTTGGTCTGGTGATATATTAATTACTTATGCATTAGCCGGATTATGTTTGATTGTGTTAATGAAGTTAAAGCCATTTTGGTTAATACTAATAGCCGTTTTATTGTATTTACTACCAAATGGCCTGTTGACTGGATTGGTCTACTTTATGACAAAAGTAGCCCCTGAGCAGTCAGTTCTTTATACAGCAATTCAAAAGGTAGAGGAATCGGCCGTAGCCTATTCACAAGGGTCATGGTTTGATGTATTTGGACAAAGGTTAGCTGATTGGCTTTACATGCAAGGCTATGGTCTAAATGTTGTACTTATTCTTTGTACGATATTGCCGCTTTTAATGCTTGGTTCGGCTGCTGCAAAGCTAAAATTAATCGAACGAGCTAGAGAGCTGAAGCTATTTTGGATTAGTACAGTAATTATTACAATGACCGCTGGAACAGCTATTAAATGGTTACCGTTTAGTAAAGGTGATGATTTATTTACAATGACTGTACAGGATACATTTGGTGGGCCTCTTCAAGCTATTGCATATGGTGGTTTACTTGCATTGATCTGTACAATTCCTATAGTAGGTAAATTATTATCACCAATTGCTAAGGCTGGCAGAATGTCGATGACCATTTATTTAATGCAATCCATTATTGCCACAACTATTTTCTATGGCTACGGCTTTGGTTTATACGGTAAGGTCGATATAGCTACAGGTACGTGGATGGCAATAGGGATTTATGTAATTCAAATCATATTTGCAGAAATATGGTTTACTAAGTTTAAGCAAGGTCCTGTTGAATTATTGTGGAGAAAACTGACTTATTCGAAAATATAATCGAAAAAGATGAAATTAAACAAAGTTTGTAATAGACTATATTAATAGATTCAAATTTCTTTAGAGGAGTGTTTATAGATGAAGCTATTGTCATACCGATTAAACGATAAAATTTATTTTGGTCCAAAAGTAAAAAAAGAAGAAGCAGTTTGGGATGTACTTACTATTCAAGAAGAATTACAAGTGCTGCCTAATTTTCCTGCAACTATCGTCCAAGGTGTCAGCTTCGGGATGGATTTTATCGAACAAATACGTGTTTTAGTAGAAACAGCTTTAAAAGAAGAAGATCCAAATCGCTTTAAACGCTCATTTACAGAAATTGAATGGCTATCACCGATACCTCGCACACCAAAAAATGTAATGGCAATTGGTAAAAACTATGCCGATCATGCAAAGGAAATGGGAGGGGTAGCGGAGGACTTTGTTGTATTTACAAAGGCTCCAACAACTATTGCAGCAGATGAACAAACATTATCAGTCCACTCAGAGGTTACTTCTTCGTTAGATTACGAAGGAGAGCTTGCAATCGTAATAGGAAAAGAAGGAAAGAACATCCCTTCTAAATTAGCTTATGATTATGTTTTTGGCTATACTATCGCTAATGATATTACCGCACGTGATCTTCAAAAGAAACACCAACAGTTCTTTTTAGGAAAAAGTCTAGATTGGTCATGTCCTATGGGTCCATATGTCGTAACGAAGGATGAAATACCAAATCCACAGGGCTTAACAATAGTTACAAAAGTTAACGATGAAATACGTCAAAATGGAGTTACATCCGATATGATTTATTCTGTCGAGAATATTATTTGTGAAATATCAAAAGTTGTAACCTTGGAACCTGGTGACATAATTTTAACAGGAACCCCTGCAGGAGTAGGAAAAGGGTTTAATCCACCGAAGTTCTTGAAATCTGGAGATATTGTGAAAGTTTCTATTGAAGGAATCGGAACGCTTGTAAACAAGTTTGAGTAATGGTAGTTTTAAAAGTGGTATAGTAAAAATATATTAAAATTAACGTTGAGGTGAAATAATGGATTTCTTAGCAAACACGCATTTACACATAACGACATGGGTAGTAGCATTAATTTTGTTTTTTGTTGCTCTAGCAATGTCTAATTCAAAGGTTGTTCAGATGATCTTACGTTTAGATTATTTGCTAATCATCCTTACAGGAGTTGCTTTATTCATCAAAGGGATGGATTACGGCGAAGGCATGCTGTACGGCTTGAAGTTTATAGCTGGTATTTTGGTAATTGGTATGATGGAAATGACATTAGTTAAAAAAGCAAAAGGTAAACCATATACTACGTTCCTTGTATTAGTATTTGTATTCTTCTTTGTGGCTTTATTCTTAGGATTCAAGCTACCAATGGGTTTTAACTTTTTAGCTTAATAATCAAAACTCTCATGTTTACATGGGAGTTTTTTTTTTGGAAAGTAAAAATAACATACTTAATACTCCATCCTCACAATAAGTTTTCAGTGAGGTAAATAATGATAATATGGATTATAGCTATTCATGTTTCTATAAGGGAGGTTACCCCATATGATCTATTTGAAAAGTTTCCAGCTTTCTCGTCACACAGTTAATAATCCAAATGCCTATCCATACAATGTGTTTAAAAAAATTACTGGAGAAGTATTAGTCTTTCAAAACGTTACAGTAGTTTATGGTAACAACGGCTCCGGCAAATCCACTCTTTTAAATTTAATGGCAAACAAGCTTAAAATTACAGGGGCTGAGCAGATAACAAATAATAGTGATAACAAATATCCGTTAGATTACATGACAGAATGTTCATACTCGCTAGGTGAACACAAGATTGACGGAGAGGCAGATCAACTACCGCATAATAGTTTGTACATCAAAAGCGAGGATATTTTATATGAAATAAAGAAGATTCAGCAGGAGGCAGTTCTTAAAGAAGGTTACCTGTACCAACACTCTAGCTTGGGATATACTAAGGAGCAATTGGAAAAGCTAAAACATTCTTCAGAAATGTATAGACAAATGAAGATTATGAATTTTGCTAATGAAAAGTATTCTAACGGGGAGACATCCATGCAAATATTTGATGAATATCTTGTCCCAAACGGATTATACCTGCTAGATGAACCCGAAACCTCTCTTTCTCCAACCAACCAAATTCAGTTGGCAGAAGAAATCAATAAACTAGCTCGATTTTTTGACTGTCAATTTATTATAGCGACACATTCTCCATTTATGCTGGGAACACTAGATGCTAAAATTTATAATCTTGATGCATCCCTTTTGAGAACAAATAGATGGACTGAGCTTGAAAACGTAAGATTCTTCTACGACTTTTTCAATAAACGGAAGAGTGAATTTGAATAATTAACAGAAACATCTGTAGGGTTTACAGAGCGCATATGATAGCAAAAAACTGGTCCATTAAGGTTTATTTATAAAGTTTCTTCGGAGCATTAAACTATTTATGATAACAATTTATTAATGCAGGCTGCTATCGCAACCAGGAGAAAAGTAAAACCATTAAATTATTCGATCGATTATGCGGGAGAGTGGGGAAAGAGTAATAAGAGATGTACTTTTAAACGTTAAATTAGCAACGTCTTAAAGGACGTTGCTTTCTTTGACTAAAGTATCCTCTAATGTAAGATAAAGGTTTCTTTCAATTTATTCATTTCTCTCATTTCTTCCCACTCTTTTCGCAATATCCCCATCTTAATCGCATCAAAATACTCACCGTCAACCATTCTAGCATTTCTTATTCGTGCTTCTTCTTTCATTCCAATTCTTTCTGCTACCTTCATCATTCTTACATTACCTGACCATGTTGACATGCCTAACCGATGTAAATCAGTAAAAGTGAATAAGAAATCTATCCAAAGTTTATAAGCCTCAGTTCCATAACCTCCATTCCAGTAATTATGATCATAAATAACTATTCCGGTTTCTAACCAATTGGTATTTCTATCTACCCAATAAGAGCCTACTGTTCCAATTAATTTATCACCTACAAAAATGATAAGTGTATTGGGTGTGTTTGGTGCTATCTCATAGTCTTTATCCCAATTTATTTTAAACTCTTCTTTTGTTATTTTAGTTTCAGGTATGTAAGGTCCGTTCCATTTCTTCGCTTCTTGTTTCGTTTCTTCATATTTCCAATAATATAAGTCATCAATATCTTGTTCGGTAGCCTCTTTCAATTCAATTTTTTGTCCTACAATTTTTATCATATTTGTGAATTTCCTCCTTAATGTCACTTAATCTAATATTAACATAATATTCAACTAGTTTTCAGAAGGTTTTTGTAGTAAAAGTACTGTAAGGTGTAATATGGATTTTTATTGCAATCCATTTATTAGTTATATCACAATGATTTATACCATTAGAAAAGTTATTTATTCCTTCATTAGCTGCAATGCCTTTATTCCTTTTCTAATCGTTGCAGGGAGGCGACGGATAGGTTCAAGCCATAAGATTATCAAAATAGGAGTGTTGTCGTGACTTAAGTCACGACAACACTCCTAAAATTTCTTCGATAAAGATAAGACCTAAGATTATCCAAAGCGGCCCAGAAACGAATAGATATCCACCACCAAAATGTTGTTCCTCAGTTTATCACATATCCAAAGCAAACCAAAAACTAATAGTCCCTGGCTTTAGTTTTTGTTAAAGGAAGACTAGCATATGACACAGTTTGGACGAATACTTTTTTATTTTCTCTCTATTTCTGTTTAAAACATAGCGATTGAAACGCAGCTTTGTTAAAATTAACGATGATAAGTCTTGTTTTAGGGAATAAATAAACAAGACAATTTTATGTTGACCCGATGTAGAGGAGGATTACCTTGAAATTTATAAAATGGCTTGTTTGTAGTGTACTTTTCAGCAGCCTATGGATGACAACTACTTTTAGTGCTCAAGCAGCAGCTGATTCATCTATACAAAATGAAAGTATTTATGACTTATACGTGGACAGATATTTTAACAGTACAGTTGCTAATGACTTCAATGTTAACATTAAAGATCATCTTGCCTTCGCTGGTGGAGACTTTAAAGGGATTATGGATAAAATGGATCATATACGTGATTTAGGCTTTACAATTCTCTCTATTGGTCCAGTTTTTTCTACAGAATCCTATGATGGTAAAGCAATTTTAGATTTCAATGAAATTGAAAAACATTTTGGAACAGCGGAAGAATTTGAAGCCTTGATAGAAAAAACTCATAATCAAAAGATGAAGCTTATGATAGAATTTCCATTGAATAACTATAGTGCTCAACATACTTGGGCTAATGATGAGGACAAGCAAGATTGGATCCTTTCCAAAGATGGTGCACTTCAACTTGATTTAGAAAATCCAGAAGTACAAAATGAGCTTTTAGACACTATTGTAGCCTTTGCTAATGAGTACGAAATTGATGCAGTGAAAATTTCTGAAATTGAAGGCGCGCCGACAGAATTTATAAACCAAATGATTACCGCATTAAAAGAAGTAAGAAATCCTATGTATGTTATTGCTTTAGAGGAAAGCGATGCTAATTTCGACGTCAACTATTCAGAACAGCGTATGATTGATTTTAGAGATGCATTTAAAAACACAGATTATCCTTCAGACGTTATTAATACTGTGAAGTCCAATGATTTACTGTTAATTGATAATTTAGAGTCAGAACGTTTTACTTACCACAGTGCGTTGGAAAATATGTTCCCGCCAACAAGAATTCGGTCAGCTATGGGGACGTTGCTGACATTGCCGGGAGTTCCTTATATGACATATGGAACGGAAATTGCGATGAATGGTCAGGTACCGGAAGAAAGTCACCAAATTATGAATTTCCGTGTAGATGAAGAATTAATCGAGTATATTCAGGACGTTAACTCTATTCGTAATAAATCAGCTGCACTTAGATCTAGTGACATAGAAGTCCTGAAAAATGAAAATGGCTATGCAGTATATAAGCGTGAAGCAGGTGAAGAAACGTTTCTAATAGTCGTAAATAATACTAGTGCTACTCAACGTATCGATCTTTCTAGTGAGATAATCGGAGAAGACAAGGAAGTAAGAGGTATTTTTGAATCTGATTTAATTAGAACAACAGACGATGGCTCGTATCGCATAGTCATTGATCGTGAGATTGTGGAAGTCTTTCAAGTAACAGATCGTAAAGGATTAAATACGGCTTATATAATTGCGATGACAATTTCATACTTACTGTTTATCTTATTCCTTGTGATTGTTTGGAAAAAAGGGAAGCAAAGAAGAAGAGACGATGAAAACAAGGCGAAATAATAAAAAAAACTATCTCTTGAGTGCCAAGAGATAGTTATTTTATTTAGAAAGATAAATTGCTGAGGAACTGCCTCCTCGCTTTTCTCCATTTGCCTGTCGGGGCAGTGACAGGCGCTTACGCTTTTGTTGATGTCTAGCTCCAGCGCCTTGCGCCTCGGGGTCAAATGGATAAAAGCTCCGGTGGCTGAGGAACTGCCTCCTCGCTTTTCTCCATTTGCCTGTCGGGGCAGTAACAGGCGCTTGCGCTTTTGTTGATGTCTAGCTCCAGCGCCTTGCCCCTCGGGGTCAAATGGATAAAAGCTCCGGTGGCTGAGGAACTGCCTCCTCGCTTTTCTCCATTTGCCTGTCGGGGCAGTAACAGGCGCTTGCGCTTTTGTTGATGTCTAGCTCCAGCGCCTTGCCCCTCGGGGTCAAATGGATAAAAGCTCCGGTGGCTGAGGAGCTGCCTCCACGCTTTTCTCCATTTGCCTGTCGGGGCAGTGACAGGCGCTTGCGCTTTTGTTGATGTCCAGCTCCAGCGCCTTGCCCCTCGGGGTCAAATGGATAAAAGCTCCGGTGGCTGAGGAGCTGCCTCCACGCTTTTTTCCATTTGCCTGTCGGGGCAGTAACAGGCGCTTGCGCTTTTCTTGTTAGTTATGCTCTGTATGAAGTGGAGGTAGGATTAACCATCCTTTTTCTTTCGTTAACTGCAGTAATTTTGCACCTAATTGTGCTTTCTTCATATGGAATTGACCATACATTGTAGCTATGTCTTCTCTTGTAGAAATACCCATTGCCTTACTGCAGGCTACTAATCCTGAAGCGCCATCCATTGCTAACGCAGCTGCAATTTCAGGATCATTGAATTTTGCACCTGGTGGAATATTTTCTACTTGAGCTACAGGACGCTCAGGAGGGGCAGGCGGAAGTCCAATACCATTTTCCTTGAGAATCCTTTCCAGATACTTGTTTTCATCCTTCATGGCATCCACGGAATCTTCAAGAATTTTTTTAAGATCCGTATCTCCTGCGTGATTATAAAAGGTTTGGTGTGCAGCAATTAGTCCTTGGTTAGTTGTTAAATTAGTCCAAATAGCAAAAACTTCACCACAGTGTAATGGTTGCTCTTTTTGATTTCCAGATAAAATACCCATTTCTTCACTCCATTTCGTCATAAGTCGACATGATTTTTTCAGGTCGAACTTATTATGTGACAACATGGAGGAACTATTCGAATTCCATTAAAAAAGACAAATCTACTGGAAGATTTGTCTTTTAATCTATTAAAAGTTTTATGCTTCTTTGTTCAAAAAGAATACAGAGATTGCTCCAGGTCCAGTGTGGGCACCGATTGTGGAACCAATCATATGAATTTCAATATCTTTAGGCTGCATTTTTTCTAATATCATATCTTTTAGTTCCTGTGCACGATCTAATACATCTGCATGACTAATAGCAATTACTTGTCCTTCTAAATTTCCTCCACGTTCCTCGACTAATTCCACTATGCGCTTCATTACTTTCTTAGTGCCACGAATTTTTTCAATCGGTACAAGTTTGCCCTCTTCTACATGTAATACAGGCTTGATGTTTAATAGGCCACCGATAAATGCACTTGCTTTTGATACTCGTCCACCGCGGGCCATATAATCTAAGTCATCTACAGTAAACAAATGCTCCATATGCTTAGCGTTATATCTAATTTTCTCTTCTATTTCTGTATAGCTTAGTCCTTCATCTCTTAGCTTAACTGCTTCTTTTACAAGAAGTCCATACCCAAGTGAAGCACATTTTGAATCAATGATCGTTAGCTTCATCTCGGGATATGTCTCCATTAATTGTTCCTTCATCATGACAGCAGTGCTATAAGTACCTGATAACTCTGAGGAGAAAGCGATGTAAATACCTTCTTCTCCTGACTTAGCAAGCTCCTCAAAAATACGAAGGAAATGTTCAGGAGAAGTTTGAGAAGTTTTAGGTTGCTTACCGTTTCTTATCTCGGCATATACCTCTGTTGAATCGATATCGTTTATATCTTCATATTCTTTATCTTCAATGTGAACACGAAGTGGTGCTAGCTCGACTTGGTTTGTTTCAAAAAATAATTTTGGTAAGTCACTTGCACTGTCGGCAAATATTCTCATTTTTGTCCTCCTAAAATTTGTGAATTATGTTAATTCAATTTTAATCTTTCTCTTAAGAATTCTGCAATACCATCTTCATTATTTGTTGCAGTTATTTCATTGGCGATATTTTGCAAAGGGGAAATTGCATTTCCCATTGCAACCCCCACACCAGCATATTCAATCATCTCTAAATCGTTATCCTCGTCTCCAAAGGCAATGATTCTTTCTTTTGGGATATTTAAATATTTGGATACATGGTCTAAACCTACTGCTTTATTGAGGCCATGTCTAACAATTTCTATAACATCCCAAGGTGCTCCCCAACGTCGGTGGTCAATAACTTCTGCATGAACCTCTTTTAAATGCTTTCTCACATCATCTACTGAATTTTCCTCTGCATGTATGAGTAAACTAGTTGGATCGGCTTGTAAAAATTGACGAAGATCCCCAGTAGTGATGTTAGGATTTCCTTGCACTAAAGCGGAGATCATTTGTTCATCATGATAATGTAAGTATACGTCATCTAAGACTTCTGCGAGCATATTTTTGATCGAATAGCTTTGTACTGCTTCTACCACTTCTTTTACAACCTTCAGGCTAATTGGCTTATGTATCGTATTCCATGAATGATTTCTTGGGTGGTGGACGAATGCGCCGTTAAAATTGACGATAGGAGTAGTTAGCCCCAATTCATGGTAATACATTGCACTAGCACGATAGGGTCTACCCGTTGCAATCATTACTTCATGGCCTTCTTCTTTTGCTTTAAGTAAAGTCTTTTTAGTGTTATCAGAAATAACCTTTTGATCGGTTAATAAAGTACCATCTAGGTCTAATACGATTAAATGTCGTTCCATATATCTATTCCCCCTCTATTATTAAAGTTTAGCTTGTTCCAGAAGTTCCGTCAAAATGTATCGGTTTGCTATTTTGTAAAAAAACGTTTACTTTGTTAAAATAGTAATATTACAAATAAGGGGTGTATATTCAATGATTACTAATTTAGAAAATTGGGGAGACATCCCTGTGCTACATATATCGAAAGAAAATTTTACAAAAGATGCCCCAGTAGTCTTTTTCTTACATGGTTTTGAAAGTGCTAAAGAGCATAACTTACACTATGCATACCAGTTAGTCAATAAGGGCTGTAGAGTAATTATGCCTGATGCGCATTTACACGGAGATCGAGATATCGCTCTCGACCAAATACAGATCAGTCTTCGCTTCTGGGAGATTGTTTTAACATCCATTGAAGAGCTTGGAAAACTAAAAGATGTTTTGAAGGAACGTGGATATGACAATGGTCAAAAGATAGCTGTTGCCGGGACTTCGATGGGAGGAATTACTACACTGGGCTGTCTAACTGCATACCCATGGATTGATGCAGCGGCTATTATGATGGGAACACCAGGGTATGTAAATCTTGCGAAAGATCAAATGACTTTAGTTGAACAAAGAGGCTTTAAAATTCCTATGAATGAAGAAGAAAAGCAAAAAATGTTTGATACACTTTCTATATTTGATGCCTCTAAGCAACTTGATAAATTAGAAAACAAACCACTATTTTTCTGGCATGGTATGAAGGATGAAGTAGTACCATTTGCACCTACTAACAAGTTTGTGGAAGATTTGATTGAAAAATTTGGGGATGCTCGAATAGAATTTATGAAAGAAAAAAGTGTAGGTCATGCAGTTTCTAGAAAAGGAATGCTGCGGGCAACTGAATGGTTAGCCAACTGTTTGGCATAATAGATATATCTTTGTTATGATGAATGAAAGATGTAAGGAGGTATTAGTATGGATCAAGATATGAAAGATAGTATGATGGCAGCGCTGGAAAATGTAATTGACCCAGAGCTAGGCGTGGATATTGTTAATTTAGGTTTAGTATATGATGTAGACCTTACGGAAGAGGGACAAGCAACTGTTACGATGACATTAACTTCTATAGGATGCCCGATGGGTCCAATGATTGTAGACCAGGTTAAAACAGCTTTAGCTGAATTACCGGAAATTAAAGATACGGAAGTTAACATTGTTTGGAATCCACCATGGTCAAAAGATAATATGTCTCGTTACGCAAAAATTGCATTAGGTATTCGATAAAAAAACATCCCGACCAGATAATGAGGGCACTGAAAAACTAACGAGTTTTAAAATCTAATTGGTTTTTCAACCAAAAATAAGGCACTTTCTGTTCAATTCGAACGGAAAGTGCCTTATTTCATTGTCTATTTCTTACTCTTTTTCATTTAGTAGTTTCATGATCCGTTTCAGGTTGACAGCGAATATAGTTGTGGCACCTTGTATTTCCATGCCAAATAAACCCGCTGATTTTGCCGTTTTATAGCCGTGCGGATTTTTAATCTCACTATTTTTCGCCTCAATTTTATAGCGTTTTTTGGCTAGTTCTTTGAAGGCCTCAGTTTCTTGGAAGGCCGCTTGTTCTTCATGCCATTTGATTTCAATGAGATGCTATACGTTTTACTTTTCGCACCTTCTGTATAGCAGCCTTCACGCATTGGACAAACTTTACATTTTTCGATGTCAAAATAAAAGGTGATTTTTTGATTTTGATTTTCATTTTTCTTTCCAGTCCGTGCTTTTCGAATCGCCATGTGCCCGACTGGGCACACAAACATACCGGCATCTTTATTAAAATCAAATGCAATTTTTCTTTGACCGTTACCATTTGTGATAACGGGATTTAATTTCGAAATTAATTGAAGTTCTTCCGATTTGGCGTATTGTAAATTATCTTTGCCTGAATAAGCCGTGTCTCCAATGATCGTCTCGATGTCCATCCCTGTCCCTTTACTTTTCTCTACTAATTCTTGAAGATATTGACCATCACTTTTTTCACCAGTTGTTACAATCGCGGCTGTGATAATTCGTTCATCACTCATCGCGATATGCGTTTTGAATCCAAAGAAAGCCGAGTCTGCCGATTTATGTCCGACACGCGCATCAGGATCTTTTGAATGACCCAACTGTGTATCGTAATCATCGATGACTTCTTTTAAGACATTTAGTTTTTCTTTCACAGCGGGGATTTGTGCTACTTTTGATTGTGTTTCGACGACTTCCACAACTCGGCGGCAATAATCCAATTCCTCCGTCACTTCATTTGAAGTTGGCTTTATAGGAAACTTTCCGACCATTTCTTCCTCGAGTTGGTAAACCGTTTTACGCACATTTTTTGATTTTTCTTGTAAAAACTCTTTTGGTGATTTTTGATTATAACGAGCTTTTGTGTGAGTTGCATCGACAATAACGGTTTTACTGGTGATAAGCCCTTTTTCCAACGCAATTTCAACCGTCTTTCCAATGAGTAAATCTAATAGATTCATGTCTTGGAGACGAAGGCGGCGAAATTTTGTAAGAGAACTGGAATCAATGACCTCTTCTTCTGGTGACATATCTAGAAAATATTTAAACGACATATCGAATTTTGAACGCTCTACGAGATCGGCATCTGATAGGTCATGTATGGCTTTCAACAGTAAATATTTGAACATACGAATAGGTGGAATCGCATTTCTACCATTATCCAAACAATATTTTGATTTTAATTCGTCTAAGATAAATGAAAAATCGACGAGCTCGTTGATTTGGCGAAGCATATTATCTTTTGGGATAACTAAATCATACAAAGCAATATAAGGGCTCAAATTTAGTGTTTCTTGTTTGGAAATCATGGTTGCGTCACCTCTAGTTAGTTTTACTCATTATACTATGATAAGAGGATGTAAGATAAAGAAAAAGCGATTGCGTGAACAGAAATCTGTTCACGCAATCGCTTTAGTAATTTCATTGACTTTTTCAGTGCCCTCCCAGATAATGGCGGGATGTTTTTTATAGTTAGCTTTGTTAAAATGATTGGTTGATTTTGACTGAAGATTTCTTTCTTATAATAACTGCTGTAAACATTAAAAAAGGTTCAACTGACTATTAAGAACATAAATAGATTTTGAAATGAGGTTGGGGACAGTTTTTTAGCTTTGCTTATGCTAGTGATTTATTAGAACTTTATCGATGCAGTAAAGCCGTGTGCATGTATTGAATGGAGCATTTGCCGGCGACTCCAGTGGGATGGGTGAGACAGATAAGACATCACAACCACGCGCGCTAGCGATGGGTGGTGGCTTATCGCTCACCCCACGGAAAGCGTCCGGCAAGTGCGGAAAATCAATTCTACTTTCTGATTTAATATAGTTTAACCCTCCCCTTTTACATAGCCTTATATTTAAGGAATGACAAAAATTAATCTATCCTACAAACGCAAAGAGGACAGCTTTCGCACTGGTTTTCTCTTCTTAACAACTCTAAGTCGTGGACTGTAATAATCCCTTTATGAAACGAAATGAGACCCTCGTTTTTCATGTCATTCAACATTCGATTGACTACCTCTCTACTCATCGCACATAGGTTAGCTATTTCCTGATTTGTAAGCGAAAAATTAATTTTAATCTTTCCATCAGGTAATGGTTCACCATACGTGTTACTCAGACGGATTAAAGTGGAATATAGAGCTCCTTTTTTTCCATAAAGCATTAAATCACGAAACCTTGTCTGATTTTTTGAGTAAATAAGCTGTATATATTTTGTCCACTCCACCATTAATTCTGTAGAATTTACAAGAAAGTTTTCTAATTTATTTTTTTGTAGCATGAATAGCTGTGTAGACTCCAATGTAAGAGCAGAGAAACTATGGTGGTTATTATCTGCGAAAACACAAGATTCACCAATACAGTTTTCGGGACCTACTATTCTTAATGTAAGCAACTTTCCAGCTTCTGTATCTTTATTTATAGCAATTGAGCCACTCATTATTAAAAATACTTCTTGAGAAAGCTCACCTTCGCTAAAAACTTGGCGATCTTTTTCTAACTTTATAAGAGAGCCATATTGTTTAAATAATGAACTGATATTCGGGGATACTAAAGTATGATCCACCTCACCACCACCTTTATATGTACCTATAAATATAGCATAAATGCCTGTACATAATGCTTAATTCTTTACAAAATATGCTATAAAGATTTATATTTATATTAGTCAATAAAGGTCAAACTTTTGTGAAATGGAGCTGTTAATATGCAAATGAACCAACAGGATCAAAAAAGTCCTTTAGAAACGTACGGACGTAATTTAATACATGCTGTAAAAGATGGCAAAATGGACCCGGTTATCGGCAGAGATCAAGAAATACGAAATGTCATACGAATTCTATCTAGAAAAACTAAAAATAATCCAGTCTTGATTGGAGAGCCGGGTGTCGGTAAAACAGCTATAGTAGAGGGATTGGCTCAACGTATTGTCAAAAAAGATGTGCCAGAAGGCTTGAAGGACAAAGAAATTTTTGAGCTAGACATGAGCTCGCTCATTGCAGGAGCAAAATATCGCGGAGAATTTGAAGAAAGACTTCAAGCAGTTCTCAAGCAAATCAAAGAGAGCGAAGGAAAAATCATTTTATTTATCGATGAAATCCACACAATAGTAGGAGCTGGTAAATCAGACGGAGCCATGGACGCGGGCAATATGTTAAAGCCAATGCTTGCTCGAGGGGAATTGCACTGTATTGGAGCAACTACGCTAGATGAATATCGTATGCATATCGAAAAGGATCCGGCATTAGAGCGACGTTTTCAGCAAGTATTAGTGAGAGAGCCTTCTGTCGAAGATACAGTGTCGATCCTTCGAGGGTTAAAGGAGCGTTTTGAATTACACCACGGTGTACGTATACACGATCGAGCAATTGTTGCAGCATCCCAGCTTTCTAATCGCTATATCACAGAACGCTTTCTTCCCGACAAGGCGATAGATTTAATAGACGAGGCTTGTGCGATGATTCGAACGGAAATAGATTCCATGCCTCAAGAATTGGATGAAGTAACGAGAAGAATGATGCAGCTTCAGATTGAGGAACAAGCGTTGATGAAGGAAAAGGATGCTGCAAGTAAAAAAAGACTTGAGCAATTGCGTATAGAGCTAGAAGCCTTAGAATTGTCTTCCTCTGATATGCGGAAAAAATGGGAATCAGAGAAAGAGTCTATCCAAGTAGTTCAAAAAAAGAGAGAGCTATTAGACCGATATCGTAGAGAGCTAGAGGAAGCAGAAAATAAATACGATTTAAATAAAGCTGCAGAGTTACGTCATGGAAAGATACCACCTTTAGAAAAAGAGCTCCAAACATACGAAGATGAGATAAACACTGACTATGAGTCACGATTGCTTCGAGAAGAGGTAACTGCTGAAGAAATAGCTCTTATTATTTCCAGATGGACAGGTATCCCGGTAACTAAGCTTGTAGAAGGAGAAAGAGAAAAACTTCTTCGTCTCAAAGAAACATTGGGAGAACGTGTAGTTGGTCAAGATCAGGCCGTACAATTAGTGACAGAGGCTGTTTGGCGTGCACGAGCTGGTATAAAAGATCCGAATAAACCGATTGGCTCGTTTCTGTTCTTAGGACCGACTGGTGTAGGTAAGACAGAGCTAGCTAAATCCTTAGCTGCTAACCTGTTTGACTCGGAGGAGCATTTCATTCGTATAGACATGTCGGAATATATGGAAAAGCATAGCGTATCCCGATTAGTCGGAGCACCTCCTGGATATATAGGCTATGAGGAGGGTGGTCAGCTAACAGAGGCTGTGCGAAGAAACCCATATTCGGTAGTACTACTAGATGAAATAGAAAAGGCTCATCCAGATGTTGCTAATATTTTGTTACAGCTGATGGATGATGGAAGGATTACAGATAGTCAGGGGAGAATCGTTAACTTTACAAATACGGTTGTCATTTTGACTTCCAATATAGGCTCTCAATACTTATCTAATACAACAGGAGAAGTTTCAGAAACTGATGAGGAGCTGGTTATGACAGCACTTCGCGCACATTTCAAGCCAGAATTATTAAATCGCATGGATGACATTATTATGTTCCATTCGTTAACGACTCATCACTTTGAAATGATTGCAAAAAAGTATGTGAAACACTTGCAGAATCGTTTATTAGAGCAGGAAATTACATTAGAGGTCAAGGAAGATGTCTATACGTGGATCGTGGAAGAGGGAACAGATGCTGCCTATGGCGCTAGACCGCTCAGAAGGTTTATACAGCGATATCTCGAAACAGCAGTTGCAAAAATGCTAATTGGAGGCAACGTTCTTCCAGGTAGCACAATGATAGCGAGTATGGAAGATGGCAAGCTAAAAGTGAATAGCGAAGTTTAATGATAAGCCATAAAGCTTTCAAATAAAAAACCTCCCTTTAAAAGGGAGGTTTTTTTATTAATGATGTGTAGCTTCTACAGGCTCATCCGGAATTACAGTAGTAATCAGGATAATTATAATAGCTGCTGGGATAGTCATATAAAGACCATGCATAAAGTTAAAATCAACGCCATTAACAGAACTTACTACATAGTTTAGCATAGTAACTAAAATAAATGACCAAATAACTGCCATGATATATCGCATATAATTTTCACCTCAAAAATGAATTTAACTGTAATTATCATAACACATGGTTGTCCTATACAAAAGAATTATTCTTAACATCCAACAACTATGTTGAAAAATGTTCATATATTCGCTATTATTAATACCAGGTACTAATAATAGATTACAAGAAAAGAGGAATTTCATGAATGCAGGAATTATAGGTTTAGGAACTTATGCACCTGAGAAGATTTTAACGAATGAAGACCTTGAAAAAAGAATAGATACATCGGATGAATGGATAAAAACAATGACTGGTATAGAGGAGCGTCGAATAGCTGCTCCTGGAGAAGAAAGTTCACATATGGCTGTAAAGGCAGCTAAGGAAGCAATAGAGGATGCAGGAATTTCCCCGGAACAAATAGGACTAATTTTAGTTGCAACAGTAACTCCAGATCGTCCTTTTCCTAGTGTCTCTACGATGATTCAGGAGCAATTAGGAGCTGTAAATGCAGCCGCAATGGATTTATCTGCCGCTTGTGCTGGGTTCATGTATGGTATTGTTACAGCGAAACAATTTGTAGAGTCTAAAACGTATTCTCATGTTTTAGTAGTTGGAGTAGAAAAGTTATCTAAGATAACAGACTGGGAAGACCGTAACACTGCTGTCCTCTTTGGTGACGGAGCAGGCGCTGTTGTTATTGGGGAAGTCTCAGAGGGCAGAGGGATATTATCCTTTGAGCTTGGAGCCAATGGTAGTGGTGGAAAGTACTTATTACAAGATGGACCTTACATCACGATGAATGGTAGAGAGGTATTTAAATTTGCTGTTCGCCAAATGGGGGAATCTGCTGTTAATGTTATCGAGAAAGCTGGCTTACAAAAAACAGATATTGATTTGTTAATCCCTCATCAAGCGAATATTCGTATTATGGAGGCGTCAAGAGAACGATTAGAACTGCCAGCCGAAAAAATGGCTAAAACCATTCATAAATATGGTAATACTTCATCTTCATCTATACCACTAGCTTTAAAAGAAGAAGTGAATAATGGAAAAGTGAAAGATGATGATATTATTGTAATGGTAGGTTTTGGTGGAGGCTTAACTTGGGGAGCAATAGCGCTTAAATGGGGAAAATAATATAATTTGTCGAAGGGACGGACATACATGACGAAACGTAGGGTTGTAGTAACAGGATTAGGTGCCGTAACACCACTAGGTAATGATGTAGAAACAACTTGGGCTGGTATTAAGGCAGGTAAATCAGGTGTTGGAATGCTTACAAGACTTGATGCATCTTTATTCCCAGCGAAAGTTGCTGCAGAGGTGAAGGATTTTGATATAGAAAAGTATATTGAAAAGAAAGATGCACGGAAAATGGATCGTTTTACCCACTATGCTTTAGCTGCTGCAATTATGGCAGTGGAGGACGCCAATTTGACCATCACAGAGGAACTGGGATTACGAACAGGCGTCTGGATCGGTTCAGGAATTGGTGGAATGGAGACCTATGAGAATCAGTTTCGAGTATTTTTAGAAAAAGGAACGAGAAGGGTCAGTCCGTTCTTTGTTCCAATGATGATTCCTGATATGGCTGCAGGCCAAGTATCTATCCATTTTGGAGCAAAAGCTATAAATTCCTGCACCGTAACGGCGTGTGCATCAGGTACTAACTCTATCGGGGACGCATTTAAGGTAATTGAGCGAGGAGATGCAGATGTGATGATTACTGGCGGCGCAGAGTCTCCTATTACTCATATGTCTGTAGCTGGATTTTGCTCCAATACTGCACTATCATTAAATACAAATCCTAATACAGCTTCTAAGCCTTTTGATGCTAATCGCGATGGATTTGTTATTGGTGAAGGAGCTGGGATACTTATATTAGAGGAGTACGAGCATGCAGTTGCTCGTGGTGCTAAAATCTATGCCGAAATAATAGGTTATGGTTCTACTGGAGATGCTCATCATATTACGGCACCCGCACCAGAAGGTGAGGGGGCAGCTAGAGCGATGAAGCAAGCGCTCGACGATGCAGGATTGTCTCCAGAGAAGGTAAATTATATTAACGCGCATGGAACTAGTACTCCATATAACGATCAGTTTGAAACAATGGCAGTAAAAACTGTGTTTGGTGAGCATGCATACAACTTAGCTATGAGTTCTACAAAATCCATGACAGGTCACTTACTCGGTGCTGCTGGAGGAGTAGAGGCAATATTTAGTGTATTAGCTCTTCACGAAGGCATCTTACCACCTACAACAAATTTAGAAACACCTGATCCGCTATGTGATTTAGACTACGTACCAAATGAGGCTAGAAAAGAAGAAATTGACTATGCGATGAGTAATTCTTTAGGCTTTGGTGGACATAACGCAAGTATATTATTTAAAAAAGTCAAATAAATAACAAAAAATCCATGTTCTGATGAACATGGATTTTTTTTGCATATCATAGTTCTTTTAGAACAAATATATATTAAAAAATATTAAAAAATAAGTGTGTTTTTAAAATATTTTCATACTATTTTTCCATTATTTAGACTAATTAAAACCTTGATATTCCAATGTTTATAATAATTTTTAATAGTTCTGAATATATTAAATAGACTAAATATATTAAAAATTTATATTGCGCTTGTAATCATCCTGTAATAGACTTTACAAAAGGAGTCAAATAACAGAAAAGTTTAAATTTTTAATTATCTGTAATTAAATTCTGTAAGAACCTAAAGTTGCTTGAGAGGAGAATCAGTTTGAACAACTCAGAACAGCTATTAACCATTAACAATTTACATACCGGATTCAGAATAAAAGATACATATTATGATGCCGTGGACGGGGTATCCATTTCGCTAAAGAGAAATGAAATTCTGGCAATCGTAGGAGAATCAGGTTGTGGGAAATCTACTTTAGCAACATCAATTATTGGATTACATGACCATAACAAAACGAGAGTAGAAGGCGAAATTATATACAATGGTATTAATCTTGCTAAATTGAATGATGAAAACTTTAATGCTGTTCGAGGTGAAGAAATTGGAATGATTTTTCAGGATCCTCTATCTGCATTAAATCCATTGATGAGAATTCAAGACCAAATTGAAGAAAGTCTTGCCTTCCACACGAAGATGAGTAAGTCCGAAAGAAAAAAGAGAGTACTAGAGTTATTAAAACAAGTGGGAATTCCAAATCCAGAACGCACAGCAAAACAATTTCCACATCAATTATCTGGGGGGATGAGACAACGAGTTATTATTGCGATTGCAATCTCCTGTAAGCCTAAAGTTATCATTGCAGATGAACCAACTACTGCATTGGATGTAACTATACAAGCTCAAATATTAGACTTACTTATTGACTTACAAAAAGAAACAGGGTCAGGGATCATATTAATAACACATGACTTAGGGGTAGTAGCTGAAGTAGCAGACCGGGTTGCGGTAATGTACGCAGGCCAAATTATTGAAGAGGCACCTGTTGAAGAACTATTTTCCAATCCTTTACACCCTTATACTCGATCCTTATTTAACTCTATTCCACAGATGAATAGCGAGAACGATAGGCTTGAAGTTATTCAAGGAATTGTACCTTCTTTAGCCAAATTGCCTCGAGAAGGATGTAGATTTTCTGCCAGAATACCTTGGATTAGTGAAGAGACACATGAGAAAAATCCAATATTACATGAAGTTTCTCCAGGACACCTTGTCAGATGTACGTGTTGGCAGCATTTTCATTTTGAAGGTGAGAAAGGGGAAGTAACCAATGAGTTTTATGCAAATTAAAGACTTACATGTTCATTATCCTATTAGAGGTGGATTTTTTAATACAGTTGTTGACCAAGTACATGCAGTAGACGGTATTTCGCTAGAGATAGAAAAAGGAAAAACATATGGATTGGTTGGAGAATCTGGTTGTGGAAAGTCTACTACTGGTAAATCGATTATTGGTCTAGAGAAAATAACATCCGGACAGATTATATACGAGGGAAAGGATGTTACAAATAGTCGTCGGAGTATTAACTCCTCCTATAATCGTGATATACAGATGATATTTCAGGATGCACATTCAAGTTTGAATCCTCGAAAACGAGTGCAAGATATCATAGCAGAGCCTATTAGAAACTTTTTGAAGCTGTCTCCTACCGAAGAAAAAAGAAAAATCAATGAGCTGTTAGAAATAGTAGGGATGAGTGAGGATGTAAAAGTAAAATATCCCCATGAATTTTCAGGCGGTCAGAAACAAAGAATCGGAATCGCTCGTGCTATTGCAACAAATCCTAAATTGATTATTGCAGATGAACCAGTATCCGCACTAGATTTATCAGTTCAAGCCCAAGTGTTAAATTTTATGAAAGATATACAAAGAGAATTTGGATTAAGTTACTTATTTATATCCCACGATTTGGGTGTAGTTAAACATATGTGTGATGAAATTTCTATTATGTACAAAGGTAAATTTGTAGAAACTGGAAGTAGGGAAGATATTTATACAAATCCTCAACATATCTACACGAGAAGGTTACTGTCAGCTATCCCTGACGTAAATCCAAAAGGTAGAGAAGCAAGAAAAAGAGAAAGAATAGAAGTAGAAAAAAATTATGTAACTGATCATCAGAAATACTTTGATAAGGATGGGAAAGTATTAGATTTAGTTCCAATCTCAACTACTCATCAAGTAGCAATGGCCACTAGAAACAAGGAGGTCATCTAATATGTGGAAAACAATATTAAGAAGAGTTTTAGCCATGATTCCACAGCTTTTTGTCTTAAGTCTCCTAATATTTATATTAGCTAAACAAATGCCTGGGGATCCATTTACTGGTCTAATAACTCCGGAATCCGATCCAAATCGATTAGAAGAAATGAGAGTGTTAGCGGGTTTTTATGATCCTTGGTACGTACAATACTACAATTGGATTACAAATGCAATTCAAGGAGACTTTGGTAAGAGTTATACGTATAGCATGCCCGTTGCGGATTTAATAGGATTCCGGGCGATGAACACACTGTGGCTATCCTTGCTCAGCGTTGTTCTTCTATACTTAATAGCTATTCCGTTAGGAGTATTAGCGGGTCGCTTTCAAGATTCATTCCTAGATAAAACAATCGTATTATACTCTTTTGTAACCTACGCTATTCCAACATTCGTACTCGGGTTACTAGCATTATTCTTTTTCGGTTATCATCTTGGATGGTTTCCAACAGCAGGTACAGTGGACATAAAGTACGAGGAAGGGACCCTTGGGTATGTATGGAATCGAATCTATCATATGTTATTACCAGCAATGACATATGCAATCCTTGGAACTACCGCAGTAATTCAGTACCTAAGATCTGAAATTATCGATGCTAAATCGATGGATTATGTACGGACTGCAAGAAGCAAAGGAATTCCTATTAAAAAAGTATACAGTAGACATATTTTCCGTAACTCATTATTGCCGATTGCAGCATTTCTAGGTTTTACAATAACTGGATTGCTTGGTGGCTCTATATTTATAGAAACCATTTTTGGTTATCAAGGAATGGGCCAGTTGTTTATGCAGTCTATAGCCTCAAGGGATTATAGTGTCATTACAGCTTTAGTGTTGCTATTTGGCTTCTTAACTTTATTAGGTAGTCTATTGTCTGATATCATCATGAGCATTGTAGATCCACGTATTAGAATAGATTGACCCCAAATATAAGGTTAAGGAGAGAGTATGATGAGTGAACAAATACTTAATACAACAGAAATTCTAGAAAAAAACACACAAAGCTCTCCGCCTACAGGTTTTCAAGTGCTAGTTAGAGAGTTTAAAAAAGATAAGTTAGCGATGTTCTCGTTATTTTGTTTAGTCATTGGAATAATAGCTGTCTATATCTCAGCAGCAATGATCAATCAAGAAGAGTTAATGACTGTAAGTTTAAGAGACAAATTTTCAGAACCTGGTGAAAAGTTTATTCTGGGAGCAGATCAGGGTGGGCGATCTATTTTAGGTCAGTTAATCATCGGAGCAAGAAACTCCATTACCATAGCGCTATCAGTGACAATTATAACAGGTATTGTAGGTGTGGCCATAGGGATGATTACAGGCTACTTTGGTGGTTTAATCGACAATATATTTATGAGAATTATTGACTTTTTTATCACTATTCCAACTTTGATGATCATCATTGTGTTTGTAACAATTATTCCGAAATACTCTATATTTGAGTTCGTACTTATTATGAGTACTTTTTTATGGGTGTCAACCGCCCGACTGGTTAGAAGTAAGTCATTAACTGAGAGTAGAAGAGATTATATAAATGCCTCTAAAACATTAGGAACTGGCAACGGCAGAATTATCTTTACAGGTGTTATGCCTAATCTTAGCTCTATTCTAATCGTTGAACTGACGTTAAGCTTTGCAGGGAATGTAGGTTTAGAAACAGGATTATCTTATTTAGGTTTTGGATTACCACAATCTGTACCTAGCTTGGGAACTCTTGTGAGTTATGCGAATAACCCATTAATTTTAGAGGACAAATGGTGGGTTTGGTTACCAGCCTCCTTGCTAATTTTATTATTAATGCTTTCTATCAATTATGTAGGGCAAGCGCTTCGTCGCTCGGCAGACGCTAGACAAAGGCAAGGATAATGAGAATGGTATTAAACGATTTCGTTTGATATATAAAGATATATAAAAAGGAGGAAAAAGGATGAATAGAAAGCTTTGGACATTATTAGCTGTACTAATAGCATTTATGCTTGTGTTAGGCGCATGTAACAACGAAGAAGAATCTTCAGGTTCCGATACTGAAGGAACAACAGAACCAGCAAAGACTGAGGGCGATAAAGATAAAGAAGAAGATAAAGAGGAAGAGCCTGCTGCAGAAGAAGATTCATCTGAATTTGCTCAAAAGGTTGAGCATGAAGGAGATGCAATTGATGGAGGAATTTTAAAAGTTGCATTAGGAACAGATACTCCTTTTGAAGGAATTTTCTCTCTAGTATTATACCAAAATGGTGTTGATGCAGATATTTTAGATTACGCAAGTAATTCCATTTTCTCTGTAGATGGTGACTTTCTAATTGACGACAGAGGTATTGCTACACTTGAAGCAGACCCTGACACAAACAAAGCAACGATCAAAATCCGTGAAGGTGTCAAATGGTCAGATGGCGAGCCTTTGAAAATTGAAGATGTTATGCTTCCGTATTTAATCATTGGTCATCCAGAATATCAAGGTATTCGTTATGATGGAGATTTCAAAAATATCGTTGGTGCAGAAGAGTATAATGCAGGAACTGCTGATACTATTTCTGGATTGAAAAAAATTGATGAAACTACTTTAGAAATTTCATTTAAAAAATTATCTCCAGCAATTTATTCAGGTGGAGATGGGCTATGGAGCTCTGCTGAACCAAGCCATATTTTGAAAGATATTCCGGTAGGCCAATTGTTAGAGTCTGATCCGGTTCGTAAAAATCCGTTATCATTAGGTGCATTTAAATTTGAAAAAATTATTCCTGGTGAATCTGTTCAATTCGTGAAAAACGAGCATTACTTTAAAGGAGAGCCTAAGTTGGATGGCGTACTTTTAAAAGTAGTACCTTCTAGCTCAATTTCTAAAGCATTAGAAACTGGTGAATACCATATGACAG
This sequence comes from Psychrobacillus sp., assembly GCA_040274765.1. GTDB lineage: Bacteria > Bacillota > Bacilli > Bacillales_A > Planococcaceae > Psychrobacillus. The sequence continues at coordinate 48,100 of JBEMAY010000004.1, forward strand.
CTGGATCATTACCAGCAACAAAATATGCGGAAGTAAAAGATTTCAAAAATGCTTCTATACTTGTACAACCAGAACTATCTTATTCTTACCTTGGCTTTAAATTAGGTAAGTTTGACACTAAAGCTAAATTAAGTACGATGGATCCAAATGCCAAGATGGCTAACCTAAACTTACGTATGGCAATGGGCTATGCGTTAGATGTAGAGTCTGTAAATGAAGCTTATTATGATAATTTACGTACACGTGCTACTGGATTAATCCCACCAGCATTTGCTTCATTCTATGATGACACTTTAGAGGGTATTAAGTATGACCCAGCAAAAGCAGAACAATTATTAGATGAGGCTGGTTATAAAGATATCGATGGAGACGGATTCCGTGAAACTCCAGAAGGCGAAAAATTAGAAATCAATTACGCAGGTATGTCAGGAGATGTGACAGCTGAAGAAATGGCAGCGTACTGGATTCAAAACTGGAGAGACGTTGGTTTAAAAGTTGTATTAACAACTGGACGTTTAATCGAAATGAACTCCTTCTATGATAAAGTAGAAGCAGATGATCCTGAAATTGATATTTATATGGGAGCATGGGGAACAGGTACAAACCCATCACCATCAGGATTATACGGTAAAGATGCAGCATTTAACTATAGCCGCTTCACTTCACCTGAATTAGATGAGTTATTGATTGCTATTGATTCTCCGGAAGCATTCGACTCTGCAAAACGTGCTCAAGCTTTCCGTGATTTCCAAGTATACATGTCAGAGCAAGTTCCAGTAATTCCGACTCAATTCCGTAGTGCGATTTATGTAGTTAATAAAGCAGTGAAAAACTATGATGTAACTTTTGGTACTGACTTTGGTTTACATGAACTTCAACTAGTTTCAGAAGAGCCATTAAAATAAACTTTAAAAAAACCGTTCCTAGACGAAAGTTTAGGAACGGTTTTTCATATGTTTAATGAAGGACGTGAAACAAATGAGACTACTAATTTTTCTAATAAGCTACGGAATAGCAATTATCAGCTGTTCTCATTTAGTACTATATTTAAATTTCTTATCGTTAGGATATTCATGGAAGTCTGTGTTGATGTATATGCTAAACTCAAAAGACTTTATTATATTTTGTCTATCTATTTTAGGATTAACGATTAGCGTCTTCTACCGAGACCCATTGCGGCTTCCATCTTAACAAGTGTTTCATTTGCAAGCTGGTTAGCTTTTTCTGCTCCGCGATCTAGAATGGAATCTAATTCTGGTGAATTTAGCAATTCTTCGTATCTCTGTTGAATAGGAGCAAAATGATTAATAATAGCTTCTGCAACAGATGCTTTAAAATCTCCATAACCTTTTCCTTCATATTTAGCTACTAACTCTGGAATAGGTGTACCCGTCAATGCAGATTCTATTGTTAATAAATTAGAAACTCCAGGTTTGTTTTCAGTATCAAATGCTACGATTCCTTCTGAATCAGTAACAGAGCTTTTAATTTTCTTTTCTATTTGCTTTGGCGTATCTAAAATACGAATAGTTGCTTTTTGATTAGGGTCTGATTTACTCATTTTTTTCGTTGGATCCTGCAGGGATTTGATACGTGCGCCGTACTTAGGAAGCTGGATTTCAGGCATAGTTAATACTTTGCCATATCTCTTATTAAAGCGTTCTGCTAAATCACGAGTTAGTTCAATATGTTGTTTTTGATCATCGCCAACAGGTACGATGTCCGTTTGGTAGAGAAGTATATCAGCGGCCATAAGCGGTGGATAAGTTAATAATCCAGCAGTCACTGCATCTTTTCCATCTGATTTATCTTTGAACTGCGTCATTCTTTCCAGTTCGCCAATGTGAGAAATACATTGCATCATCCATCCTGCTTTAGCATGGGCTGGAACTTCGGATTGGACAAACAGAATGGACTTCTCTGGATCTATTCCTACCGCTAGATATAAGGCTGCCAATGAACGAATATGATTTTGAAGTTCTTGAGGGTCTTGAGCTACAGTAATAGCATGCTGATCCACGATACAAAAAATACAATCGTTATCATTTTGTAAATCTATAAACTGTCTAAATGCACCGATATAATTTCCCAAAGTAATTGTACCGGTAGGCTGGACGCCCGAAAAAAGTGTTTTCATAAAATTTTCCTCCTTAGAATATAAAAAAACATCATGCATCCCTAAAAAAGGGACGAATGATGTAATATCCGTGGTACCACCCAGCTTGCTAAAATAAATAGCCACTCTTCTTCATAACGCGAAGGAAACGGTATAAGCTACTTATGCTTTCACTTATACTGCTCAGAAGCCCATTCCATTTATCGTATGATCTGCTTGCAGCATCCGCAGACTCTCTAAACACACTCTATAAATGTACTTTCTTCATCAAAGCTCTTTATTTAGTTTTGATTATTATATATAGAAGAAACACAAAAATCAAGGGACAAAATTATCCATAATAAAAAAGTAACGCTATACATGTACAAGCTAAAATGGATAACCCTAAAGCAAATAATGGCTTAGGAGAGAATGAAAAAACCTCGGAAGGAAGTCGCATATTTTCTATTTCATCTCTCAAATGCTTCCGAGTGAAAAATTTTCTTGAGCTTGATACATATAAGTCAAAAAATCCGCCTGATACAACATATGTAACTAACCCTACAAATGTAATAAGCCCTCCTATATAGAAGGAAGTGTTAATATATGATTCCAAATCAACATGTTTAGACGTTAATAACATCACTAAAACTATTAAAATCTGAGCACTAAAAAAATAGATAATCTTCTTTTTCATATTTCACCTCTAATAAATTAAATTATAGAAGATTTGTTCAAATTAATCAAAACTAATAAAAAACATAAAAGATAATTAACAAAATAGTTAGGAATCTTCCTAATTCGTTAGGACAATGTAATGATTTTGTTACATGATTGTAAAAATATTTAAAAAAAGGTATGTACAACTCTCTTTTAAAATGTATAATAATAAATGTAATGAATTTTTCTGAATATTAGGGAGGTTATTTTTGTGAAGAATAGTAAATTAGTATGGCTTCTTAGCCTACTGTTAGTTGTAGGTCTATTCCTAGCTGCATGTGGCGGCGACGATAAGGAAAAAGAAACACCAGCTAACGAACCAGCAACTGAAACAGATGGAGAAAAAGAAGACGATGGTGCTGAAGAAGCAACATTAGACGAAGAGCAAGTATTAAACTTGATCATGGGTTCTGAAATTCCAACTCTTGATTCTGCATTAGTAACTGACTCTGTAGGTTTCGATCTACTAAACAACGTAAATGAAGGTCTTTACCGTTTGAACCAAGAAAACGTAGCTGTACCAGCAATTGCTGACGGTGAGCCAACAATTTCTGAAGATGGATTAGTTTATACGTTTAAATTACGTGACGCTAATTGGTCTGATGGTTCTCCAGTAACTGCAAATGACTTTGAATTCGCTTGGAAACGTGCTATGAACCCAGATACTGCTTCTGAGTACGGTCCATACATGATGGATGGCGTTATCAAAAATGCAACTGCAATCTCTGCAGGAGAAGTTGAGTATACGGAATTAGGAGTTAAAGCTCTTGATGAAAAAACATTAGAAGTAACTCTTGAAAAACCAGTACCTTACTTCTTATCATTAATGTCATTTGGAACATTCTTACCACAAAAAGAAGAATTCGTTACAACTCAAGGTGAAAATTACTCTAAAAACTCTGAAGCACTTTTATACAACGGTCCATTCGTACTACAAAATTGGGATGGAACAGGATTAAACTGGAAATTAGTTAAAAATGATCAATATTGGGATAAAGACACTGTAAAGCTTACTGAAATTAACTATGATGTAGTTAAAGAAGTAGCTACAGCAGTTAACCTTTATACTAATGGAGAAAAAGACCGCGCTGGTCTATCTGGTGAGTATGCTATGCAATATGCTAATGATCCAGAGCTAGTAACAGAAATGGATGCATCTGTATTCTACTTTAAGTACAATCAAGAACGTAATGGAGAGCCAACTCCACTTGCTAACGTAAATATTCGTGAAGCTGTTTCTAAAGCTATCAATAAACAAGATTTAGTTGATGTAGTATTAGCAAACGGTTCTGTACCAGCTCATTACCTAGTACCAGCAGGATTTACTTTTGACGAAGATGCTAACGATTTCCGTGAAGTTAATGGAGATATGTCTACATTTAACGTAGAAGAAGCACAAGCAGCTTGGCAAAAAGGTCTTGACGAATTAGGTGTTACTGAGCTTACATTAGAAATTCTTGGTGGAGATTCTGACGTATCCAAAAAAATGGATGAGTATTTCAAAAACCAATTAGAAACAAATTTACCAGGTTTAACCGTTACTCTTAAAGAAGTACCATTTGCAGTGCGCTTAGATCTTGATACAAACCAAGACTATGACATTCAAGTTGCAGGTTGGGGACCAGATTACCAAGATCCTTACACTTTCATGAACTTATGGTTAACTGATGGTGGTAACAATATGATGTCATATTCAAATCCTAAATACGATGAGTTAGTATTATCATCTAACAATGAATTAGCATTAGATGCAGAAGGTCGTTGGCAAGCACTTGCTGATGCTGAAAAACTTCTAATTGCTGAAGACTATGCTATTGGGCCAATTTACCAACGTGGTACTATGCAACTTCTTAAACCATATGTCAAAGGTGTCGTTTCTCACCAAATCGGTGGAGACTATAGCTACAAATGGGCATATATCGAAGGTAAAAACTAATATAGTTTAAGTTTTAAAAATCTCATAAAATGAGAGTATATGTATTCCTTTCGGAACATATACTCTCTTTTTAAATGAGTCTAAATATACGCAATATTTTTACTATGGAATATAATTTTGACAAATTACTATTTTTTTTGTTTAATATATAGATTAGTAAAATTATAATTTATTAAATAATTTAGGAGGTGCAAAGATGGCGAAATATATTTTGCGTCGTGTTTTTTATATGATTATCACGCTTTTCCTGATTGCGACAGCTACATTCTTCCTAATGAAGACGCTACCAGGATCCCCTATAAGCTCTGCTTCAAAACTATCCCCAGCACAACTTGAAATAGTGGAAGCGAAATATGGATTGAATGATCCCGTTCCCGTCCAGTATGTAAATTACATGCTTAACTTAGTTCAAGGTGATTTAGGTAACTCGTTTCAGTTCAAAAATGCTGAAGTTACTGATTTAATTTTAAGTCGTATCGGACCATCGTTCCAAATTGGTGCTCAAGGCCTTGTTGCAGGAGTACTAGTAGGTATTATTTTAGGAATGATTGCAGCTTTAAAACAAAATACAATTTGGGACTATGGGAGTACGGTATTAGCCATTATCGGTATCTCTATTCCATCATTCGTATTTGCTACAGTGTTACAATATTGGCTAGGAGTTAAGTGGGAGATATTGCCAGTTGCTTTATGGAAAGATGGATGGGCCTCAAGTATTATGCCTTCCATTGCATTAGCGATGGGACCACTGGCTACCGCATCTCGTTTTATTAGAACAGAGATGGTAGAGGTTTTAAGCTCTGATTATATAACATTAGCAAAATCTAAAGGAGCAAATGGTACTGAAATAGCATTTAAACATGCTTTGCGTAATGCTTTAATCCCATTAGTAACCGTACTTGGTCCGATGGCAGCTGGTTTATTAACTGGGTCATTAGTAATTGAACAAATATTTGCTATCCCAGGAATCGGAGAACAGTTTGTAAAATCTATTAATGTAAATGACTATTCTATTATTATGGGTACTACTATTTTCTTCTCTGTATTCTTAATTGTTGTAATATTCATTATAGATTTACTTTATGGAATCATTGATCCACGTATTCGTTTGTCAGGAGGTAAAAACTAATGAGTCAAGACTTGAAAAAATTACCTGCTGATTCATTTGATAGAATCCAAGTAGATAGCAGTCAGGCGGAAAGAATTACTAAACCAAGCGTAAGCTTTTGGAAAGATGCTTGGTATCGTATAAGAAAGAATAAGGCTGCTATTGTAAGTGTTTTTATACTAGTTTTCATTATTTTTATGTCATTGATTGGTCCATATATTGGTCCTCATGACGCAGAAACACAAACCATTACCCATGCGAACTTACCACCAAAAGTTCCAGGAATTGAAAAGCTTGGAATTATGGACGGTTATGGTAACTTGGCAGGTAAAGAAGTAGATTTATATGAATTAAAAAAAGTAGATACTTATTATTGGTTTGGAACGGACGGTTTAGGCCGTGACATGTTTGCTCGAGTATGGGAAGGAACACAGGTATCTCTTTTCATCGCATTCATGGCAGCGTTAATAGATATGGTTATTGGAGTAGCCTATGGCGGTATCTCCGGTTACTACGGTGGACGTGTAGATGACGTTATGCAACGCATAGTAGAAATTCTAATCGGTATTCCAAATCTAGTAATTGTTATTCTTATGATTATGTTTATGGACCCTGGTATCACGGCAATTATCATTGCCATTACGATAACTGGCTGGATAGGTATGTCTCGTGTAGTTCGAGCACAGGTTTTGAAATACAAAAATCAAGAATTTGTTTTAGCTTCTCGTACGTTAGGGGCTTCTAATAACAGAATCATAACAAAACATATATTGCCGAATGTTGTAAGTATTATTGTTATTAATACAATGTTTACAATACCCGGTGCGATTTTCTTCGAAGCTTTCTTAAGCTTTATCGGGTTAGGATTACAACCGCCTGCAGCGTCGTTAGGAACGCTAATTAATGATGGAGTTAAATTACTTAAATTCCAGCCACATATTTTAGTATTTCCAGCTGTAATTATAAGCTTACTAATGCTGTCCTTTAACCTTCTTGGTGATGGTTTAAGAGATGCACTAGATCCAAAGATGAAAGACTAAAGGAGGAAAGCAAGGATGGATAAAATATTGGAAGTTAAAGATCTAGAGCTTTCCTTCCATACTTTTGCAGGTGAGGTTAAAGCTATTCGTGGTGTAAACTTCGAACTCTTCAAAGGAGAAACACTTGCAATCGTAGGGGAGTCTGGCTCTGGTAAGTCAGTTACAACTAAGGCGATTATGCGTTTGTTGCCGGAATCTAGCTCCGAATTTAAAAATGGACAGATTCTTTTCAATGGTAAAGATATAACAAAACTTACAGATAAAGAAATGCAAAAAATTCGTGGAAAAGATATCTCTATGATTTTCCAAGATCCAATGACGTCTTTAAACCCAACAATGACAATAGGTAAACAAATTATGGAGCCTATATTAAAGCATCGTAAAGTAAGTAAAGCAGAGGCAAGAAAAATAGCAGTAGATTTATTGCGTCTAGTTGGTATGCCAAAACCGGAAGCTCGCATTAAACAGTATCCTCACCAGTTCTCTGGTGGACAACGCCAACGTATTGTAATAGCTATTGCTCTAGCTTGTAATCCACAGATTCTAATTGCAGATGAACCAACAACAGCTTTGGACGTAACGATTCAAGCACAAATTTTAGAGTTGATGAAAGATTTACAAAAGAAAATTGATACATCCATCATCTTTATTACGCATGATTTAGGAGTGGTAGCTAATGTTGCGGACAGAGTAGCTGTAATGTATGGTGGTAAGATTGTGGAAACTGGGACGGTAGATGAAATATTCTATAACCCTCAGCATCCATATACATGGGGCTTGTTAAGCTCTATGCCGTCATTAGACACTGCGGAAGAAAAACTCTATGCAATTCCAGGAACACCACCTGATTTGTTAAGCCCTCCTAAAGGAGACGCTTTTGCACTTCGTAGTGATTATGCGATGAAGATAGATATGGAGCAATCTCCTCCATTCTTTAAAGTTAGTGATACGCATTACGCTGCGACATGGTTATTACATCCTGATGCACCAAAAGTAGAGCCACCTGCTTCAATCGTTGAACGTATGAAAAATTTCCCTGGAAGTCGTTACTACGAAGGGAGTACTAACTAATGGCTGAAAAATTATTAGAAATTAAAAATTTAAAGCAATATTTTAACGAAGGCAAAGAAAATGAAGTTCGTGCTGTTGATGATATTAGTTTTGACATTTACAAAGGTGAAACTTTAGGTTTAGTAGGGGAGTCTGGCTGTGGTAAATCTACAACTGGACGAACTATTATTCGACTTTACGATGCCACTGATGGAAAAGTTATTTATGATGGTGTAAACGTACATGATAAAAAGTCGAAAAAAGATTTGAAAACCTTTAATCGTAAAATGCAAATGATCTTCCAAGATCCTTACGCATCTTTGAATCCGCGTATGAAAGTTCTTGATATCATAGCGGAAGGTTTAGATATTCATGGCTTAGTTAAAAATCAGACTGAACGTAAAGCACGAGTTATTGAATTGCTTGAAACAGTAGGTCTGAATAAAGAGCATGCGGACCGATATCCTCACGAATTTTCTGGTGGACAGCGTCAACGTCTAGGTATAGCAAGAGCTTTAGCTGTTGAACCAGAATTCATCATTGCGGATGAACCAATTTCAGCTTTAGATGTATCTATCCAAGCACAAGTAGTAAACTTATTAAAAGAATTGCAGGAAGAAAAGGGCTTAACATATCTTTTCATTGCTCATGACCTTTCAATGGTTAAATATATTTCGGATAGAATTGGAGTAATGTATTTTGGTAAGCTGGTGGAACTAGCTCCTGCTGAAGAATTATACGCAAATCCATTACATCCTTATACACAGTCACTTTTATCTGCAATTCCACTTCCGGATCCTAATTATGAGCGTACTCGCGTGCGCAAGTCTTACGATCCATCTGTACATAAGTATACAGATGGAGAAGAAATTGCAATGCGTGAAGTGACACCAGGTCACTATGTGTACTGTTCGGAAAGAGAACTAAAAGAACTTAAAGCTATATCTCAGTCCCGTGCTTAATAAAGGTTCTAACAGTAGGCTATATCGAAGGAATTCGATATAGCCTACTTTTTTTGACATGTTGGATGATGAGTTATCGATAAAATAATACCCAAAGTACTAATAATTAAACGTAAAACATCGATAAAAAGAGAATTTTATCCCTGTTTTCTGCTACTCTAATAGGGTACGTGACTAATATCTAATTATTTTCACATATTAGACGTATTGACACTTTTCATCGAACGATATACTTGTTAGAATGTTAGACGTAAAGAAAGGGAGACGGATATGATACGAAAAATGTGTACAGGAATTTCTGCTATTATGTTAGGGGCTATACTTATGACTCCACTAGAAGCTGGTGCAGAGACAGAAAACTTCTCGGAGAATTTTACATCCAAAGAGTTTGTCTTCAAATCAATTGAGGAATCAGTAGTATCCTCCTCTAAGCTATTTGTATATGATTCTGGGCTTACTTTTAACTATCCTGATGCAGTTAGAGGAGTATATGTTACTGGACACTCAGCTGGAGGCTCAAGATTTAATCAATTAGTAGATTTAATGGAGAATACAGAATTAAATGCAATGGTTATCGATATTAAAGATGATTTTGGAAACCTAACGTATAAACCTAAAGAAGGATCACCTTTAATTAAATATGACATAGGTAAACCATACATAAAAGATCTTCGAGGTACTTTGGAGGTCATGGAGGAAAAAGAAATTTATCCAATTGCGCGTGTTGTAGTTTTTAAAGACACGGAATTAGCAGAGAGAAAGCCAGAATTATCATTCGTTGAAAATGGGTCAGTATGGAAAAATGGTAGAGGAGAAGCGTTTGTTAATCCATTTATGCAAGAAGTATGGGATTATAATGTAGAGATTGCCATTGAGGCTGCTAAAATGGGCTTTAAGGAAATCCAATTTGACTATGTACGATTCCCTGAAGGCTTTGAAAAAAGAGACACAACATTAAAGTATGGGATGGGAAAATATGAAGCATCTGAGTTGGACTCCACACAACGTAGGGTTACGGCAGTAACGGACTTTGTTGCTTATGCAAGAGAAAAACTAAAACCATACGGTGTACAAGTCTCGGTTGATATATTCGGGTACTCTGCAACTTTACCGGAGGCTCCAGGTATCGGACAAAATTTCTCTAAAATATCCGAGAATGTAGATGTTATTTCTTCAATGATTTATCCAAGCCATTGGACTTCTTATTTTGGAATTGCAAAACCTGATTTAGAACCGTATCGTCTTGTTCAAGAATATGCTAAGGTAGAGAATGCCAAACTAGCAGAGCTAGAAAATCCACCTGTATCTCGTCCATGGCTTCAAGATTTTACTGCATCTTACCTTGGTAAAGGTAACTATTTAGTTTATGGTAAAGCAGAGGTAGAAGCTCAAATAAAAGCATTGCAAGAAGCTGGTATTAATGAATTTTTATTATGGAATGCTGGTAATAAATATACGCCTGGCGTAGATTATACACCGGTTAACTAAAATAAAATAGCGAATAAGAAAAACCATAGCGATGCATTTATAACTGTCAGGAATTTTACTACATGTAAAATTTCTGATGGTTTTTTATTTTTTAAGCTTTGTTAAAGTTATTGGTTGATTTTGACTAATAATCCTTTTTTATAGTGACTTTAAATATAAAATGGAACTTTCAAATAGCTGATAAGAACATAAATGATAATGAAATTGGGGATGGTTACAGTTATTTAGCTTTATTTATGCGAGTAAATTTATTAGAGTTTTATCGATACTAAAGCTGTTCCCATTATTGGAGTGCCAGACCGCGCCTCCTACTGAATCAGTGGGGCAGATGAGACATCACAACCACGCGCGTAAACGATGGGTGATGGCTTATCGCTCCCCGTGATCAACCCTACCCTTTAACATAGCCATTTGTTAAACAAATATGAATGAATTTCTAGGTATATTAAGTAGCATCACATTTTGTTCCCATGCGGTTGTTAAGTGGAAGGGATAGTAAAATATGTTTTACTATCTAGGCATTATTGTTTTCAATTATGGGTATTAATTAGGTAGTGCTATACGTATAGGTCAAGGAATAGCTTTAATTGGTAATCCAGTAGGCTTCTAGGTTTAATTTAAGAAAATATTTACAAATCACCTAAGCCTGCAGAAAAAAATGAAACTTTTTTTCATGAAAAACGTACTATATAGTATAACAGTTGTTTTCAATAAATATCTTCTAATTGAGAATGAATCATTTTTTTGAAAACAAGGTTTAAACTCTTATAAAAAAGGGTATTATTGTATTAAAGAGACATTATTATTCTAAAAAATGTATTAGGTTGTTCACTTTCTGGACAAATAATAAATATGCTTTACAAGTGAAAATATTTCTGAAAAATGTATTTTAAATACCTATTAATTAGTGTATACTATAAAAGTGCTAAACTACATTAAATTAATTATAATCTACTTTATATAACACAAGTAACAATCGAGAGGAAGTGTTTTTTAATATGATGGTTACATTATTTACTTCACCAAGCTGTACTTCATGTAGAAAAGCAAAAGCCTGGTTAGAAGAGCATGACATTCCTTACACTGAAAGAAATATTTTTTCCGAACCGTTAAGCATTAGTGAAATTAAAGAAATACTGCGTATGACGGAAGATGGAACAGACGAAATAATTTCTACTCGTTCTAAAATTTTTCAAAAACTAAATGTTGATGTGGAGAGCCTTCCGCTTCAAAGGCTATATGAATTAATTCAAGAATATCCGGGTTTACTACGTAGACCTATCATATTAGATGAAAAACGTTTACAAGTTGGATACAATGAAGATGAAATTCGTAGATTTTTACCTAGAAAAGTCCGAGCGTACCAATTACTTGAAGCGCAAAGATTAGTGAATTAGTTTGGGATTAAGCTGGTGATTTTCAAAGAAATTTTGAAATCATCAGCTTTTCTTTATTACTTTTTCTCGCCTCATGTTATAATTTTTTTAAAACATAAAAAGTTGTATTAATATTTTAAAAGTGAAGCTGGAATCCTTTTCTTTTTTTATTAAACAACATACAATAGTAATAGACACTACAATAATGAGGCGGAAGAAGCGAAAGGAGATGTGTTAAATGGATATCGAGCGCATCAATGACAACACTTTCAAAGTATACATTTCATACATCGACATTGAAGAAAGAGGCTTCAGCCGAGATGAAATATGGTTTAATAAAGATAAGAGCGAGCAGCTTTTTTGGGAAATGATGGATGAGGTTCATGATGACGATCATTTTGAAGAGTTAGATGGTCCTTTGTGGATACAAGTTCATGCGATGGAAAAAGGTTTAGAAGTGATTGTCACTCGAACGGAAATGGCAAAAGATGAACGATCAGACGATAGCTTAAGTGCAGAGGATTTATCAAACAAGATATTTAAAAATGCTGTCTCAAATTCCATGGGACCACATGAGTTTGATGATTTTTCAAATTATATGGATGACTTAGATGAAATACCATCAGAATATACTTTTATATTCGAAAATTTTGAAGATGTTATTGGCTTGTCCAAAAAACTAGATGACATAGATCTTGACACTTCCTTATATCATTATAATGAGAAATATTACTTACATGTAATTTTTGACATGGATATGGTGGAGCTAGAAGTAATTTTAAATACGTTGAGTGTTATTTCAGAATTTGGGCAAAGTACAAAAACAACAATTCACATTATTCAAGAATATGGCAAAGAAATTATTGCCGCCAATGTGATGGAAGAATTAAACAAACATTTTTAAAGAGCTGGGAACTAATCAAAAAAATAAAACGTGAAATCGAAAAAAAATTTCGATTTCGCGTTTTTTTATTGTAAGGTTCCCCGCTACTACCTAGGATATATTCATTCTAGCCAATTTCAATATTGCTTTTTTTCTGTATTATTGTATATTGAAAGAGGAGGTGATTATCATATTAACAGCCCTAACAAAGGATGGGGAAATTTTTATACCAGCTCAGTATTCCAGAGACAGTTTAAAATATTTGAGACAAAGTGACTATAGGTGTGCCGAATGCAGAGAAGCTGTAACCTTAAAGGTTGGCAGTATCAAAATTCCACATTTTGCTCATCAACCTAATTCCGTCTGCGCCCAGTCATTTTCAGAACATGAGAGCGAAGATCATCTGAACGGTAAAATTCAGCTGTACAACTTTTTGCAAAGTAAAAAAGTCTCTTGTAACTTAGAGCCCTTTATATTAAAAATTAGCCAAAGACCCGATATTTTAGTCCACGACAATCATCTTAATGTAGCAATTGAATATCAATGTAGTAAAATATCTGCTAGCATCGTTCGCAAACGTAATACTGGTTATTTACAAGCACAAATTAAAACGCTATGGATATTAAAGTCTCCTCACCCACTAGATTTTCCTCCTAAGCAAATTGGCATTATGAAGCTTTCTTCCTTTCAAACCGAGCTTTTTTTCAACAGTATAAATGGTAAAGTTTTAATCACCTATTGTCCTCAAACCAAATCCTTTTCCTATATCTCTAATCTTCTTCATCTATATACCAATCATTTTATAGTAAAAATTAATAGATTACCTATTACTCTTCAAACCTGGCCATTAGCTATAGTTAAACGAATTAATGAACATGAGTTTCAAACTTATTTAAAGCTTTATCAAATGAAAAGAATGAATCGCTTAAAAAGCTTATATCTTTATAATCGTAAGGGCATTCAATCTTCCTTTTTACAGGTATGCTATAAATGGAGAATCGACCCTACCAATCTTCCTTTGTTTATTGGAGTGCCTTCTCGTAGAGCGGATGCTTTCGATGAACATGCCTGTGAATGGCAGGTGCAGTGGATCGAATTTTTACAAACCAATTTCCTGAAGCTAGATACTATTAGTGATCAACACTATTACCATTTCTTACTCTTGCATCGGTGGAAGGAGCCTAGTAGGTTCACTATCCGGATAGAGGCTTTGAAAGCTTATACAGAGCTTTTAAAGGAATGCGGAGATATAGGGAAGCCACTTCTATCTACAAGTACATTTAACATACCTAAAATGCATAGATTACTTTATGACCATTTCCTTGCAAAAGGAGCTGAAAATTGAGAAAATAGAATTGATTCGTAGTTCGAAACAATAGGAGGAGAAGGTATTTTGACAACTGATTCAAAAAATAAAATCTTAACTAGAGATGAAGTAGAAGAAAGTCTTACTTGGAAGCTGGAAGATATATATTCTACTGAAACAGAATGGGAAAAAGAATTCCAAGAAGTTGCCGAGTTAGCTAAAAAGGCCACTTCTTATCAAGGGACAATAAGTTCAGGATCAGGCGCATTGTTAGAAGTCTTAACATACCGAGACGAGCTAACTAGTAAATTACGTAAGCTTTATACTTATGCACATATGCGTAGTGACCAAGATACAGCTAACAGTAAATACCAGGCCATGGATAGTCGTATAAAATCATTATATGTAAAGGTTTCTACAGAGCTTTCTTTCTTAGTCCCTGAAATATTGTCACTAGATGAAACAATCCTGGAGAAATACCTAAATGAAAATAATGATCTTCAAGTTTATAGACAAATGCTAGAGGAAATAAATAAAGAGCGCCCACATGTGCTTGCGAAGGAACAAGAAGCGCTACTGGCTCAGTTTTCTGAAGTGGCGGGAGCATCTGCGGATACGTTCGGTAAGTTAAATAATGCAGATTTGGAATTCCCTTATATTAAGGACGAGGACGGCAATGAAGTACAACTTACACATGGTCGTTACAGTAGATTTCTAGAAAGTGGAGATCGACGTGTTCGTGAAGATGCATTTAAGGCTATGTACGATACCTATGGTAAATTTAGAAATACATTTGCATCTACTCTGAGTGGAAATATTAAAGGGGATAACGTGAATGCAAAAATAAGAAATTATACATCTGCTAGAGAAGCTGCTCTGTCAGCTAACCATATTCCTGAGTCTGTGTATGATAACTTAGTTGAAACAGTTAACAAAAATGTGCATTTACTACATCGATATGTCAGCCTTCGTAAAAAAGTTTTAGGTGTAGAGGAGCTACATATGTATGACTTGTACACGCCGCTTGTAAAAGAATTAAAAATGGAATATACGTACGATGAGGCTTGTCAGGTAATGCTAGAAAGCTTTAAGCCATTAGGCGAGGAATATGTCTCTATCGTGGAAAAAGGCTTAGAGAACCGTTGGGTAGACGTTGTAGAAACGAAAGGAAAACGTTCTGGTGCCTATTCATCTGGTACGTATGGTACGAACCCTTATATCCTTATGAACTGGCAAGATAACGTAGATAATTTATTTACACTTGCTCATGAGTTTGGACATAGTATCCATAGCTACTATACTAGAGAAAATCAACCGTATGTATATGGTGACTATTCGATTTTCGTTGCAGAGGTAGCCTCAACTTGTAACGAGGCCTTGTTAAATGATCATTTATTAAAAACAATTGAAGATCCTAAGAAGCGTATTTATTTGCTGAATCATTGGCTTGAAGGTTTTAGAGGTACAGTATTCAGACAAACTATGTTTGCGGAGTTTGAGCATATCATTCATCAACTAGACCAAGACGGAGAAGCGCTAACAGCTGATAAGCTAACAGAGGTTTATTACGATTTAAATAAGAAATATTTTGGGGATGATATAGTAATTGATGAGCAAATTGGTTTAGAATGGACGAGAATTCCTCACTTCTATTACAATTACTATGTGTATCAATATGCCACTGGTCTTAGTGCTGCTACTGCACTGAGCAATCAAATTTTATCTGAAGGACAGCCAGCAGTAGACCGTTATATTAATGAGTTTTTAAAAGCAGGCTGCTCCGATTATCCAATTGAAGTATTGAAAAAAGCTGGGGTAGATATGAATACAGCCTCTCCAATTGAAGAGGCTTGTAAAGTATTTGAACAAAAACTAAATGAACTAGAGCAGTTACTGAGCTAAGTGTCGGGCCACCTCTTACTAGAGGTGGCTTTTATATTTGGTAGAAGGCGAAATCTTTGACGAATTTGTGAAAGTAGAGGTTAATCGGTTGTTTTTATTACTGGAGCGTGCTAAAGTAAGAGTGTGAAATAAATCACAAGATAACATACACCCCTTTGTTTGAACGTGAACATTTCTCCCATCCCCTTTGTAAAAAACCCTTTCCTAACTGAGGAAAGGGTTTTTTCTTTTTACTTATAAAGTGGGGGGAGTAAAGATATAAATAAACTCTAGTTAAATTAGACATCAGGATTACATCTACAATACGACTGGCTGGTGTAGAAATTAAACTCTTGCAACGACAAAACCCTATTTTTTAGATAATCAAATAAATAGTTAATCTATCCTCTAGTACATTTCAAAAATATACTAAAGTTTTTACGAAATAAGCTTCTCCACTCTTATCTAATCGACTAAATAGGATAGCCAAGTACATACATAATAAAAGCCGTAAACATTTCTGTTTACGGCCACAAATAATATATTTATCTATTTTTTAAACGCCAAACTACTAGATTTGGAAGTACAACTCTCTCCACTTCCTGACGTAATAGAAGCTTTTTTAATTCATATTCAGCTTGATGGAGCGTTAAACCATAGTAGTCAGCAATTTCCTTAGTAGTCAATGTTTGAAATCGATTTAATAACTTATCAAGTCCGGGTGGATCTTGTCTTTTAGGAGAAGCATTTAGCATCTCTTGTAAAATTTGTACATATATATCATAAGGATAAGTGCCAGCAATTTTAATGCCTTCATCTTCTATATTTTCATTAAAAAATACAACCGTTGGGAACGTATCCACTTCCATTTCGCAAGTGATGGATAAATCACTTTGGAAGGAGCGTAAACATTCTTGAGACTGGAAGTCACGTGTGAATTCCTCTACATCAATTTTTGCTTCCATTGCAAGCTCTTGTAATACCGAAAAAGAAGTTACATTTTTTGTTTGAAGGAATAGGTATTCCTGTATTTTATTAAAAAAACGAAGCGCAGCCTTTTTTCCTTGGAATTCTGCAGCCTTTACCGCAATAGAAGGTAATACAGAATGTTGAATATATGGATAGTTTCCATCACCTTCAACTGCTTCCTTGGAAAAACCACAAGCAATATTCAAATTATTAAGCTTAGTGCTTAGCACAGTTCGAATTGTAAAGTATTGTCCATATTCCACTTGTAATTTTCTTATAATCGGTTGCAAATCCCAACAAGCAGAACAAAGCGGATCTAAAAACATATACATTTCAAGCGGCTTGTTTGTAATAGGAGCATTGATCGGCTCAACAGGAATTTGTATTCTTGTCACATCTTCTCCTCCTCATGACTCATTTGATTGACCATGTGGTTGGCAGTAAGTACAAGTCTTCTATATAAATCATGACGCACCTTTCCATCAAGTTCGACTTCGTCCATTGCTTCTGACATACAGCTGAGCCAAGCTTCTGCACGTTCAGGTGTGATAGAGAAAGGGTTATGGCGCATCTTTAACATTGGATGTCCATGTTCTTCCGAATATATATTTGGTCCCCCAAGATATTGAGTTAAAAATTGTTTTTGTTTTCGCGCTGTTTCCGTTAAGTCTTCAGGAAATATCGGCTTAAGCTTTGGATGTTTTGCTACTTTGCTATAAAACGTATCAACAAGGAGTGATAATTTATCTGCACCTATCTCGTCATATGGTAAAATCGGCTTCTGGTTCATAGTTGTTTACTCCTTTGCTTTAGCACTTAATTCATTTTAGCAATCAAATGCGAATATCTCAAACAATTAGACTGTAATTAAAAACGATATAGAAAAAACGACCAATTTTGGCGGTCGTTTATACGTTAAACTAAGAAATTATTTAGAACTTTTTTCACATAATTTTCCGTTTCCTTATAGGGAGGAATGCCATTGAATTTTTTGACTGATCCTGGTCCAGCGTTATAGGCCGCTAGCGCTTTTTCTAGATTACCGTCAAATTGCTCTAACATTTGTTTCAAATACTTTGTTCCACCCATGACGTTTTGCTCCGGATCCAGAATATTCTGTACTCCTAAATACTTAGCTGTGCCTGGCATAAGTTGCATCAAACCAGATGCACCTGCTGAGCTAATGGCACTAGGGTTAAAATTAGATTCTTGTTTGATCACCGAAGAAATTAATTTTGCTGGCACATTATATGCTTCAGAAGCTTTGTCTATGATCTCTTCTATTGACGAGGAGCTCCCTACTGGAACTTGCCTAGAACCGTAGGAATTATTTATACCGTTTTGGGGTATATAAACAGGTAAGTCACCACTATATAATAGGGAATCTAATTTAATAGAAGAACCATCATTAGATGTCTCCTGCAGAACCTGTCCTAGCATATCTGAAAAAAGAGAAGAAGAGTTGTAAGTTTGGGAACTCTGTACACTTCCTAAAATTTGCATAGCATTAATATCCATTAACGTTTTTAAAGACTTAATATCTATAAAGCATCAACCTTTCAAAGAATTCATAGCCTTTACAAGACGTGCAATCTTTTTATCGGTCGAACGGAGAGGGATTTGATGGTTTTTCAATAATTCATCAAAGAATTTTTTCCCTTTTTCGACATCTTTACTTTCATATTCCAGCTCATAATCTTCTGTACGACTATATGAGGAGTGGTCTAGGAAAAGTATGCCTTCGTCCAGCTTCAATTGAGCGCGATTCGTCTTTATACTCCCAAAGCAAGTAAGGGATTTAGAGGCAATCAGCTCATCGATAAATGGAATGGAAGGGAATAGCCCTTGGTTAATAATTATATCTCTTTGCTCGTCTGTTATTAAAATAGTTTGCTCATTCATCACGTGCCTTGTAACTGGAGACTTAAGGGTAAGTTCATTTTGATTTTCCATTACTCTTAAGCGAAATCCCATATGGTTATTTTTAAAAAATTGATCTGGTGTATCATAGTAATAATTGGTTTGAGTTTTAAAATGCTGGGATTTGATATGGAAATAATCTGTTAACCTCATGAACTCTTCTTTTGTTAATAAATTTTTAAATTCAATCTCTTGCTCAGATAACATAGTCTCACACCTTTCATATTATTTCATTATAGACGGTTTGCAATGAGTTTCAATATGTTAAAATAGTTACAGAATAGACAGAAGGGAACGATGTGTTTTGCCTATTACATTTCAAGTTCAAAGTGGCGTCCAATTAGAAAACGATATCCGATTTACTTTAGAGGATGTGCCTAAAGGGTTAAATATAAAAGCTGGCGGACAGATGATTACGGATTCTGATTCTTTAGCTTTCGTTTATTTATTAGAAGGGGATAGCGAATTTCACTATCTCAAGTTTGGTCAGGATGTATGGCCATTATTGGTCAATACTTTAAAAGCTACCGAAGATCCTGTTTTACAAATCGGTGACCAAAGAGTGGCCTTAGAGAAATTTAGAGAAGAGTTAGAAATGCTAATATTTAATATTGAAGGTAATGATAATTATGGGGCAGATTTTGCTCAAGCCGTTGAAAATGCCTTTAAAGAAATTTTAAAAGCATAATAAGTGTTCAAAGTGGAGGTTTAGTAGTATGGGCCAATGGGAACGTTTTTTAGAGCCATATAAGCAGGCAGTTGATGAGTTAAAAGTTAAATTGAAAGGTATGCGGACTCAATTTGATATTGAGAATACTAATTCTCCAATTGAATTTGTCACTGGTAGGGTTAAACCACTGGCCAGTATATATGATAAGTCATTAGAAAAGGGTATTGTATTTGAACCTTCTGCAACACTTGCAAGAGAAATTCCTGACATCGCTGGACTACGAATGATGTGTCAATTCGTAGATGATATAGAAACGGTCATCCATTTGCTGCGTAGTAGAAAAGATATGACTATTATCGAAGAAAGAGATTATATTAGTCATAAAAAGCAGAGTGGATATCGATCCTTTCATGTCATCATTGAATACCCTGTACAGACGATTCACGGAGAGGTGAACATATTAGCGGAAATTCAAATTCGTACATTAGCAATGAATTTTTGGGCCTCCATTGAGCATTCGTTAAATTATAAATATAAAGGTGTATTTCCCGAAGAGATTAAAACAAGACTGCAATATGCAGCAGAGGCTGCTTTTCGATTAGATGAAGAAATGTCCCTTATCCGGGGAGAGATTCAGGAAGCACAAAAATATTTTAGTGAGAACAAGGAGCTATCTCCACCTCATATAAAAGGAGAAAAAATATAAAAGAGAGGCCGTGGTACAATGAATTTCTTTATACAGTCTCGAAACGATGAACTATCCAATCAGTTAATGGAAACTGCAAAAATGTATCTTACAGATTTTGGGTTAACGTTAAACGAAGAGAATCCTGATATCGTTCTTTCCATTGGTGGTGACGGTACTTTATTGCATGCTTTTCATAAGTACAAACATATGACGGATTCTGTTGCATTTGTTGGTATTCACACCGGGCATCTTGGTTTCTATGCAGATTGGAAACCTGCAGAAATAGAAAAACTCGTTATCAGTATTGCGAAAAAAGAATTTAAGGTGATTGAATATCCATTGCTTGAAGTAACGATTAACTATAAGCATGGAGAGGATAGCTCGGTTTATTTAGCATTAAACGAATCTACTGTAAAATCCCCTGACGTAACACTTGTAATGGATGTAGAGCTGAACGGAAGCTTGTTCGAGAGATTTAGAGGAGACGGCTTATGTATGTCGACTCCATCCGGAAGTACTGCGTACAATAAAGCACTTGGAGGAGCAATCGTTCATCCTTCATTAGAGGCTATGCAGCTAGCTGAAATCGCTTCGATTAATAATCGGGTGTTCCGTACGGTTGGTTCTTCGTTAGTGCTGCCTAAGCACCATACCTGCTTGCTACGACCAGTGAATGGTCCTGATTTTATGGTTACTGTCGATCATCTTCACCTGCTACATAAGGACGTTGCCTCTATTGAATATAAGGTGGCAGAGGAAAAGGTTCGTTTTGCTAGATTTCGTGCATTTCCTTTTTGGACAAGAGTGCATGACAGCTTCATAGATAGTGACTTAAAATAATGACGGAAAATAACATACAACTCTCTTTTACTGTGGAACAATCACTTCTCCTAAGAGAGGCAATTAGCCAATATGGTATATCTAAAAAAGCCCTTACTAGTATTAAGTTTGAAGGCGGTCAAATTAAAGTAAATGGCGAAGAAAAGACAGTTAGATATATGCTTGAAAAAGGTGACATTGTTACGATTGTGTTTCCTAGGGAGAAGAAAAGTGAAGGATTAATAGCCGAGGAAATGTACTTTCCTATATTATTTGAAGATGAGCATTTACTAGTTATATCTAAAAAAGCAGGAATGAGTACAATTCCTTCTCGAGAACATCCTACAGGTACATTAGCAAATGGGATTGCTGGTTACCTGGAAAAGAATTCATCTGCTTCTACCGTTCATATCGTTACGAGGCTGGACAAGGATACGTCGGGCTTAGTATGTATTGCAAAGCATCGTCATGCTCATCACTTAATGAGTGAAATGCAAAAGGCAGGATCTATTTCTAGAACCTACGAGGCGATTGTACATGGTAGTGTCGAACAAGATTCCTTCCTTATCGATGCTCCTATAGGCCGAAAGGATACGAGTATAATTGAGCGTAGGATTGACCCAGAAGGAAAGCAAGCTAAAACGTCTGTAGAAGTAATAAAGAGATTTGCGGTTAATGGGGAAAATCTAACTCATGTAAGATTGAAACTTTTTACTGGTAGAACTCATCAAATTAGAGTACATATGATGTCAGTAGGACACCCTCTAATTGGTGATGATCTATATGGTGGCTCCTTGGCTATTATGTCTCGTCAGGCATTACACGCCAAACAGCTGAAATTGATTCATCCATTTACAAAGCAATCTATAATGATAGAAGATGAATATCCTATCGATATGGCAGCTGTTTTAGAAAAAGCTTCTCAACGTAACAAGTAGAGTTTTCTAACATTTCTTTTATGAAAGTAATATTCAGACTCAAACAATACATAAGGACAATTCAACTTATATTACAATCAGAATAGTATATTGCAGGAAATCGAGTTCACTTTCTGATGTGGGAAGTTATTTGAATCATATTTAATCCTAGCATTAGCCAATAAATAAAAAACGGGACAAGGGGGGTGAATCAAATCGCTGCCCTTGTTTCATTTTGAAAATAGTGTAGAAGATGTAGAATGCTCTTGTCATTCGTAAAGATAATCATGCTATAGCTGATGATAAACGTGTTCATTTATCGATTTTAGTGCCCCGCTTGCGCTGTAATTAATTTACTTTAAATCAAGTGTAGCCTTTGCCATGCCTTTCTTATAAGGATCTTAGTGAATTTTCTTGCACGAGTTTTAGTATGATTTCCCGGGGAATAATATATTGATGTAACTTTTTCCTGTATAAAGAAAGCAGTTGCTTAATAAAAATAGTGGTTTTACAATAGAGAGGTTGAATGCCGAGAGGAGGGAAAGATATGAGAGAGGAAAAGATGGACCTATTGGAATTAGAAGAATCAAATTTAGTTCGTTTTTTACTTGAAGATTCTATGGATGAATTTAGAGAAATTTTTATGGAGCTCCATCCATACGATCAATCATTATTTTTTGAAAAAGTAGAGCCAGAGTTACGACAGAAAATCTTTCATTATCTTTCTCCAAAAGAGATGGCAGAGCTTTTCGAAGCAAATAAGTTTGATGAGGAACTTTATGAATTTTACTTAAAAGAAATGGATACGACATATGCTGCAGATATGCTTTCTTATATGTTCGCTGATAATGCAGTAGACGTCTTAAATGAACTTGAGGATGCCCAGGTTGCCAGTTACTTAAATATTATGGATAAGGAATCCGCTCAGGAAATTAAGGACTTGTTACATTACGAGGAATATACAGCGGGTTCTATTATGACGACAGAATATGTGGCAATTCCAGAGAACTCCACCTGTCGTTCTGCAATGACTATTTTAAGAAATGCGGCTCCTGATGCAGAGACGATTTACTATTTGTTTGTTGTCGACGAAGCCCATCGACTATCTGGGGTAATATCCTTAAGGGATTTAATAGTAGCTGATGAAGACACGTTAATAAAGGATATCATGAATGAACGTGTTGTCAGTGTGCTTGTGAATGAGGACCAGGAAGAGGTTGCTCGAATGATCAAGGACTACAATTTTTTAGCCGTTCCTGTTCTCGATTTTGAAAATCATCTACTTGGAATCGTCACTGTGGATGATATTATCGATGTATTAGATGAGGAAGCTTCGGATGATTATTCTAAGTTAGCAGCGGTATCTGATATGGATACGTTTGATAAAGGTCCATTTTCAGCTGCAAGAAAAAGGTTACCTTGGCTGGTTATTCTTCTTTTCTTAGGGATGATGACCGCAAATCTGATGAGTATTTTCGAGCAAACGTTAGATAAGGTAGCTTTGCTTGCGGTATTTATTCCTTTAATTGCGGGAATGGCTGGTAACAGTGGAACACAAGCTCTTGCAGTCGCCGTTCGTGGTATTGCTACAGGGGATATAGAGGAGCAGAGTAAAACTAAGCTATTGTTTCGTGAGGCCGGCACCGGGCTAATAACAGGATTAATATGTGGCTTATTAGTTATTGGTGTCATTTACTTTTGGAAACAGGACCTATTAATTGGTACGCTGGTTGGTGCTGCAATATTTGGTTCTATATTTTTTGCAACGCTTGGAGGATCTTTCATACCTTTACTTATTCATAGATTGAAAATCGATCCGGCCGTAGCTTCTGGTCCTTTTATCACGACTATTAATGACTTAGTCAGTATTTTAATTTATTTGGGCTTAGCGACCTTATTTATATCATCTTTATAGATTCACCAATCTAAACTTTTTGGCATAAAGTAAGGAAAAAAAGGATGTGCCCATGAGTTCTTTAAATGATCCTATACTTTATATATCAGGTCCCCCAGTTTTTCATCTTCCTCCACAGCTACGTGTAAAGGAGGAAGTGGAAATAGTATTAGAAGAGCCAATCATAGAAGAGGAAAGTACTTCTATTTATGAGATAAAAAATAATACAATGTCAGTAATAAATATTGCTATTTTTGAAAAACTGAAATTCTTATCTAAGCCGTTTCAACGGAAAGTTTATCGTCCGTTAAGTTTTCATATGGCCGACGGGAGTATTATTCAAGGTGAAGTCCAAGAAGTGACTGAAGACCAAGTAATATTAAGTATCAATGGAGAGAGCATAGAGACTTATCCTATACATCAAGTAAAAAAAATATTTTGGCGTGGAAGTATATTGAAATAGTTTAAGGCTACCTTATATAGGTAGCTTTTTTTGTTGCCTGCTTTTGTTAATTTTGATTTTGCAAATCTCTTTCATGTCCTTAGCTTGTCGGCTGGAGCCGAAATTATGTGAGGTTTAGTTCTATTTAAAATATTGCTCTTGAAAGAGTAAGACATGCACTTTTATAAGAATAAAAAAAACCGTTCGGTGAGTTAGCCGAACGGAAAAGACACTACAATATTGAAAGACGATCAGTCACAAATATCTAAGAATACATCCGCTACACATTGAATTGCACAGAAGCAGCTTAAGTCCACAGTTACACAGTTTGTTGTTGCATCCCAATCATTAACAGAACAGAAACTTCCTATATCAATCGTACCATCGTCATTTAAGAAAGGGACAATAGATGTTCCACCTACTGTTGATAATGGTGCTAATACACGTAAAGTTGCACAGCAGTTATCGAATACCTCTTCTACTCTGAAGAATATTGAAACGTTACATTGTACTGTTGTAGTTCCTGGAGCTGTATATCTAAACAAAGAAGAGAATGGCGTGCCATCCTTATTTAAAAGCATAAAAACACGAGTGTCTGCACGATTAGATACAGGACTTACTAAACCTCCTAGTGGCTCTAAAAAACAACTAGTTGGGCAAGATCCACAATCAGTGACTGCTTGTGCTTGAATATCTGCGATTGCTTGAACTACGTCACATACACAGTTTCCAGTAGCTGGACTTGGAGAAGGGTGATTACTTTTTCCACAACCCATTTTGTTTCACCTCCTTTGCTTCTTTCTTTAGTAATTTATGTGAAGGGTTACAAATGAACAGGGGCAAATAGCTCAATTGCATTTTGTATATTTATAAAGACGGCGTCCATACTATCCTAAAAAAAGAGGAGCAAATAGCCTAATGCCCAAAATAGTGTTTATTCTACTGTTATCTTTATTATTAACGGCTTGTTCTAGTCCTAAAGATCAGGTGTATTCAGATAGAGATACCTCAAAACTTGAGGAAGTTCTGAAGAAACAAGATAAGATTGTCGGATATCAAAGTGTGCTAGATAACAATGATGTTGTAGTTGCAATAGATATTCCGAGGTTTAAACGTTTTCAGAAAGTGAAGATTGAAGACGAAGTAAAAAAAGCAATTGAAAAAGAGTTCCCCGATAAAGAAGTGATCGTGACAGGAGACATAAAAATTAAATGGGAAATCGAAAAAATAGTGGACAAGAAAAAGGTAAACGACGACCTAAAAAAATCAATTAGCGACATTAAATCCCTATCGAAGGAAGAGACATAATGGATCAAAAACAATTTCAAAAAATCGTTGATAAACAAACGCCTAAAGCCCCTCTATTTATAAGTTGTCTTAAAGCTTTTCTAGTAGGTGGAATCTTTTGCACAGTAGGACAGCTAATTACTTTTTTCTATATACGTTTTTTCCCATTTACTGAAAAGACTGCTGGAAATCCAACCGTAGCAACGATGATCTTTATTGCCATGATCTTAACAGGGACTGGTTTATACAAGAAAATATCTCAGTTCGGTGGAGCAGGTTCAGCTGTGCCAGTAACAGGCTTCGGTAATGCAGTTATTTCAGCGTCCATTGAGCATAAAACAGAAGGCTATGTTTTAGGTGTAGGTGGAAATATGTTCAAGCTAGCTGGCTCTGTCATAGTATTTGGCGTACTTTCTGCTTTTTTAGTTGCGCTTGTTAAAACTATTTTAGTTAAATTGGGAGTGGTTTCGTGGTAAACACAGGTGGAACTATTTCATTTTCACAGCGACCAAGTATAGCAAGTGCAGGGGTTGTAGTTGGTCCAGTTGAAAAGGCTAGTCCTTTTGCTCAATCATTTGACGAGATACTTCTCACTGAAAAAGAAAAAAATGAAACGTATGAACAAGCTGCTAGTCGGTTCATCGAAAAGGCTTGTTCTGTAGCGGTAAAAAAATCCCATGAAAAAATAGAAAATATTGACTTACTTATAGGAGGAGACTTAGTTAACCAGATGTCTCCTACTAATTTTGCAGCAAGAAAGCTGGCAATTCCTTACTTTGGTGTTTTTTCTGCTTGTGCTAGCTCTATGGAGGCCGTTATTATAGGTTCTCTTCTTTTAGAGTCAGGCAATGCCAAAAATGTGCTAGCTGGCGCCTCCAGTCATCATCCTTCAGTGGAAAGACAGTTTAGGTATCCTATAGAATATGGTGCCCAAAAGCCTAAAACTGCTCAATGGACAGTAACAGCAGCTGCATTTGCTTTATTGCAGAGTAAAGCTAAAAATGCACCATATATTTCGCATGCTACGATGGGAAGAGTAGTTGATGGCCAGCAATCTGACCCGCTTCACATGGGAGCTGCAATGGCTCCTGCAGCAAGAGACACGATTGAAAGACATTTGAAGAATACGAATAGTAAAATGTCAGATTATGACTTAATTATGACTGGCGATCTCGGAAAAATAGGTCTTTCCATATTAAAAGAAATGTTCCAGGATGAAAATAGTGGAGTTATTTTACAGGATGCTGGCGCTCAATATTATGGAGACGATCAATTTTTTAATGCCGGTGCGAGTGGTCCAGGATGTTCAGCCTCTGTATTTTTTAGCCATATTTATAGTCAACTTAAGAAAGGAACGTTTAACCGAGTTTTACTGGTAGCTACAGGAGCTTTACTGTCTCCTTTAACCTATCAACAAGGGGAAACCATTCCTTGTATAGCACATGCGATAGAATGTCGAATGGAGAAGAAGGGATAATATGATATCATCATTGATCACGGCTTTTGTAGTAGGTGGATTAATTTGTGTAGTTGGGCAAATTTTAATGGATGGTTTTAAACTTACACCAGCGCATACGTTAAGTGGATTGGTTGTTACTGGATCCGTTCTCGATGGATTTGGGCTTTATGAGCCTCTCATCGATTTTGCTGGAGCTGGAGCCACCATTCCGATTACTTCTTTTGGAAACTCGTTAACTCATGGAGCAATGGCAGAAGCAGAGAAGCATGGATTAGTTGGAGTAATAACTGGAATGTTCGAAGTAACTAGTTCAGGTATTAGTGCTGCTATTCTGTTTGGAATTATTGGAGCCTTTATATTTCAAAAACGAAAAACGCGCTACTAATCAATATGCCCTATTTTCTATTTCCCCTTTGCATACTATAAGTTGAAAGGAAGGGGGGAAAGATATGTACGGCTATTGTGGTGGCGAATGTTATGGCTATGGCGGCGGTTATGGTGGTAGTTATGGTTATGCTGGTGGAGAATACTGTGGAAATCAATATGATGGAAATAGAGGTTCTAATGCATTTGTTTTACTCGTAGTTTTATTCATTCTATTAATAATTGTAGGAAGCACCTTTCTCTCTTAATACCTGGATATAAATAATGCGAGGGGGAAAATGCATGCAAAATTCTTTTTTTAGAGCGATTGAGAATAAAACTGGTGTATCAATGGATGAGCTTTTTACATTAGCTAACGCTATTTCGAATGCTGATTTTACCAACGAACATCAAGTAAGAAAAATCGTAAGAAAAGTAGGCAGGGTAGCTAACAAACCTGTTTCTAAAGAATTAGAAGATCAGCTGACGAACTCTATCCTCCAAAAAGGAAGTTCTATAAGTTTAACTGATATTGAAAAATTGTTGTAATTTTTTCTAAAAAAGAGGTTTAGGATAAATTAAGATGGGGTAAAGAGCATAGAGTTTATAATGGAGGTGGATAAGAATGGGGTATATTATTCCAGTTCAACCTTTGCAATCACAAATTTATGCTAATCGAATGCAAATGGAAGAATATAATTTTGCTCAAATCAATAATGTTCAATCAGTTAAGATGAAATCAAATTTTGATAACCACTTAACTAATCTTCAACAAAATGAAGACATAGAACAAAAGGAAGAAAAGCAATTATCGGGTAATAAGGAACTTTCTAGCTTGCCATTATATAAAGGCTTTATCCAACCTAACCCCGTTAATTTATCACCTATTATTGCAGAAATATCAGGTAAAGGACATTATGTGAATACCTATATTTAAGCAAAAGTAAAACCCGCTAACTTTTTTAGTTAGCGGGTTTTACTTTTGCTTAAATTATAATTCTTTTTCCATTGCCCGATGAGGTATACTAGCTTCTAGAAATTCAGGGGATGTAATGACATATCCTCTTTTTTCATAGAAAGGTAACGCCTGACTTTGAGCATTTAATTTTAATTTTTTAAATTGGTGGTCCATTGCATATTTCTCCATACAATCCATCATTAAATTACCTAGATGCTTACCTCTATACTCAGGTAAGATACATACTCGTTCTATTTTACCTACATGGGGCTCTGCTATACGAATTCGACCAGCTCCAAATGGAGTATCACCATCATAGGCGACAAAATGTGTCGATTTCATATCATATTCGTCTAACTCTAAATGTAGAGGAACGTCTTGTTCCTCTACGAATACTCTTCTTCTTATATGGAAAGCATCCTCATATTCTTTCTCTGTTTCTACAATTTTCGCAAATACCAAGATCATTCAGCTCCAGACAGTCTAAAGGTTTCATACACGGTCCATGAACCGTCTTCTAATTGATACAACAAATGAATTCGATCAATTTCTTCTTCGAATTGAGCGCCAATCATTTTTAGTTGAGGTAATATATCATCATGCTCACTACCACTAAGTTTTTGTGCAATAGTAATGTGAGGGACAAATGAATACGTCTGCTCATCGTGGAATTCAATCGAATTTAAATCCTCATGTAACTTTTCTAATTCTTGAGTTAACTGAACATTAAAATATATCGCATTCGTTACAGGTGCAAAAGAACTTACCTTAGTAGTTTTCATAGTAAAAGGCTTATGTTTTTTAGCTATATCATTAATATGGTCAGCTATTGTTTTAATTTGGGCTTCATCTGCTTCAAAAACTCCCTTTAATGTCATATGAGGAGTAATTAGGGCATAATGGGGATCATAACGCTTTCTATAAGAGTTTGCAAAATCTTGAACCTTTTTTGATGGAAAAGCAACAATACCGTATTTCATAATCATGACCTCCTTAATTATCTTACAATATATTTCTATTATATCAAAAATACCCTACAGACTGAAATTGTTTAGCAGTGATCTTTTAATATCCGGTTGCCAAAGCTTCCATGTATGGTCTCCGTTTAATTCGTCATAAAAGGTAGAAACTCCTTTATTTTTTAGCAAATCATGCAATTGTCGGTTGGGAGTAAGAAAGTCGGTAAGTAAACCATCCCCTGTTTTAACAGCCGTTTCTTGATTTCCTATTACTTGATAAATAGAAAAAGCACTCACTTCTTTATGATTTTCCACTTTGTCTAATATTTCATTATTAATCAAAGGAGAGTGAAGAATAACCTTGCCGAAAGTGTTTGGGTACCTCAGAGCGGTAAGTAAGGAAATTGTTCCAGCTAGTGAATCACCAATTAGTGCTCTCCCCATTCCAATTTGATAGGTAGGATAGTTTTCATCTATATAAGGAACTAGCTCCTGTGCTATAAATCGTGAATACGCCAGCTGCTGCTCTCCCTCAGGGTGGTATTTACTTCGGCGATCTTTTACATTCTTATAAGGTACTCCCACAATTATTAAATTCTCTATTTCACGGTTTTCGTATAGCTCGTCCGCTACTCGGGATATTCTGCCAAGCTGAAAATAGTCTTTTCCATCAGAAGCGATAAGAACACTATATTTGTATAATGGCGAATAATTTGGGGGTAGATAAATTAATAACTGGATCTCTTCATCTAGAGCCTTACTGTAAATGGTTGTGTCTTGTAATGTGCCTCGATTCATATTTACACCTCGTTGTCATGTTATATAGAAATTGTAACATATACTGGGAAAGAGGTATAATGAGAGCAGTTTCAAGGATTTTTACGATGTGAAATTATATAGGAGGTTATTTTTTGGAAAATGAATCATTGAGAGTGCATTCGAGAACAGTTGAGCAAGCCACGCTGGATGCATTAAAACGTAGAGGAGTTACCATTGAAGAGGTTGCCAAAATAGTGTATGAAATGCAATTTCCTTATAATAAAGGATTAACAATTGAGCATTGTATTGAATCGATTAAGAGCGTAATGAAAAAAAGAGAAATGCAGCATGCCATTTTAGTTGGTATCGAATTAGATGAGCTTGCTGAGAAAAAGATGCTTTCCGCTCCTCTTCAACAAATTGTAGAAGCGGATGAAGGATTGTTCGGAGTAGACGAAACAATCGCCTTAGGTGCTGTATTTACATACGGGAGTATAGCGGTCACCACGTTTGGGCATCTAGATAAGAACAAAATTGGAATCATTTCTAAGCTGGATACGAAGAAGGGTGGAAGCATTCACACCTTTTTAGATGATTTGGTTGCAAGCATCGCTGCTAGCGCAGCATCTCGTCTGGCTCATCGAACAAGAGATTTAGAAGAAGCCAATGAGACCTTTGAAGATATTTCGCCAGAAGAGACAGCTCCAGAAACAAACATCAAAGGTACAACAACATAATAAGAAATTAAAGTCTGTGGACAAAATAAATTTTGTTTGCAGGCTTTTTAGCTTATTTCATACATTATTTTAAATACTATGTAAAGAATATAGGTTATAAAAGCGTATAATAGCAAAAAGAGGAGAATCCAAAGAATCTCCTCTTAATGGTAACAATTATTTTTTAAATAGTCTTTTCAATTTTGAATTTATATATTATTCAATTGTAGTTGTTTCGTTTGTAATAGAATTATCCTGCTGGAAATATAAGAAAGTTTCCTCTTCCAGTTCATTTTGCAAACGTTCCTTGTTTAATCCTATTGACATTGGTCCTTGAAAAATAGGTTCCCACCATGTTTGAGTTTCCGTCATTATATTTCCTCTCCTTTTTAAAAAGCATTTAAATAATAATTCATTTGACTTTTATATACCCCAATTTGTTGCACCCTCAAACGCTAATTAAGAAATAATAATTTTCTAATAAAGTTTTCGGGTTAAAGAACTTAGTTAGAAAGAAAACTAATTAATCCTTTGAAAGTAGTATGCCATTTCTGAATCAATTAATGTACATGGGAGAAAATCCAATTTCTTTCTTCTATTAAAAAAAAATAGTATGCTTTAGCAAGAAGGTCGTGCTAAAACTAGCACAAATAGGAATTTACTACAAAGCAAAGTCGATGAGGAGATGATTTGGGTGAAATTTACTTCACAGCAGTTGGATATAATGTTAGAGGAGCATAATGCTTTTTATTACTCAGGCATAACAAGAACCGCAAAATTTCGAATCGAACAACTAGAACTATTAAAACATACGATTAAGAAGCACGAAGTTGAAGTGATAGAAGCTCTATATAAAGACTTGAGAAAAAGTGAATTTGAAGCATATACAACAGAAATAGGTTTAATATATGAAAGTATTTCCAACATGAATAAGAACTTGGAGGAATGGATGCAGCCTAAACAGGTGAAAACCCCAATGGCTTTAATGCCGTCTAAAAGCCAGATAATTAGTGAACCTTATGGAACTGTACTAATAATTGCACCTTTTAACTACCCTTTTCAGCTAGTAATGGAACCGTTAATAGGTGCCATTGCTGGTGGTAATTGTGCGATGGTTAAACCTTCCGAAACTACTCCTCATACTACAAATGTAGTGAAAAAGATAATTGCGGAGGCATTTCATCCGCATTATATAAGAGTAGTGGAGGGAGAAAAAGAAGAGACTTCTCTTTTAATCCATGCTCCCTTTGATTTTATCTTCTTTACAGGTAGTGTAAACGTAGGAAAGGTAGTAATGGAAGCAGCTTCTAAAAGACTTACTCCTATTGCTTTAGAGTTAGGTGGAAAAAGCCCAGCTATTGTTGATCATACGGCTAACTTAGATTTAGCGGCTAAGCGTATTGTTTGGGGAAAATTAGTGAACGCCGGACAGACGTGTATCGCTCCTGACTATTTATTAGTGGAAGAGTCGGTAAAAGATAAACTGATTGAAAAGTTACAGAAAGCAATCCATCATTTTTATGGAGAAAATGTACAAGAAAGTACTGACTATGGCAGAATAGTCAATGCAAATCATTTTAAACGTTTACAAAAAAT